>NZ_JACXXJ020000003.1:1283565-1593087 GCF_014926405.1 Agrobacterium vitis
CGCAGATCAGGCACTTGTAGATAAGCCACGCATCAAGCTTGCGGCCATTGGCGTTGAGCCGGATTTTGCCGCTGGATTGGAAGGCTCTGAGGCCCCCACATCCGCTGCACGCAATCCAAGGCTGGGGAGCCGTCTGGGGAATCGGGGTCCATCGGACCCGAAGTGTATTGCACATATCGTCTTGGTCTTCCGTTCGGAAGTCCACCAAGATGGTGCATGAGAAAACCCTTGCGGGCACGGCGTGGCGATGTTTTGGGCGGCTGAAGAGCTGAGACAGCGGAGCTGCACATGGCACATTGTAACAATGCCAAACCGGTCTCTTGCCACCACCCGATGAACATGATCATACGCCGACAGCATGTTGCTATCCGGCAGTACGGGTGAAACTGGATTGAGACCGGTATTTACTTAGGCAAAGTCTACCTCGATGCGCCAATGCTCTTCAACAACAGCGATAACAAATGATCGATCCGAATTGGAGTCCTTTGTCGCATCCTTAAGCTGAAAGCTGCGGCGTTGCGGCTTTTATGTGACTTTGCAACGAAAGCAGGCTCGTTGGATACACAGCCGATGAATTTCCCGATAGACGGTGGAGCGTCCGAGTCCAAGCTGCCGCGCAGCCTCCGTCAGTCCATGCAGGCTGGCGCCGGACAGAAAACCCGGATAGCTCATCGAGGGATGAGCCGACTGGTAAAATCGATAGTCAAAATCGCCGCAGGCGTATCGCGGGCGCGACCAGTTCTGACAATGTTGTTTCGGCGACCATCACTGCCGGGATGTGCTGGTCAGTGTAGCCAGGGCGATCCGTGGAACACGGCTCGGCCAGAAGCTACCCCATTACGTCTCAGCTGGCAAAGCGTGGCGGCATTGCCCAGTGCAATGGGGGAGGTAAATTTTTTCTTGCCGGCAGTCGCTTCACGCTGGTCAGTCATAACTCGGATATTCTGCCCTTAGACTGACCGAGCGAGGCCACCGGCACTATCCTCGCATTCTCGGAAAGTTCGATCCGCTCAGAAACTCCGCTCATCGAACCCTGACGCGTCTTGACCATCTTAAACCACGTCACCCGGTCTCGACGATCCCGGTCAGCCTATTTTTCCAAGTGGTGTAAAATCAATGCCTTAGTATGTTGTCAGCTGACGACAGCACGCGAATCTGCCGAAACGTCACATATCCGCAGTTGTTCTGCTTGTTTCATGCCCGCATTGCCCCGACTGAATTGACTTTGAGAAGCGCCATCAGCATTGGCCCCAGAGAGAATTCACCGCGCCGCGTTCTGGACGTGAGGTCGCGGAGATATCCACCAGCCGAATTGATGTGCCCTGCCCGCTCAAGTATCGCAGCAATCGCGACGGCCGCATTCTCGGCGCCCATAACCTCGCAGGCATCCTGATAGGCGGACGCGCTTACACCTAAAGTGGAACGGACAACAACTGCGGCAGACATCAGGTCTCGCCACCCTCGCACCTCGCCACCAGGTGCATAGGCCGCAATTTCAGGGCACGCACGCATGACCAATCCAATTGGGAAAACCTTGAGCGTCTCGATACGACGCTCAAGGTTTTTCTCCGTCTTTTCGCCCTTGCCTTTTTCGGTGCTAGGTTCAAGTTCAGATATAGAGTCGGTATTTGAATTCTGTATGTGCTCGCGGATATCGCTATCATTGGTGCCGGATTTCTCGGGAAAAACCTGACATTCCAGTATATTGAGAATACCTTCCCGCAAAAGCGATAATTCGTCCAGGATTGCTTCGAAGTCCGTTTTCGATTTGGCTGTCCGCAGCCTTGCTACTGCTGCGATATAGGCGGCCTCGATCATCGCCCAGTCCCCAGCCGCGCCGTCTTCAACCGCAGCAGTGATGAGTTTTCGAACGTCCCTGCGGGCGATAGTCGTGCGTTCTTTGACAACCTTCAGGCGTCGGGCGTCTTCGGCAACCTGTTGCGCCATGAGGGCGAATTCTTCCGACCTTGCAAGCAAGGGGCCAAGACTGAACCCATAAGCTGTCTCGACAGCACCGTCCTTGGCACGCCTCACGTAGCGCTTGCCATTGGGGCTGTCGTTGCGATTGATCAACCCTGCATCTACCAGCACTGCCAGGTTCTCTCTCAGGGTCGTCCCAGCGATACCGTTTGCTCGAGCGATCAACTGGGCATTGGACGGAAAGACCACGAGGTTTTCATCGTGGCTGAGTTTCGTCTCGGGATAAAATGACAGGAGGGCGTTGAGTACGGCAAGCGCTCGATCGCGCAAGCCAAGAAGCGTTCGCGCGTCACAAACGTCACGATACACTTTCCACTTATCCGCAGACTTTCCCTCTCGAATCTCGGATACCTTGAATTGGGCCTTGACCAATGCAAGCGTCATCGGTCGCCGCCCGAAGGGCGTCGTTACACTTCCATTTTGCATTTTTCTTTCACCTTTCGATCGGCAAAAGAAATCCGCTCACCAAAACGGTGCCAAAGACTCTTGACTAGGATTCATGGAAATGCGATTCTCGGGCTGCTTAGACCAATGAGAGAGGCTTCCACGACGGCAACGTTTGGGGGCCTTTTTCTTTTGCGGTTTCTTCCTTCTCTAACTTTCAGATCCGGACGCGCTCTGCCGGAAGCTCTCGTAAAGATCGGGAATACGATCCATCACGAACTTGGCAAAAGCCTCGTCTCTATCTCTATCAATTTGGATCTTGCAAACCTTACCTGTGACAGCAAGAGTGGCGATCTCGGACCCATCCGCAGACTTTGCGATAAGGGCATGGGGTTTCACGGAAACCGGCTTATCGATCGCCTTAATGGCGCGAAGCACTGCGATAAAGCGATCATCAGACGTCTTGTGGCCGAAAGAACTGTCCCTCATTGCTTTGCGCGCTTTGGTTTCCGCGCCTTCGCTCTTCAGCACATCGACAAGCTCTTGCCACCGAGGTCGACCAATTTTCGGAGCTCTTCCTATCGCTTCGCTTAGCCATGTTGGAACCGCGCGGCCTACGTTGATGAGCTTCGATGCCTCTTGACGATCAACTGAGAGAGCGGTCTGAATGAGTGTCCGATCGAAGCCACCGTCTTGGAGTTTGAGAGCGAACATCGAACGCTCAATGAAGGTAAGGTCCTCGCGAGCGGAGTTTTCGATGCCCTGTGCAAGAACGAGGCGGTCATCCCCTAGCTCGCGGACGTAAGCTTTTACCTTGATGCCGAGTTCGCTGGCAGCGCGCACACGGCGATGGCCGTAGGCAATCTGATAGCGGCCGGTCTCCGTCGGATGATCGCGAACGAGGACAGGTATTTCCTGGCCATTCTCCAGGAACGAGGTTTTGAGTGCTTCGACAGCGGAGGGATCCTGATCCGCAAAACGATCAGAGAAAGGAGAGGGGTCAATAAGTGAGGGATCCAGCTCGATAGGCAGAGCGCCTTCCGCAACCCGCTGCTTGAGTTCTTCGTAATCTCTCTCAACTTCCGAGAAGGTGTCTTTCAAGGACCGCACCGCGCCCGACGCTACACGCTGCATTGGTTGGCGGGTCTCGGCCGAGGGCACCACATCCGGCCCAGCAGCGAAGAGATTGCGAACTGATTGAGTTCGTTTGCTCATCTTTGGTCTCCCCGATAAAAACGCTGCCCATGTAGAGGCAATAACGTCGTGTCGTCAGCTGACACCAAGCTAAACGATTGATTTTCTTGACCGTGGAGCATGATCACCTGCCCCACACGTCATTGATTAAGCCGACAGCTTCATGGTTCACGGCGCTGATCGATTCCATGGCGCGATCGTAAGTCGACCGACCTACAGCACCACGCGAAAGCTCGTAGAGCGATTGTTTGGTCAAACCGGCATTGGCGATTGCAGTCGACTTCCAGGCTGCAGCAGCCATTACATCAGTTCCGAATACATCGCGAAGCAGACCGACAATTTCCTGTTCAGGGACGTCTCGCGGATCGTGGCGAGTAACAAGGAACCTTAGGAAATCATAATCGAGCTTACCACCCGCTTCCTCGATGACGGATACAAGATCAGACGTCATGAGAAGAAACTGGCTCATGGACGCGACGTCCACCATCTGTGGGTGAACGGTAACAATCATACCCGTCGCGGCATTGAGAGCCCCCATGGTTAGAAACCCGAGCTGAGGAGGGCAGTCGATGACAACGATATCGTATTCATCTTCAACCTGATTGATTGCGCTCGCCACACGCCTGAAGAACAGATCTTCTGGCCGACCTCGGTTCTGAAGCATGAAGCGAGGCGTCTGATGCTCGAACTCCATCAGTTCGAGATTGCCAGGGACAATGCTGATGCCCGTAAAGTAGGTCGAACGGATCACATCTTTCATCGGCACGCGCTGGTCGTCGTATCTGATTGCGCCATAGATGGTGGCATTCTCGGCAACGTCAAACTCGGGCTGATACCCGAACATCGCCGAAAGCGAAGCCTGAGGATCGAGATCGATTGCGAGAACCCTGTAACCCTGTAGCGCCAAACCCTGTGCGAGATAAAGTGAGGTGGTCGTTTTGGCCGACCCTCCCTTGAAATTTGCGACGGTTATGATCTGAAGTTTGTCACCTTCACGACGACGTGGCCAAAATCGCCCAGCCTCTTTCGGACGCGCCTCAGCGAGGTATCGCCGCAACTCGTTGATCTGCTCCAAGGTATAGGAGCGCCGTCCTCCCGCGCCAATATCCGGCGCGGGGCCAAGGCCATCCAGCGACAGTTGGCGCAGGTACCCATCAGACACGCCAACTATCTCGGCAACTTCGCCAGACGTGAATGAGCGAAGCGACTTTTGCGCTGTTGGCGGAAAGGCGCGCTCACCGACCGCACGGAGTCGCGCAGACAGCGCTTCAGCGCGCTGCGTGATATGTGCAGACGTTGCTGCTCTACTGATGTGCCTGTCGATCACGTTCACTTTAACCTCAGGTTCAAGACGGTTTGCAAGCGTCAGACGCGCTTATGCCGTCTCATGATAACGCACGATTCTAGCGATGCTGCAAGAGAATTAGAGTTAACAAGAAGTTAACACAATTTCCTGAAATTTTGGCGGGAGGTTGAATTCTCGATATGTATCCGCACGTTAAGCTGATTCTTAACGTAATATCTATTCCCTGGGTTCTGCAGATCTGCAGACAAAATCCTGTGGCTTTGCCGGGTCTGAACAACCGAAGGCGCAGTTACAAGCCGACTCAGCTATCTGCAGATCTGCAGATAGCCATCAATCGCCTGAGATGGTTTGTCTGCCGCATGTCCACATCATGCGGAGATAGATATGCTGATTCTGACCGCTTCCCCGGATCGATACGTCGATCGTTCAAATCTCCTAAAACAGATGCACTGCTTGCGCGCGGCAGTCTTCCGCGAACGTCTTGAGTGGGAAGTCACGATTACTGAGGCAGGAGAACGAGACGAGTACGACGATTTCGACCCGACCTACATACTTGCGATCACCGATGATGAGAGGGTCGTCGGCTGCGCTCGTCTCCTTCCGGCAATAGGACCGACCATGCTTGAGCGAACGTTTCCGCAGTTGCTGGCAACCGGTTCCCTCAACGCATCTGACCGAATGATCGAAAGCTCCCGCTTTTGCGTCGACACATCCTTGCCTGCGGGCAGGGGAGGGGGGCAACTGCATTTCGCGACGCTTACCATGTTTGCAGGCATCATCGAATGGTCGATGGAAAACGGCTATGACGAGATCGTCACAGCAACCGACCTCCGCTTTGAGCGCATCTTGAACCGAGCCGGATGGCCAATGAAGCGGCTTGGCGATCCCGTGGCGATCGGCAACACCGTGGCAGTGGCTGGGACACTTCCAGCCGATCAGGAAAGCTTTGAGCGGGTCCGCCCACCGGACTATCGGTCGATCATAGCCGGATATCGCGGTCATCAGGTTAGGAGCGCTGCGTGACCCAACTTCGTTCCCATCCACGATTGGTCCGCAAACTGCAGGACGCCCTGGGCGATCAGCTCTGCGTTGCGCTTGAAGACGCGACGGTGGTCGAAATCATGCTCAATCCCGATGGCCGGCTGTTCATCGAACGCCTCGGCCACGGCGTGGCAGCGGCCGGCGCGATGAGCCCTGCCGCTGCGGAAGTCGTGATCGGCAGCGTGGCCCACGCGCTCCAGTCGGAGGCCGACGATGAGCGACCAATCATCTCTGGCGAACTGCCGATTGGCGGACACCGCTTCGAGGGCCTGTTGCCTCCGATCGTATCAAGTCCGGCATTCACCATCCGCCGGCGCGCCTCGCGTCTCATCCCGCTCACCGATTACGTGAAGTCGAAGGTGATGACCGAAGCCCAGGCATCTGCCATTCGAAGCGCGATCGACGCTCGCATGAACATCGTCATCTCAGGGGGCACTGGATCAGGCAAAACGACGCTTGCCAACGCCATCATCGCCGAGATCGTCACTGCGGCCCCGGACGATAGGATGGTCATCCTTGAAGACACGGCCGAAATCCAGTGCGCGGCGGAAAACGCAGTTTCGCTTCACACCAGCGATACCATCGACATGGCTCGTCTGCTGAAAAGCACAATGCGCCTGCGTCCGGATCGCATCATCGTTGGCGAGGTCCGCGACGGCGCGGCACTGACGCTGCTCAAGGCCTGGAACACCGGCCACCCCGGCGGCGTCACCACGATCCATTCCAACACGGCGATGTCAGCCTTGCGCCGGCTGGAGCAGCTGACTGCGGAAGCCAGCCAGCAGCCGATGCAGGAGGTGATCGGCGAGGCCGTCGATCTCGTCGTCTCTATTGAACGAACAGGAAAGGGGAGGCGGGTCCGTGAGGTGATCCACATCGAAGGATACCGCAACGGCCGCTACCAGACCGAACATTATGCCCAGATCGATGAGGACAGCCATGTCGCGTAAAATCTCCATTCTTCTCACCGGCGCGACGCTTGTCGTCGTTTGCCTCAGCCTCACAGACTCCGCACTCGCTTCCTCGGGCGGGGGCGGTCTTCCCTGGGAATCGCCGCTGCAACAGATCCAGCAATCGATCACCGGACCTGTCGCCGGGTTTATCGCGCTGGCCGCGGTCGCCATCGCCGGTGCCATGCTCATCTTCGGAGGCGAGTTGAATGATTTCGCGAGACGGCTTTGCTACGTCGCGCTGGTTGGGGGCGTCCTGCTTGGAGCCACCCAGATCGTCGCTCTCTTCGGCGCGACCGGAGCTTCGATCGGCGAGGGTCACGCACTGGCCGAGCAAGGAACTCCTGAACCGAAGGCGACGCCGGCCACAGCGGGGGAGGGGGCTCATGGCTGAGGCCGGCTCTTCTCTGGCACGCTCGCGGGTGCACCGGGCATTGTCGCGCCCGAACCTGTTGATGGGCGCCGACCGCGAGCTCGTGCTGCTGACGGCGCTTGCGGCGGTCATCCTGATCTTCGTGGTTCTGACCTGGTACGCGGCTCTGTTCGGCATCGCGATTTGGCTGGTCGTCGTGGCGGCGCTACGCATGATGGCCAAATCTGATCCACTGATGCGCCGGGTGTATCTCCGACACATTTCTTACAGGACGTCGTATCGCGCGACGTCGTCGCCTTGGCGCAAGTTTTGAAGGCGCTTTAGATGGTCGCCCTCAAATCATTCCGCCATTCCGGACCGTCCTTCGCCGATCTTGTGCCCTACGCCGGCCTCATCGATAATGGCGTCATCCTGCTGAAGGACGGCTCGCTGATGGCCGGTTGGTATTTCGCGGGGCCGGACAGCGAGAGCTCGACCGACGCCGAGCGCAACGAGGTGTCGCGCCAGATCAACGCAATCCTTTCGCGGCTCGGTTCCGGATGGATGATCCAGGTCGAGGCTATCAGGGTGCCAACTGGCGATTATCCGACTGAGGCTGAATCCCACTTTCCCGATCCAGTGACGCGCGCCATCGACGATGAGCGGCGGGCGCACTTTCAAAAGGAGAGGGGGCATTTCGAGAGCCGGCACGCTCTGATCCTGACCTGGCGGCCGCCGGAGCAGCGGCGCTCCGGGTTGACGCGGTATATCTATTCGGATGTGGGCAGCCGTTCAGCCACCTATGCCGACAAGGCGCTGACAAGTTTCCTCACCTCGATCCGGGAGGTCGAGCAGTATCTCGCGAATGTCGTATCGATCCGCCGGATGATGGCGCGGGAAACGTCGGAGCGCGGCGGCTATCGCGTCGCGCGCTACGACGAGCTGTTCCAGTTCATTCGCTTCTGCGTCACCGGCGAGAACCATCCGGTGCGCCTGCCTGATATCCCCATGTATCTCGACTGGCTGGTGACGGCGGAGCTTCAGCATGGGCTGACACCAATGGTCGAGAACCGCTTTCTCGGCGTGGTGGCAATCGACGGTCTCCCGGCCGAAAGCTGGCCGGGCATTCTCAATACGCTCGACCGGATGCCACTCACCTATCGCTGGTCGTCCCGCTTCGTCTTCCTCGACGCCGAGGAGGCACGGGCGCGCCTTGAGCGGACCCGCAAGAAATGGCAGCAGAAGGTGCGGCCATTCTTCGACCAGCTGTTCCAGACGCAATCACGCTCGGTCGACCAGGACGCCATGCTGATGGTGGCTGAAACCGAGGACGCCATCGCCGAAGCCTCCTCGCAGTTCGTTGCCTATGGCTATTACACGCCGGTCATCGTCATCTTCGAAGAAGATGCGGTCCGGCTCCAGGAAAAGTGCGAGGCCATACGTCGCGTGATCCAGGCAGAAGGTTTTGGCGCACGGATCGAGACACTGAACGCCACGGATGCCTTTCTCGGCAGCCTGCCCGGCGTCTCCTACGCCAACATCCGCGAGCCGCTGATCAACACCCGCAATCTCGCCGATCTCATCCCACTGAACTCCGTCTGGTCGGGCAGTCCAAACGCGCCTTGCCCGTTCTATCCGCCGGCCTCGCCACCGCTGATGCAGGTAGCATCCGGTTCGACGCCGTTTCGGCTCAATCTGCATGTCGACGATGTCGGCCATACGCTGGTCTTCGGTCCAACCGGCTCCGGCAAGTCGACACTGCTGGCGCTGATTGCCGCGCAGTTCCGGCGCTATGCCGATGCCCAGGTGTTCGCCTTCGACAAGGGCGGCTCGATGCTGCCGCTGACGCTGGGCCTTGATGGCGATCACTACCAGATCGGCGGCGATATCGGCCCGTTGGCTGGTGGTGAGGTGAAGGCGCTTGCCTTCTGCCCGCTTGCCGAACTGTCGACCGACGGCGACCGCGCCTGGGCCTCCGAATGGATCGAGATGCTTGTAGCGCTGCAAGGTGTGACCATCACCCCGGACTATCGCAACGCCATCTCCAGGCAGTTGGCGCTGATGGCGGAATCCCGCGGCCGCTCGCTCTCGGACTTCGTTTCCGGCGTGCAGATGCGCGAAATCAAGGACGCGCTGCATCACTACACCGTCGACGGCCCGATGGGCCAGTTGCTCGACGCCGAAGAGGACGGTCTGGCGCTCGGCGCCTTTCAGTGCTTCGAGATCGAGGAACTGATGAATATGGGCGAGCGCAATCTTGTCCCCGTTCTCACCTACCTGTTTCGTCGTATCGAGAAACGCCTGACCGGCGCGCCCAGCCTGATCATCCTCGACGAGGCCTGGTTGATGCTTGGCCATCCCGTGTTTCGCGACAAGATCCGGGAATGGCTGAAGGTGCTGAGAAAGGCCAACTGCGCCGTTGTTCTTGCCACCCAATCGATCTCGGACGCGGAGCGGTCCGGGATCATCGATGTCCTAAAGGAAAGCTGCCCGACAAAAATCTGCCTGCCGAACGGCGCGGCACGCGAACCGGGTACGCGTGAGTTCTACGAGCGCATCGGCTTCAACGAACGACAGATCGAGATCGTCGCAACCGCCATTCCAAAGCGCGAATATTACGTCGTCTCACCGGAGGGCCGAAGGCTCTTCAACATGGCGCTCGGTCCGGTCGCGCTCTCTTTCGTCGGGGCGACGGGCAAGGAAGATCTGAAGCAGATTCGCAGCCTGCACTCCGAACACGGAGCCGCATGGCCTTGTCCTTGGCTCCAGCAAAGGGGGATCGCCCATGCCGAGACACTTTTTTCTGCCGAATAACATCGCGCACGCCATGGCCATGGCTGCCATTATTCTCCCCGCCGTACTTCCGGCCTCAGCTGAGGCCGGCGGCGTGACGGGTGAAGCGACCGAATGGACACAGCTCGCCAACAATACCGAACTGATCTCGCTGGTCGGCAAGTCGGCCGAACAGGTCAACAACCAGATCACCCAGATCTCGCAACTTGCCGAGCAAATCCAGAACCAGATCAACATCTACAACAACATGCTGCAAAACACGGCGCAATTGCCAAACCACATCTGGGGTCAGGTCGAGAATGACCTGAAGAACCTGCAGAACGTCGTGGAGCAGGGGCAGGGCGTCGCGTTCTCGATGGGCAATATCGACGACGTGCTCAAGCAGCGTTTCCAAAGCTTTGCCGAGATGAAAAACAACCTGCCTGACGGAGCAAGCTTTTCGTCCACCTATCAGAACTGGTCCGACACCAACCGCGACACGATCGCAGGTTCCCTGAAGGCAGCAAACCTGACGGCTGACCAGTTTTCGAGCGAGGAGAGCACGATGTCGTCGCTGCGATCGATGTCGGAAACGGCCGACGGGCAGATGAAGGCGCTGCAGATCGGACATCAGATCGCCGCCCAGCAGATCGCGCAGATGCAAAAGCTGCGTGGTCTCGTTTCCCAGCAGATGACGATGATGGGCACCTGGTTTCAGTCTGAACAGGCGCAAAAGGATTTGGCCCAGGCGCGCCGTGAACAATTCTTCAGCGGAAGCGAGCATGACATCCGCGGCGGACAGACGATGGAGCCCCGCTGGTGAGCCCGCGCCTTGTCATCATCCTTGCTGTCGTGGGGATCATCGCTTCCGGCGTCGGCATCGCCAGGTGGATCGTCCAGCCGGGACCGACTCCCATGTCCGGAGCGGAAGAAGCATCGCCAGAGGCTGCATCCGACGCCGACCGGCGTGCTCACCGGGAGAAGTTCTTTGGTGGCGACACCACTCGCGACATTCGCGGCGGCCAGGAGATGAAGCCGAGATGGTGATCGTTCATCCCTCCCGACGCATCGAGCGCGCCTTCGTCACCTTGGGCCTCATCCTGCTCGCAAGCACGCCAGCTCTGGCGCAGCAGGGTCAAGTTCTGACGACCCTGGAAAACTCCGTCGTCGCGGCCGCCAAGGGCTGGGAGACGACGGTCATGAATGCAGCGCGTTCACTGTTTTGGATTCTGGCGGGCATCGAGGTTGGCATCGCCGCTGTATGGTTGGCGATCAATGCTGCCTCGCTCGACAGCTGGTTTGCCGAGCTGGTGAAACGCATCATGTTTATTGGATTGTTCGCCTTCATTCTCAATGAGGGCCCGGCATTTGCAAAGGCTGTCGTCGACAGCCTCTACCAAATCGGCGCCGGCGGTGGCTCGGCCTCGCCGGCCAATATTTTTGACGCCGGCATTCGTGTCGCGACCAAGATGTCGGAACAGGCGAAGTTTGGCCTCTTCGAGGATAACTCCCTGGCGATCGCCGCCGTGTTCGCCATGGTCGTGGTCGTCGTCTGCTTCTCGCTCGTTGCCGCCATCTTCGTCTCGATCATGGTGGAGATGTATGTCGGCTTGCTCGCGGGCATGATCATGCTCGGATTGGGTGGCACATCCTACACCAAGGATTTCGCCATCAAATATCTGGTCTACGCCTTCTCGGTCGGCATGAAACTGATGGCGCTGGTGATGATTGCCAAAATCGGCTCGGACATCCTGCTGGGCCTGGCCGAGGCACCGACAGCCACATCAGAGCAGTTCATCACCACACTCGCGATCGCCGGCATCTCGGTCGTGGTCTTCGTCATCGCCATGTATGTACCGCCGATCCTGCAGGGTGTCGTTCAGGGTGCTTCCGTTTCCGGGGGCATGGAAGCCATTCGCCACGGTGGACAGGCCGCATCCTTTGCGGCCGGCGCCGGCTTTTTGGCGACGGCAGCAGCCAGCAGAGGTTTTCAGGCAGCAGGCGCGGCGAGGGCAGGGGGAGCGTCCCTCGGTAGTGCCGCCATGCGTGGCATGGAGGCAGGCATCGGCGGTGCGGCAGGTGCGCTCAGTTCAGCCGCGAAGGACAAGGCGGTTGGATCGCCCGGTGCCTATGCCGGATCCCTGCTCGGGCTCGCTAATGCCAAACTCGACCAGCAGCCGGGTCGGACCGCGTCGCCTCCACCACCGCCACTTAACGAGACCAAATAACTGGAGGCCGATCCGCCATGGCCGGACACAATCCGCTCGATAATCCCGATCTTGCCAATCCCTATATCGCCGCGCGCAACGAATGGAACGAGCGCTATGGATCCTATGTCAGGTCCGCCGCTGCCTGGCGTATCGTCGGCATTGCCGGCATGACCATGGCTGTGATCGGCTTTGGCTACGCGCTGTACCAGAGCACACAGGTCAAGCTCGTTCCCTATATCGTCGAGGTCGACAAGCTCGGCACGGCCGTCAATGCCGGCTTCCCGCAGCAGATCGAATATGCCGATCCGCGCGTGGTGCGCGCCACCCTCGGCAGCTTCGTGTCGAACTTTCGAAGCGTGACTCCCGACGCGGTCGTGCAGAAGCAGTACATCGACAGAACCTATGGGCTGCTGAGGACTTCGGATCCCGCAACCGAGAAGGTCAATGCCTGGTTCCGGTCGAACTCGCCCTTCGAGAAAGCGAAGAGCTCGACCGTGGCAATCGAGGTCAACAATATCGTCGCGCTGTCGAACCAGAGCTACCAGTTGGACTGGACCGAATTCGAGCGCGACCGGCGCGGCAAGGAAACCGCCGTCCGCCGCTTCCGCGGCATTGCCACCGTGACCCTGACGCCGCCGCAGGACGAAGGCGTCATCCGCTTGAACCCTATCGGTCTCTATCTCCGCGACTTCGACTGGACAGCACAGCTTTGAAAGGCATGGCCCCGAACATGATCATCCCGCGCACAAGAACACGGGCCACGCTGACGGGCGCGCGCGCCTCGGCACTGTTGGCGTCTTTAGTGGTCGCTCCCCTGCATGCATATGCTGCCGATAGCGTCACAGCCAACGAAGCAAAGGGCATGGGTATCTCCACCCAGTGGCGCGGGTCTCGGGGTCTCGTCACCAAGGGGCCTGACGGCAAGGTGATCTTCCTTTATGGCGAGGTGCAGCCTTCCGTTGTCTGCTCGCCTTTGCAGGTTTGCGACATTGAATTGCAAGGCGGTGAGGTCGTCCGCGACGTCCTGGTCGGCGACACGGTGCGCTGGAAGGTGGAACCCGCGACTTCGGGGGCGGCCGGAGGGCAGGCCATCCACCTGATCGTCAAACCGTCGGAGCCGGGTCTTGTAACCTCCATGGTGGTGACGACGTCCAGGCGGACCTATCACATCCAGCTCAAATCCCATTCGACCCAGTATATGGCGCGTGTCGGTTTCGAATATCCGGAGGATGTTTCAACAAAGCTCGCCGACATCAATGCCCGGCTTGAAGCAAGCACCATCCCGGGCGCGGGTGTCCCCGCCGAGCAGCTGAACTTCAGCTATTCCGTTTCGGGCAGGGCGGGTTGGAGACCGACGAGGGTCTATTCCGATGGGCTCAAGACCTACATCCAGTTTCCACGCTCGATCTCCGGCCAGGATGCGCCTGTTCTGTTCGTCACGTCAGGCGGGCAGAACCGGATCGTCAACTACCGGATGAAGGGCGACATGATGGTCGTCGATTACCATGTCGATCGCGCGGTGCTCGTGTCGGGGGTCGGCTGGAAACAGGAAAAGATCACCATCAAGCGGGGAGGGCGGTAATGAACATCCCTCTCTCCCATTCGCGCGCCTTGCAACCCCTCCTCAACTTTGCTGCAGCCTGCGCCCTAGCCGCCCTTCTTTCCGGATGCCAGTCGACCGCAACAGAAGGGCTCGTTTCCAGCACAGCGCCGCCGGAAATCTCCGGTCCCGCTGCCAGTGCCATCGCCGGCGATATGGTGAGCCGCCTTGCCGAACAGATCGGGCCGGGAAAGGCGACCGTCGCTCTGAAGGTGGACGCCTCGCCCTTCGGACAGGCGCTAGAAGCGGCGCTGAAGGGATGGGGCTATGCTGTAATCACCGACCAGAAGACGGATAGCGGCACGACGGTCATTTCGCTCGCCTATGTGATCTTGGCTGTCGATGGTCAGGTGCTGGCCCGTCTATCGACAAACAGTGTCGAGCTCGGCCGCGCTTATTCAGTCACGGCAAACGGCGCGACGCCAGCGAGCGCCTTGTCGATCATGCGGCGTGGGTGAGGGAGGGTCATATGGTGCAATCTCTCAATCTCGGCGGCGCCCCAAACAGCCAGGCCCCATCCGCTATTCGGCGGATCAATCGCCTGCCGATCGTCGTCATCATCGTCCTGACGGTCGCGTTTCTTGGCGTGATCTTTTATGGGCTGGCCTCGCGCGGTCTCTACTTTGGCAAGGACAGCGGCCCGGAGACAAGTTCGGGCAACCCCGCTTCGACATTCGCCGACCAGATCAAACGCGGCGTCACCGATGGCATTATCGGCGAGCCGCAGCAGCAGACCACCTTCCAGCCGACGCCGATCGAAACGAAACAGGTCGACGAAAAGGCCAGCAATCCCTTCACACCACAGCCAAGCCAACGCGAGGTGCAGCAGCGCGGTCAAGAGCTCGAAGCGGAAGCCGTCTGGCGGGCTCGTCTTCAGCGAGAACAAAAGGAACAGGTTCTGCGGGAGCAGCAGCGCCAGCGGATGGCCCGCCTGCAGGCGAACAACGCGGCCTATGATGCGCCGCTTGCCATAGATCGCGGCAAATTGGATGGGCGTGCTGAAACGCATGATGCGACCGCAGACACGGCTGCAAGAGCCGCGACAGTTCCGACAAACACCGGAAGCCCCCCCGATCTCTATGCAGCGGCGCTCCGCGCCGGGCTCGGTGGTCAAAACGTTGATCCCAATGCACAAGGCGCCAAGGAGGACTTTTTTAACGCCGACCTGAAAGAGCTTGGCTACTTGCCGAACCGTGTCGTGCCCCAACAATCGCCCTTCGAGCTGAAGCGCGGTTCGGTCATTCCGGCAACACTGATCACTGGCATCAATTCCGATCTGCCAGGGCGGATCACCGCCCAGGTGAGCCAGAGCGTTTACGACAGCGCGACAGGCCACCGTCTGCTTATTCCGCAAGGAACGAAGCTCTTCGGTCGCTATGACAGCAAGGTGTCTTTTGGTCAGAAACGCGTTCTCGTCGTGTGGACCGACATCATCTTCCCGAACGGCTCGACTTTACAGATCGGCGGCATGTCGGGGACGGATGCGCAAGGATATGGTGGTTTCAACGACAAGGTGAACAATCACTATCTGAAGACGTTCGGCTCGGCGGTGCTGATTGCCCTGATCGGAACAGGGATCGACATGGCCGTTCCGGAAAGTTCGACGCTCGCGACCCAGGACACGGCCTCGGATGCAACGCGGCGGAATTTCGCAGAAACGTTCGGTCGTGTCGCGGATCGGACCATCCAAAGAAATATGGACGTGCAGCCGACGCTGGAAATCCGCCCCGGGTACAAGTTCAATGTCCTGGTCGATCAGGACATTGTTTTCCCGGGTGACTATAAGGATTGACGAAGGGGCGTAATAGGGGGGTGGGTCACGTGCTTGATCTAAGCGAGCGCCAAGTGGGGCGTCTGCTGGAGCGCATTCGAACCGGCCGTGCTGCATATCATTTTCATCAAGATCGCCAACGGCCCCACCTCCCTGTTCACGCTGGTGTTGGAGAACCGGGCGATCGAAACTAAATGGGAGAGCGATGCGGTTGCGGCCTTAGTCTGGCTCAATCGGCCCGAAGTTGCGATAGCTTGCCATCGCGGGCCTGAAACGGGTCACCTTCGCCGAGGATCGGTGGCGAGAGTGGGTGTCATTTCACAGCCTTTTCCAAAGAAGACGAATCCGTTGTCGCTATTGCAGCTTTCGACGACGTTAAAGCCTTTATGAATTTCATGGCGAAAGTTTTGCGGACCAGGTAGCTGCATAGAGAGACCGTCTTGACTGCGGCGCGGAGTCCACTCCGCGCATTTAAGTCGGGTGCATCGCTTTCGTCCATTCTAAAGTGAGCAAGATTGCCTCCGGATCGATTGGGCACGTCTCAACGGCGGCGGCATATTTGACCATCTCGTGGTTTGGCTGCTCGATCACCTTTCTGATGAGCGCCAGTTAAAGCGTCGGGAAATCCATTTTGGCGATCTTACCTATTGTTTAAGTATTTCATTTTTCACCAAACCATGCCTCGGGCAGCTACCATTTCGACTCGCGTAACAAGACCATTCCGGTGGAACACAACCCGGTCGAACAGATTACTGATTGGACAAGCATGGTTAGGAATGACCTTCACCGCCGACCCGACCTCCGCAAAAGATCGTCCAAACTCGACGACGGCGTGTTCCTCATAAAGTGCAACAATTCGGGCATCGTCGAAGCCTTCGACGAGACCGTAATTGTCGAAACCGATCAGATCAGAGGTCAGCGATTTTGAGCCGCAATCTAGTATTGCCCGCCCAGGACTAGGACGAGACACGACGGTCGCCAGCATCGCGATTGCGACATCCTCTGCCCTGCAATGTCCTACGCGTACCATGCTGCGATCGTTGTAAACATAGGTGCCGGCGCGATGCTCGTTTGCCGAGGGAACGATGTCCGAGTTGAACAGATCGGGAGACCCTCCGTTGGACCTGATCGGGCACGAGATGCCACGATCCGCAAGGAGGGCCATGCTCTCTGCAAAGAACCGTTCAACAGTCCCTGCAGACCCTATTGCTGGATAGGTCAGAATTCCTGCAAATTCGAGAGAGGCGTGCGTCTTGATGGATTCGGCAAGACTGACGACCGCTCCTGGTGTTTTGACGCCACAGCGACCTCCACCCGTGTCGCATTCCACAAGGACAGCCAGAGGTCGGTCCGGTCTAAATTTGATAGCAAGTGCTTCAACCACCGTGCCACTGTCTGCGACGACCTTCAATTTTGCGACACGGGAATTAAGAGCCTGCAAACGAGTGAGCTTTTTGGGGCCCACGATATTGTAGCTAAGCAATATGTCTTCGAACCCAGCATCCGCGAATACCTCGGCCTCAGTTAATTTCTGACAATTGATCCCCACTGCGCCGGCCGACAGTTGCTGTCTTGCGATCGCAGGCAACTTGTGGGTCTTAATGTGCACCCTTAATGATTTGTCACATTGGTTCATGTAGGTTTGAACACGAGCAATGTTGGCGGCAACTCGGTCTTCGTCGATGATCGGCATCGGGGTCGCAACGAGATCTATGGGCGTGCCTATGGAGGGCCATGGAAAAGTAACACTATCGGACATGATGGGCCGGCCGATAGGCAACTACATCCATTTCCACTTTGGCGTCGACCATTATAAGCGACTGCACAGTTGAGCGCGCCGGCGGACAATCGATGAAATGTCTTTCGAAGACGGCATTGAAACTGGAGAAATCACGCGCGTCATGCAGCCAGACATTCACCTTAACCACATCAGCGAGCGTACAGCCGGCAAGCGCAAGTACTGACTTGACGTTGGTGATCACCTGTTCGGTCTGCGCCACTATATTGCCTGCAACTATCTCGCCGTCAATTGTTGGAACTTGGCCGGAAACATAAACGAAATCGCCCGCCCGCACCGCCTTGGAAAAGGGCCGTTTCTGACCACCTGCCTGACTGTCGGCTGCCTCGAATCGCACCAATCCGTGCTCATCCATCATACCCATCCCCATCAAAAAATACGATCTGCGTCCGCCGCGATCAGGCTAAACTCAGGCGCTCGCCTGACGCCCGGTCGAAGAAGTGCAGGTTCTGGGCCACTGGCTTCAGCCGGATATAATCTCCGGATCGGAACTTTCGTTCACTGTTTTCGATTGTCACGAGACTTGTGCCGTCCTCGGTGCAGGCATGAATGTAGGTCTGCGAACCGGTCGGTTCGACGAGCGTCACCTTGGCCCGCAGGCCGTCTTCCTGGTCGAGAAGCAAGTCTTCGGGACGTATTCCAACGACGAACTCTCCCGCCTTCGATTGCACGTCAACTTCCGTCCGAAACGTCGCCTGCTTGCCAAGCGACACGCCGCCGTTCCCATCGCGTCTGGCATCGATAAAATTCATCTGCGGAGATCCTATGAAGCCCGCGACGAAGGTGTTCCTAGGCTTTCGGTAAAGCTCCATGGGCGTATCGATCTGGATGATCTCGCCCTTGTCCATGATCACGATCCGATCCGCCATAGTCATGGCCTCGATCTGGTCATGCGTGACATAGATTGTCGTCGTCATCAGGCGTTGCTGAACTTCCTTGATTTCCGACCGCATGACCACGCGGAGTTTCGCATCAAGATTTGAAAGCGGTTCGTCGAAGAGAAACACCTGTGGGTCTCGAACGATCGCACGTCCCATTGCTACGCGTTGGCGCTGACCGCCTGAAAGTTCCTTGGGCCGCCGCTCGAGCAGTGCCTCAAGATGAAGGGTTCGCGCGGCTTCCAGAACTTTCAATTTGATCTCGCTTTCTGGACGCTTTTGCATGCGAAGGCAGAAGCCAAGGTTTTCCGCGACCGTCATATGCGGGTAGAGCGCGTAGCTCTGGAAAACCATGGCGATATCGCGCTGCTTGGACGGCAGCTGTGTGACGTCACGCGAGCCAATTCTGATCGCGCCACTGGTGGAACCTTCCAGCCCCGCAACGATCCTCAGCAGCGTAGATTTGCCACAACCCGATGGACCGATCAGGGCGACGAACTCCCCTTCCTCGACATGGAGATTGATGTTTCTGAGCGTGTGGATCGCGCCGAAATGTTTGTTCAGGCCTTCTATGCTGACTGCTGTCATCGAATGCTCCCGTGGGATGCAAGCAGGCCGTCATAAAGTTCAGGACGCCTGTTGCGCTCAAAATTGAATTCTTCCGCCTTGCCGTTCAGGCAATCGTCCAGATCGCAGTCCGCGACTGCAATCTCGTCGTCGACGCCCTTTGTCTCGGCGATGACGCGGCCGTTCGGATGGATAATGCAGGAACCGCCCATCAGGTCGACGCCATCCTCTCGACCGGCCTTTGCTACGCCGACAACGAAGGTGGAGTTCTGGTAAGCGCCTGCCTGCATGCACAATCGGCTCTGGAACATGCGCAGTTCCGGCGACTGTTCCGCTCGGGGATTATGGATCGGCGTCGTGTATCCGAGCATGATCAACTCGACGCCTTTCAAACCCATCATCCTGTAGGTTTCCGGCCACCTGCGGTCGTTGCAGATGCACATTCCCACCTGGCCATCGAAGGCATTGACGACGGGAAAGCCGAGATCGCCGACTTCAAAATAGTACTTTTCCAAATTCTGAAAGGGATCGTCAGGGCGGTAATCGGCATGCCCTGGCAAATGCACCTTACGATACTTAGCTGCGACCAGGCCGTCACGGTCCACAAGAATCTGTGAATTGTATCGATGCTTGGCCCCGCCCTCAGTCGTGATTTCGGCATAGCCCAGGCTAAAGCCAATGTGTCTACGGCGCGCCAGATCGAAGAGCGGCTGCACATCCGCGTTGGGCATGTCGTGCTCGTAGAAATCGTCCGCTTTATGAAGATCGGCGAGATAAGTCCGGGGAAAGAAGGTCGTCAGCGCAAGCTCGGGAAAGACCGCGAGATTGCAGCCGTCATCGGCTGCTTGATCGAGCAGACCCATCATGCGGCTCACTGTTGCACGGCGTGGTTCAGCGGAATTAACCGGCCCCATTTGTGCTGCGGCTATTCTGAGGACACGCGTCATTATTCTTGCTCCATAATTTTGCCGTTAAAACGAATGTGGGTCATAAGCTCCGCCATGCCATGTTCCATGGAAATCCGGGGTTGAAACCCCAGATCGCTCGCGGCAGCGGCGATCGAAAATATCGGATGGCGATCTTCGCCGGGGTCAGGACTTTCGCCGATCCGGTAATCGAAGCCCGGGACGAGGCGAGCAACCAGATCTGCGATGCTGCCGAGATCCCGGCGTTCACCGCCGGTGATTGTATAGGCCGATTGCGCGGGTCGATCCGCCTTGAGCGCTAGAACAATTGCCGCTGCCACGTCATCGACATGCACATACTGCCTGAAGTCGTGGAGGCCGTGTTCCAGTATCCCGCAATGGCCCCGTACAGCCGCATCCAAAAGGGTGCGGACGGCACAGAAGTGCCTGCGGTCGGGGCCATAGACCGTGCTGATCCGCAAGGAGACCGTACTTATGCCGAACTGTTGGCCATGACCGGTGACGATCAGCTCGGCCGCGGCCTTAGAGGCGCCGTAGAGGCTCTTGGGCCGCAGCACGACATCTTCGATGACCGGACCATCACCGGCAATGTCTCCATAGACGCTCGTTGACGAGCAGTAGATCATCCGGCGGATGCCAGCTTTCCGCCCAAGCTCCAGAAGGTTCATGGTGCCGCCGACGTTGACGGGTGCGATCAGCTGCGGGTTTTCTCTTGCATCAGCCGGGCCTGAAATCGCCCCACAGTGAACAATCGCCTCTATCGCGCTGCTGGCCAGTGCATCGGTTGCCGCGCTGTCGGTGAAATCCAGTGACCGGCAATGGGCGGAAGCAGCGCGGTCGGTCGCCAAAACCTGGAAGCCCTCATTGCGCAGCGCCCGCGTAGCGGCTTTCCCGATCAGCCCTGCCGCCCCCGTAACCAATATCTTCGGCTTCTCCCCGCACGGTTTGATCGGGGTCATTTCACAGCTCCGAATGTCAGACCGCGTACAAGGTGACGCTGGCCGACCCAGCCCATGATCAATACGGGCGCGATCGCAAGTACCGCGGCCGCCGACAGCTTGGCCCAGAAGAGGCCCTGCGGCGCCGAATAAGTTGCGATGAACGCCGCGAGTGTCGCCGCCTTGGTCGTTGTGAGGTTGATGCTCCAGAACGCTTCGTTCCAGCATAAGATGATCGAGAGCAGCGCCGTGGACGCGAGCGCCGGACCGGAGAGCGGAATCAGGACATATCGGAATTCCTCCCAGAGGCCGGCGCCGTCGATGCGGGCGGCTTCGAGGATGTCGCGGGGAATGTCGCGGAAGAAGGAGAAGAGCATCCACACCACGATCGGGAGGTTTGCGAACATGAACAGCAGGATCAGGCCAAGATGTGAGTCGATGAGCCTCATGTCTCGGTAGAGAATGTAGATTGGGACAAGAACGCCGACGGGTGGCATCATCTTCGTAGACAGAAGCCAGAGGAGCGTCTGCCGCGTCTTCGCTGTTGGAAAGAACGCCATGCTGTAGGCGGCCGGAAAGCCGATCAGCAGCGCCAGCAGTGTCGCAGCGACGGACGTGTAGACACTGTTTAGCGCGAAGGTAAGGTAATTTGATCGGGCCAGGACCGTTCGGTAATTATCGAGCGTCGGTTGGAAGATCAGTGATGCCTCCGGCGACAGAGCGTCGATCTCGGTCTTGAAGCTGGTCAGGAACATCCAGATGATCGGGAAGATGAGAATGATCACCGCGCCCCAGCCAGCGATGAAATTCAGGACCGTCGAGGATGAGGATCCGGGCTTTGCCATAGGTCAAATCTCCAGAGAACGAGACACTGTCTTTGCCAGGAAATAGGCAACGACATTAGCCAGTATGATCGAAATGACGCCACCCGCGGATGCCAGGCCGACATCAAAGCGCAGCAGCGCCTGCACATAAATCAGGAACGAAAGATTGGTCGATGCGAGACCCGGGCCACCCGATGTGGTCACGAAGATTTCGGCGAAGACCGACAGCAGGAAGATCGTCTCGATCATCACGATAATGCCGATCGGCCGCGCGAGATGCGGCAGCACGATGAAGCGGAATGTTGCGAAGGCGCCGGCACCATCCATCGCCGCGGCCTCCTTCAGCTCATGGTCGAGCGATTGAAGGGCCGTCAGCAGGATGAGGGTCGAGAAGCCGATCCACTGCCATGCAATGATAACGATGATCGAAAACATCGGCAACGTGCCGAACCAATCCACCGCCGGCAGCCCTACGAGGCCCAGCACGGTTGCCAGCAATCCGTTGACCGGATCGAGAAGTAGGTTTTTCCAGATCAGCGCCGCAACCGTCGGCATTACGAAGAAGGGCGAAATGGCCAGGACGCGGGCAATTTTTGCCCCCACAAAGTCGCGGTCAAGCAGTAGAACCAAACCGATGCCGAGGGTCACCGTTATGGCGATCACGCCGAGTACGACATAGATCGAATTCAGCGCCGCGATCGCCAGCGAGCTTGAACTGAAAAAATAAAGGTAGTTGTCGAGCCCGACAAACTCCCGCCCAGCAGTGTTCACCAGATTGTAGTGCTGGAAGGAGAACCACAGGGTCATGATGGTGGGTACCGTCGTCCACACCAACAGCACCGCGACTGAAGGCGCGACGAGATAGACTTTAGGACGGGTGCTCACAACCTTGGCGGAAGAATCCACCTGGGTGGTAGCATGCTCAAGGGTTGATGAAGTTGAATTCACGTCTGATTCTCCGGTGCCCTCCGGAACTGCGCCCGACCGAAGTATCGGCCGAGCGCAGCGCCGGGAGGAAAAGTTTGCTACTTCTTTAAGTAGCCCGACTGTTCCATGGTCTTTTCCGTGAAAGACTGACCGGCCACGAGCGCTTGATCCACTGTTTGCTGGCCGGTGAGTGCGGCTGCAATCTGCTGGCCGACCTCTGTACCGATGCTCTGGTATTCCGGTATCGAAGCATAGGTTATGCCCGTATATGGTACAGGATCCTTGCTGGGCTTGGTTGGGTCCGCCGACAGGATCGCGTCCTTGACGAAGTTCGCGAAGGGCGCAACCTTCTGGTACTCGGCAAGATCATAGGTGGACTGCCGAGTACCCGGCGGGATCACTATCCAGCCCTTCTTCTCACCCACAGCCCGGATATATTCCTTCGAGGTCGCCCAAGCCATAAAGCTTTTTGCAACGTCGGCCTTACCCGACGATTTGGGAATGGCGAGAGCCCACGCCCACTGCAGCGCGGCGCCGTTTGGCACATCAGCGATCGGTGCCTTGGTAAATCCGACCGTGGCGGCGACTTTACTTTCAGCCGGATCGAAGAGGTAACCCGCGGCGACCGTGGCATCAATCCACATACCGCAATTACCACCAGCGAAAAGCGCCCGCGTCTCGTTGTAGCCGTTGGATGTCACCCCCGGCGGGCCGTATTTTTTGAGCAGGTCGACATAAAGATTTACAGCCTTGTGCCAGGCCTCGGTGTTGATCTGCGGTTTCCATTCCATGTCGAACCACTTGCCACCATGGGTGTTGACCGAGGTCATGATCGGCACCATGTTCTCGCCCGAGCCCGGCTTACCGCGAAGGCAAAGGCCGTAAACCTTCTTGGCGGGGTCGTGGACCTTAGCGGCGAATTCGGCGATTTGCGCATAAGTCGGCTGTTCGGGCATCGTAATCCCGGCTTTTTCAAACAGGTCGCGGCGATAGTAGGTCATCGAGCTTTCAGCGTAGAATGGCAGGGCAAAAAGCTTCCCTTCGGTAGAGAGGCCCTTGCGTACAGTCTCGAAGATATCGGCGTAGTCATAGTCAGCACCGAGATCATCGACAGGGAATAGCCAGCCGTTCTTTCCCCAGATCGGCGCCTCGTAGGAGCCAAGTGTGATAACGTCGAACTGGCCGCCATCGGTAGAAATGTCGGTTGTGACCCGCTGGCGTAGCACGTTTTCTTCCAGCACAAGCCAATTGATGGAGTTGCCAGTCTTCTGCTCCCAGTCGGAGGAGAGCTCCTGC
Source organism: Agrobacterium vitis (assembly GCF_014926405.1). Lineage (NCBI taxonomy): Bacteria > Pseudomonadati > Pseudomonadota > Alphaproteobacteria > Hyphomicrobiales > Rhizobiaceae > Gillisella > Gillisella vitis. The sequence continues at coordinate 1,307,280 of NZ_JACXXJ020000003.1, forward strand.
ATGATCACCATGTCCTGGTTGTTCACCGTAGCGATAGTGATCTCTTCTGCAGCCGCCTGTGAGAGGCCTAGCGCCAAGAACGCGGCAGCGCAGACCGTTCGCCCACTGGCGCGGAGGCGGGACGATGAACCGATGTATTTACTCGTGATCGACATTTCATTCCCCTTTTTTTGAAGTTCTCTATACAGAATGCCGTTCTGTATGGCGATCATAGAAGCGGGTCAGGGAATTTCTGTCAAGGATAATTTTAGAATGGCTGCGTATGCCGTATGCAGCGCGTGGGCGTGCAAGACTAGCTGCCCAAGTGGTACTCTGATGATTGCTCTGACCCTCTCAGACGTTCAGGCAGCATGGCCGCGGCTCTTAGACATGCGAAATTGACCGCTACCATGCCATGGGGCGGCTGCCGCTAACGCTGCGAATGGCTATGACGTGTGGGTACGTGGACGTGGATTCTTTAGTTAGCGGCGGAAGTTTTCAGGCAGACGCGCCAGGGTCTGCTGGTGGATCTCCGCCACTGCAACCCGCATTGCGGTCGACACCTCAACCTCGAGAGCACTCATGACGTCAATGGGCGCAGAGCAGTTGATAATAAACACCACGTCCCCGCTCTTACCGAAAATTGGCAGGGCAATAGCCATCAGCCCATCCGTGAATTCGGCACGGCTGCGCGCATAACCCCGCTGTCGGCTGGCTTGGAGTTCGGCAACCACCTCATCCTGGGTCGTCAGCGTCGCTGCGGTATACTGAACTGGCGTCCAGTCATCGAACCACGTCTGAACTTTCTCCTCCGGCAACCAGGCAAGATATGCACGCATTTGAGCCGAGGCATCGCGTGGGTAGCGAAAGCCGATCGGCAAGGAGACTTCCATACGCATCGGATCGTGGAATTTATCGATCAGCATGAAAGTCTGATCGGGCATCGGCTGAGACAGAACGAATGGAAGACCGATGGCATTCACCAGGCCGGCAATTTCAGTTCGAATGATGTCGATCATCGGTATGGACAGCAGCTTTGATACGCTTCCTAGAAGCCCGGGATGGAGAGCGTAAGTTTTCGCTCGCTCGTCAAATCTTAGCCAACCGTGTTCCTGCAGCGTCTTAAGGATCGAATGGCAATGACTTTTAGTAATTTTCAGCGCCGACGAAATATTTGCAAGCGTTGTCTCATCGGCAGGCTGCCAATTGAGATATTCAATAACTGCAATCGCCTTATCCAAGGCCGGCACTAAGCCCAAGCCCGGTTTGCCGCCTTCGCCAACTCCGGATGTCACCGTCCAATGGGTACCGTCGTGGCTGAGTTTCTCGGGTGCCTGTGACGATGGCTCTTGCATGGGTGTCACGGTAGGGCGGGGAGACTTCATGATGAAAACCTTAAGTGAAGCATGACGCCTAACACAGCTTTTCTGCTTATGTCATCCAAAAGCCGTTGACCGAGAGAGGCCGCAATATTATGTTCTCTTAATAGCACATCATTCTGCATAAAGAACAGGCGTATGATAGATCTTATTATTGTCGACGGCACGATTGCGACCAACGCAGGGACTTTCGTGGCCGACCTTGCAATCAATCGCGGCCAGATTGTGCAGATTGGAGGCATGCTGCCCGCGGCGCGACGGACTATATCTGCAGAGGGGCTGCTGGTGCTGCCGGGCGGCGTCGATGTTCATACCCATCTCGACGCGCCTTCGCTCGACATGATGACCGCAGATGATTTCCGGTCCGGCACGATCGCCGCAGCCTGCGGCGGAACGACGTCCCTTATCGACTTCTGCCAGCAGACTCCTGGCGGCACGCTCGCGCAGGGTATAGCTAACTGGAATACCAAGGCCGAAGGCAAGGCAGCGATTGACTATGGCTACCACATGCTGATCCCGGATTTTAATGCCGAGATCGCGAACGAGCTAGCGACACTTCCAGATAAAGGCATCACCAGCTTCAAGCTGTTCATGTCCGGAAAGGGCGGCGCCATGGTGGACGACCATGCGCTGATCACGGCCATGGATGTAGCAAGGAACTGCGGTGCGATGGTTATGGTACATGCCGAAAACGGCGATGCCGTTCATTTTCTGCAGCAACAACTTTTGCGAGAGGGAAAAACAGAGCCTAAATACCACGCCGCTAGTCGCCCCGCCAGAGCAGAAGCAGAAGCGACCGCCCGTGCTGTCGCGCTGGCGGAGATGACGGGGGCTCCGCTCTACATCGTTCACGTCACCTGCGCCGAGGCCCTTGACGAGGTGGTACGTGGCAAACTGCGTGGCGCCCCGGTGCTTGCAGAGACCTGCACCCACTACCTCTATCTGACGAAAGATCACCTTGATCGACCCAATTTTGAAGGCGCGAAATACGTGTTCTCTCCACCGGCTCGCACAAGGGCGGATCAGGAAGCACTCTGGCTGGCGTTACGCCACAACATTCTCGAAACTGTGTCATCTGACCATTCCTCGACGCGTTTTCACGATCAGAAGCAGGGTGGGCGCGGCGACTTCACAAAAATTCCCAATGGTCTTCCAGGAATCGAAGAGCGTTTCATTATGCTCTATCAAGGTGTGGTTGAGGGTCGCATCACTATAGAGCAATTTGTCGACCTCGTAGCCTCAAGACCGGCGCGAACTTTCGGACTATCACCTAGGAAGGGTACGATCGCAGTCGGCTGCGATGCTGACCTAGTGCTCTTCGACGCCAACGCTCGACGCACGATCCGCAATGACGAGCTGCACCATGCTGTGGATTATTCCGCCTATGAAGGGATAGACGTCCGAGGAAAAGTGATTTCTGTGCTGCTCCGGGGGAAAGTTATCGTCGAAAATAGCAAGTATTGCGGCGAACCCGGTTATGGGCGGTTCCTGCCGCGCGCGCGGATGGAGCATTGATAATGCGAGCAAACCGCCAACGAACAGCGCTCATCTTTGGTGGGAAATCGGGAATCGGCGCAGCTGTAGGAAACCTGTTTGAGCAGTCCGGCTTGAGGATCTGCGTGGCAGACCTTTTCGAACCGTCCGAACTTGTGCAGGGTTTATCCTTAGATCGTATCGTATGCGATGTATCCGATGCAAAATCGGTCAGACATGCAGTCGACGGCGCATTGCAAACACTTGGTCATATCGACATCCTGATCAACAATGCCGGGACCGGCACATCTGCCACTGAACTTCAACAGGTATCCCTGCAAGAATGGCGGCGTGTCTTTGAGGTAAATATTTATGGCACGCTGCACGCCATCCAAGCCGTGCTTCCCCACATGTTGGAGCGCGGTTATGGCCGCATCATCAATACAGCATCGCAGCTAGCTCATAAGCCTGCACCCGGGCAAGCGGCTTACTGTGCGTCCAAAGCTGCGCTCGTTGCTCTCACTGTTTCGCTCGCCCAAGAAGTCGCTGCGAAGGGCATAACGGTAAATTGCGTCTGCCCCGGGCCGACCGATACCCAAATGTGGCACTCGAGCGACCCGGCATGGAAGGAATGGAAAATATCCCAGTTGCCAATCAGACGCCTCGGAAGCGTCGACGAAATCGCTTCAGCCTATCTTTACCTTGCCAGCGATGAAGCCGCCTTTATGATCGGACAGAGCCTTTCACCAAATGGTGGGGACGTGATGTGGTGATATCTTTTTTAGAAGCAAGGATTGGATCATCCGATGACGACTTCAACTTGCTCCGCAGTCCGAGTGCCTTTCAACATAATTGGGACCCTGCCTCTGGGACGGAATCTTTCGAAATCAAAGCGGACCTTCACAGAGTCGGATGACAGAAGGCGCGATTTGACTTGGTCCTTCAAGGGTCGTGCTAAACTTTCGTGAAGAAACTGCACTGCACGTCTGTCATTGGTTAGGCTTGCAACGCATCATCTTGCCTAAGGCCAGACGCAATTACACGTAGGAAGAGCACGCGCCAGCTTTCGATTCTCTATCTTTTCGGGAGCTTATGCGCTGCCTTTGTAAATTCAGTACTTGATAGAGACACCTCCGCGACCACCCACCTTTCATCAGGTTAAAAAAAAGCAGTTTTTAAAATTTTTCTCTTGCAATCACCCATTTGTTATAACAACATAATGACATAATAAAAGTACGCCTCAGTAAGAGGCGGCGAAGAGGTGAACAATGCTTTACAAACTGCAAGGCCGCAGCGGCTTATCCGTGGAATTTTTAGATATCGGCGGTTGCGTTAAATCGATCATAACGCCCGACAGGTCAGGACATGCGGCCAACGTTGTGATGAGTTTCGCAACAGAAGCCGAATATCATCGCGACCACCCGTATTTCGGAGCGCTAGTTGGCCGTTTTAGTGGCCGCATCGCCAAGGCAAGATTTGCGCTCGATGGTGTTGAGTACTCATTGTCTGCGAATAACGGTCGCAACCACATCGCAGGAGGAGCTCAAGGTTTTGATAAGAAAATCTGGAGCGTGGAGGTCTTGTCGGAATCTTCGGCAAAATTGACTTATAGTAGCCCGGACGGCGATGAAGGATATCCTGGAAAACTTGATGTCTCTGTAACGTATAGCGTCACGAACGACAATGAGTTTCAGATTGACTACGAGGCTATAACAGACAAGCCAACAGTGCTGAATCTGACAAATCACTCCTATTTCAATCTTGGTGGCGAAGGAAGCGGCACGGTTGAAGGCCACGTCCTCACAGTCAATGCCGACAAGGTAATCGAGGTCGATGACGAGCTCATTCCAACCGGCCGTATTCTTGATGTGGTCGAAACACCGCTCGACTTCAGAACTCCCCACACAATCGGCGCTCGGATACGGAGTGGACATCCGCTCACAAAATTTGCAAAAGGCTATGACTGCAGTTTTGTCCTTGATGGCAGCAAGAACCTGCGCGTCGTGGCTCGTGCTTATGACCCTGTGACTGGTCGAATACTTGATGTTCAAACCACTGAACCCAGCCTTGCATTCTACTCGGGTAATTTTCTCAATGGAAGTCTGATTGGGGCAAGTGGAAGGCAGTATAGACAAGGAGATGCTTTTACGCTTGAGCCGCGCCATCTGCCTGACTCTCCAAACCAACCGTCCTTTCCGACAACCACGTTGAGACCTGGCGAGCGCTACGAAGCAACAACCATCTATCGTTTTTCAACCGATAGCGGGAGATAAGATGAACATGTCGAACCGACTCGTGAAAAGCGGCGTCCCGCTTGTTTATCAACTGGGTGAGATTTTTCGTCTCAAGATCGCCAATGGCGAATTGAAAGCAAATGATCCCTTTCCGACCGAAGATCAGATCTCAAAAACATATGGCGTTAGTCGTATGACCGTCCGCCTAGCACTCGCCAAACTGGTCAATGAAGGCTTCATACGAAGGCAGCAAGGCGTCGGCAGTTTCGTCAATCCCAAGGGCCTAATGCGCCCGGATGAAACGCAGCCAGTCACACGCGACATGTCCGATGTTAAGAGCACAACGAACATCCTGGAGGCAGCAGGTAAAACTGTAAGTACCAAGGTAATTTCGTTTTCCTTAAGCAAACCGTCTCCGAGAATTGCCGAGCAACTCGACATTGCGGAAAGTGATATGATTTTCCACTTCGAGCGTGTTCGTTTCGCTGACAACGAACCCGTCGTGCTCGAAAAAATCTGGGTTCCTGAAAAGATTTGCAGCTCGCTAACCCAGAGTGACGTCGAAGGTTCTGTCTATCGCGTACTTGCAGATCGATTTGGCCTGAACGTAACTGCTGCACACCAAGCCCTTAGGGCTGAAATTGCAGACGAGAACCTCGCTGCGATACTGGACGTGGCTACTGGGTCTCCAATCATGCGCGTTGCAGGCGTGAGTTACACCGACACTGGCGCACCGGTGGAAGTCGAGGAATCCTGGTTCCGATCAGACATGATGGAATTCATAATAGAACTGGGCAGTTTGTCGACTTACGCTCGTTTGATCGAAGACTAAGCGACAATTAACAACAAAATCTGATGAGGGATGCGATGAACAATAGATCGCCACAGAAGCTTGCTGTCGAAATTGGCGGCACATTTACCGATATTATTCTCTTCGAGGACGACGGAAAGCAGCCAAAACTAACGACACTGAAAGTCCCATCCACTCCGCGCCAGCCAGAAAAAGGGGTACTTTCCGGCGTCGACCAACTTGATATTGCCTGGCCTGACTTGCACGACGTGCTGCACGGTTCGACCGTTGCAACTAATGCAGTTTTGGAACGCAAAGGTGTTCCTACGGCGCTCATTGTAACCCGTGGATTCCAAGACATTCTCGAAATCCAGCGGGGAGATAAGACAAACATTTACGATATTTTCTACCAACGGTCGCGTCCAGTTGTTCCACGGGAATGGGTTCTTCCGGTTACCGAACGCCTTGATGTGAGCGGTGATGTGCTCGTGCCCTTGGCTGAAGAAGAGATCCGCAGCTTGGTTCCTCGACTCCTGGAAGGGGGCATTAAAGCCGTCGCGATTTGCTTCCTTCACAGCTACAAGAACTCACAACATGAAGACCGGGTTCGAGCAATCATAGAGGACATCGCGCCTGAGCTTCTCGTCCTCACGTCGTCGGAGCTTTTGCCACAGTTCCGTGAGTATGAGCGAGCCAGCACGGCTACAATGAGTGCATACATCTCACCGATTATGTCCCATTACATTGGACAACTCACCGAAAAGCTTGAAGAGCGTGGGTTCGGTGGCAGCCTGTTCATTACGCAGTCTAATGGTGGAGTTCTGCCTGCCAACGCAATCCGTCGTGAAGTGGTCCGGACGCTGTTGTCTGGTCCTGCTGCCGGTGTGACTGGAGCAATCTACGCGGCAGAACAAGCCGGCATGCAAAACATCATTACCTTCGACATGGGTGGCACGAGCACCGATGTCTGCCTCATCAACGACGGTCAACCGTTGATTACAACTGAGAATATGCTGAACAATCTACCAGTTGCTGTTCCGATGATTGATATTGCAACTGTCGGTGCCGGGGGCGGTAGTATCGCCGCGATTGACCGCCACGGGATGATGCATGTCGGGCCTGAAAGTGCAGGCGCTGATCCAGGCCCGGCCTGCTATGGTCACGGCGGGACATTTGCGACTGTTACCGACGCGAACGTGGCGCGTGGTATTATTCGACCCAAGACTTTTGCCGGCGGGAACTTCAAACTCGATTCTGAAGCGGGCCACGGGGTGATCGAACGCCTTGGCCAAGATCTGGCTATGACCGGGGCGCAAGCAGCAGAGGCCGTCACCCGGATTGTTGAAGCCAACATGACCCAAGCCATCCGTTTGGTGTCGACACAGCGTGGTTACGATCCGCGAGATTATGTACTCGTCGCCTATGGTGGTGCTGGCCCGATCCACGCAGCCTCTGTAGCGAACGAACTCGGTATAACGCGTGTACTCGTGCCACCACATGCCGGTGTGTTGTCGGCATTTGGACTTTTGGTTGCCGACATCGCTCGTGACTACGTGCAAACGGATGTTGCGCTCGCTTTTGACCTATCTCCCGATGATTTCCGCGCAAAGATCGAAGCTTTGGCAGAGAAGGCCCGCAAGGAATTCGAGTCACATGGTTTCGGCGCGAATGAGCTCAAGGTTTTTGCCGGGCTCGACGTTCGTTATGAGGGCCAGGCCTTCGAACTGCCGATCTCAATCGATCCAGAGACCGTCACATCCGACCTAGTCACGACCCGTCTGCATGACGCTCATTACAAGCGCTATGGCTTCGCGTTTGAGAACGAAAGTGCCGAGGTGGTGAACTATCGTCTGAAGGTCGTCATACCTCGCAAGACCAAAGATGTCTCGGTTCATGTCAATGAGACAGGTCCGGTATCAACCGAACTTGGCTCTGTGCTTCTGCGCGGTGAGGCGCGTGAGACCGTGTTCTGCAAGAGCGAGACTATGACGCTCGAAACCACAATAACCGGTCCTGCAGTTCTTGAGGCGGACACCTCTACTTGCTTTCTGCCGGAGAATTGGACTGCCCGTCTGCTCGAAAGCGGAAGCGTTCTTCTTGAGAGGAAAAACTGATGACTACTGTTGATCCCGTCACCTTCAATATTTTTGCCAACAGCGTCCAAGCCATCGCTCAGGAGATGAGCAATGATTTCATTCGGACTGCTTATTCCACCGTCATTCGCGAAGCCGCCGACTGCTCGACCTGCCTTGTCGATCGCAAGGGCAGAGTCCTCTCACAGTCGCAGAATATTCCTCTGCATCTCAACTCGGTGAGCCCAGCGGTTCAGGGCGCGCTTGCCAAAACCGACATTACAGCGCTCACCGAAGATAGCGTCATTATTCTGAATGACGCCTACAACGGCGGCCAACATCTCTCGGACATCTATCTTTTTTCGCCGATCATCCACGATGGAACACTTATTGGATTTTCTGGGTCGGTAGGGCACCATGTCGATCTCGGCCACTCGCCCGGCTACAATCTCTACGCCAGAGACGTTTTCGAAGAACGTATGCGTTTCACGCCAATGGTCTTTTCACTGTCAAGAGACTGGAACGGTGGCATCCTTGAACAGCTGATCCGGGCAAATGTGCGTATCCCCCGCGATACGATCGGCGACCTCAACGCGCAGTTGACGGCCAACGAGACGGGCCGACGCCGCGTCAAGGAATTGATCGCTCGATATTCTGTGGACACCGTCATAGCTGCATCGGACCAGCTCCTCGACTACGCGGAATCGTTCATGCGCGAGGCTATCAGCGAAGTTCCCGATGGTACCTACCGAGGAATAGACTACATCGACACGGATGGTCTCGAGCAGACGAACCTCGAAGTGCATGTCGCTGTCACCGTAAAGGGTGACACTTTGCATCTCGACTTTGAAGGCACATCGGCGCAGGTGAAAACTGCAATCAATTGCCCCCGCGCCTCGACGATTTCGTCTGCATATTCTGCGCTGAAAATGCTTCTGACAAAGCCGTCAATCCCGTTGAACGATGGTTCCTACCGTCCGATCAGCATTTCCGCTCCGGAGGGCAGTCTCGTAAATCCCATCCCCTTCGCGCCGGTCGAGGGTCGCAATGTGGTGGTCATGCGCGTTTTTCAGTCGATCCTTCTTGCCCTTTCAAAGGCTTTGCCGGACCGTATACCGGCCCCGGGTTACGATACTCGCACGGAAGTCGATCTACATTGGCAGGGTGCTCGCACTTACCATGCGATCAGTGAGCAACTTGGAGGCGGTTATGGCGCAGGTCCAGGTAATGACGGAGCCGACCAACTGGACGATCCATTAGGTAACTGCCGAAATACCCCTGTGGAAGCGCTCGAACTTTCACAATCCTTTTTTAGGGTTGAGCGCTACGAATTGAGGCCAGACTCCGGCGGGGCGGGGCGATATCGTGGAGGTCTGGGCGCTGTACGCACCTATCGCTTCCTTCAAGATGGCGTTCATATGAGCGTGTACTCGGACCGGTTCATCAACAAGGCGCCGGGTGTTCAAGGCGGGCATGACGGAACGAACGCCTATATCAAAGTTACGAGGAAAAATGGCGTTGAAGAGCAGTTGCCGCCCAAAGGTGCTGCGGTACTCAATTCCGGTGACGAGCTCGAGGTCGCGATCGGCGGCGGCGCTGGCTACGGTGATCCAAGAAGCCGCGAACCCGAAATGGTTCGTGCTGATGTCCGTTCCGGCAAGGTAACCGAAGACTCCTTGAAAGCCTACCAAGGCGGACAGCCGGGAGAACCGGCGAATGCATGATCTGATCGCAGATATTAAAAGCCAGTCCGAAACTTTGCTCGCCAATGCCGGCCTTCTCGACCAAGCCTATCACAGCTCAAGCCGTTGGACGGGTGGTAGCGATGGCTTCGTTATAACAGGTATGGCAACTTCTCTGTGGGCCTGGCATTCGGCAAGTCTGATCCTCAGTACCGCTGGCATCGGACACGCGGTCGCTGATACGAGCGAATATCATCGGTACGGAACCGCGCAGAGTGACACTTCCCCGTTGATTATCACTAGCCGATCCGGTGAATCCGCAGAAATTATCAATCTACTGGATGTCGTCCAGCCCGGAAGGCCGGTCATCGCTGTTACCGCGTCCGAGCACAGTACGCTTGGACGCAAAGCAACTAACGTCTTGCCGTTCAAGGCGGAAGAGAAGGCGTTCTACAACACGTCTTCTTTTACCACTACGCTCTGCGTCGCAACCTCAATGGTCGCCGGATTGGCGAACAGAACCGATCTGGCACCCGCTGTTTGGCTAGCAAAGCTTGCGGAAAAAGTCGATGTCGTGGCCAACCTAGATCAGGAAGTCTTTGCTGCGGCAGCTGCCGCCATTGCGAAATCTCGCGTTGCTATCATGACCGGCCGTGGTCACCTTATCGGACTCGCCCAACAAGCATCGCTTGATTTGCAGGAAGGGATGCGCATTGCAGCAATCCCGGTATCCGGCGGCTTGCTACGTCATGGGCCGATGGAACTGATCAACCTGCCAGACAGTGTCGTTGTTATGCTCATTCCAAACGATCACATGGCTGGAATTATGGTTCGGTTGGCCTCTGACCTGGTAGGCTACGGAGCTTCAGTAGTCGCGATAGCAGCTGGCCCTGTAGATCTGCCGGCAGGCGTCAGTGTGATCCGGGTTCCCGAAACTATCCCGGAGCTAAATGCGGTTGTTTTTGCTGTTGCGCTTCAAAAACTAAACGTGTCGGTCGCCCAGGCACTGAACATGAGTACAATTGAGCCGGCCCTCATCCCCAAAATTACGAGGGTAGAATGAGTATTGATGTTCTCGCTATAGGTGACCTTACGGTCGACCAGATATTCGGCCCTCTTCGTGATCTCCCTACATGGGGAAGAGAAACCGAAGTCGATACTATGGATGTACGCTTAGGCGGAAACACCGGGAATTTCGCGCTCGCGGGTAAGGTGCTTGATCTTAACGTTGTCTGCGTGGGGCCGGTCGGAAAAGATGACAATGGCCTCTGGATCAAGAATGAAATGGAGAAGAGCGGTCTGAACACAGACCTGCTCGACTTTAGAACTGACTCTCCGACCAGTGTTACAACAGCACTCGTCAGGGAGGACGGTGAGAGGTTATTTATCACCCTCCCGGGCGCATTGGCCAAACTTGGCCAGACATTGCGCCAGTCCCGCTACTCTGATGCGAAAATCGCCTTACTTTCTGGATGGTGTCAACCTCCTCGCGTTGCAATGGACATCTTGCTTGACGCGTTCACACGATTGAGGACAACCGGGACCAAGATTGCGATCGATCTCGCATGGTCGGAAGCGAGTTGGGGCGTCCGTGATGACGTCCTGCAAATCCTTTCCCAGGTAGATTTTGCGCTAATGAATAGCGACGAGGCAGCGGCTCTCTCAGGCGAAACAGACCTGATATCTGCGGCTGAAACGATCTCTGAAAAGCTCGCCCAATCCGCCGTTCTGGTCATAAAAAATGGTGAACATGGTGCGCTCGTTAAAGAGCGTCACAAGCCTTGCGTCATCGTCCCGATTGTGCCGATGGGTGAACCGGCGCACGCGGTCGGGGCAGGCGATTGCTTCAATGCGGGATTTTTTCATGCCGTCTTCGTCCAGAAACTCGATGCGGAAGCCGCCACAGCGTTCGGATGCGATTTCGCAACGTGGATGCTGGTGCACGGCAGGGAGGCAATAGTTGATGTCTCGACTGTCTCTTCATCTCGACGTCAAGCCGGACTGAACCAATCGGGGGATCTGCTATGATGAGAGACTTACGGCTAGAGTCCGTAACAATCGCCTATGGCGAAAAAACAATCCTTGAAAATATTGATCTGACGGTTACCAGGGGCGAGATTATTTGCCTGATCGGCGCCAGCGGTTGTGGGAAATCGACACTCCTAAATGCGGTAGCAGGCCTCATACCTGTCCGATCGGGCTCGATCCTTCTGAATGATAATCCAGTCACTGGTCCATCCGCCGATCGTGTGATGGTTTTCCAGGATGACGCTGTTTTCCCGTGGATGAAGGTCCGTGAAAATGTCGAGTTCGGACTTAAGATCAAAGGTCTTCCTGAGGGTGAACGCAATCGCATCGTAAATGAGAAGCTCGCGACTGTCGAACTGTCGCATGCCGCAGATCTATACCCCAGGGAATTGTCAGGCGGCATGCGCAAGCGCGTCGATCTGGCTCGCGCGCTCGCGGTCAGTCCTCAAATGATCTTGATGGACGAGCCTTATGGTGCATTGGACGCCATGACCAAGGAACGTCTTCAAGTCCAGTTCCTGAAGGTTTGCGAAGACACAAACGCCACTTCGCTATTTGTCACGCACGATATCGAGGAAGCGCTTTTCCTCGGCGATCGCATCGTCGTGCTCGGTCGAAACCCAGGCCACGTAGCGCATGTCATTGATGTGCCGTTCGGAAAAGATCGAACCCTCGAACTCAAGCGAACCGGTGTTTTTCAGCAGCTTCGAGGGACCGTGTCGGATCTCATCGTCTAACACATCCAGTAAATTAAACCCATAAAAAAGGGGAGCCAAAAATGGCCGTTAAAACAGAGGTGCCCACCGGCAGGGCGGCCCGAACGAACAAGTTGATCCGGCAGTTATTCGTCCCACTCGTACTGGTCGCTCTGTGGTTTGCAGCAACCTGGAACGGTACCATCGACCCGATTTTTCTACCTTCACCGGCAGATGTGTGGCGCTCCTTCTTGTCGTTAGCACCGCTCTTGCCTCAGAGTCTCGCGGCGAGTGTTTCGATGACGCTTGGCGGCTTCATTGGCGGTAGTCTCCTTGGCCTCGCAATGGGGCTTACGATGGCATACAGTCGGCTCGCTCGAGAAATCTTTGGTGGCGTTCTCGATTTCTTTCGGCCTATCCCAATCTTCGCGCTGATACCTCTTTTCATTCTTTGGTTCGGTTTGGGCAAAACGCCACAAATTGTCCTCATCGTCCTGGGTACTTCGCTCGTCATTGGTGTTGCAACGATCGAGGCGATCAAGAACGTACCCGCGGTGTATATTCGTGCAGGCCTGGTACTCGGCGCTCAGCGCGGGACGATCTACAGATCGATCATCCTTCCGGCAATTTTTCCCCATCTGCTCGGCGCAATTCGGGTAGCCGCTGCCTCGTCCTGGGGACTCGACGTTGCCGCCGAATATATTGGCGCGCAGGTCGGACTTGGCCATCTGATGATTATCAGAGTCCAATATCTCGACACCGCGGGCATCGTTGTGATTGTCGGCATTTATTGCCTCCTTGCCATCATTCTCGACAAGATTGTCGTCGCGCTCGAACGTCCATTAACGCGATGGACGGAAAAGGGGGCAGGCAAGGGTGTTGTTGGTTCCATAACAGGCGCCAGCTGAGTTGCAGAGGCGCGAGTGGCAGCGCTGACAAAAACAATGCCAACAAACATCAACCAAACCAGAGGAAGAACACAATGAAGAAAGCAATGAAAATTGTTGCCGGACTGTCGATAATCCTTTCCGTGCTAGCATCCGGGAGCACGGTGGCACAGGCGCAAGATGCAAAAACTGTGCACGTTGGGATCACGCCATATTTTGATTATATGCCATGGGTCATTGCTAAGGAAAAAGGGCTCGACAAGGAACTCGGCATTGACCTGGATCTCGTGACCATAACGAACACCGCCGCAGGTGTCGCCGCAATGCGTCAGGGAAGCCTCGACATCGTCTCATCTTGCCACGTTTGCGATTTCCCGCTCTATCAGGCTGTCCCTGCGCTACGCAGTTTTCTGATCACGGACCAGTTCAAGGGGTTTATCGTTATTGGTCGAAAGGGAACCGATACGTTTGCCGACCTGGCTCCCAAGATCGGTGCAGAAAAAGCGAAAGAGCAAATTCTCAAGGGGTTCAAAGGTAAGGAATTTCCGACAGTTCTGTCCAGCTACCGTCCTCTTCTGACCGCAGCTCTCGGTCAAGTTGGACTAACTGTTGATGACATCAACGTCATCGAATCCGGGGACGATGCACAGGCTGCATTGGCCTTTCAGCGTGGCACCGGCGACTACTATATGGGTAGTTTGCCGCAAGAGACCAAGCTTCTTGCAATGCCGGACAAGTACGTGAACGTTGGCGGCCATGAAATTCTCGGCCCGGCAGGACTGTGGTACTCAACGATGGTTTCGACGCAGGGTTGGCTTGATAAAAACGAGGACACTGCATTGAAGCTGGCAGCGATCTGGTATCGCGTCTCTCGTTATGCCGACGAACACTTCGAGGAAGTCGCGCCACTTTGGGTCAAGGCAACAAATGAACGGGCTGCGGCGTCATTCACGGTCGATGAGTTCAAGAACACGTTCCAGTTGATGGCTTTTCCAACGCTTGAGAAAGCCAAGACTACGGTCTTCAATCCCGAGTCCGATGTCTACTGGAAGCACTCTGTAGACTTCTATGAGAAGCAGAATGCCGATCAACTTCCAAGCGGCGTGGACCCTGCAACAAGGGCACTCGAAGAGAAATATTACGACAAGCTTGTCGCGAACAAAAAGCTTATCGACTGGGTCAACAGCCCGCTCAAGTAAAGGCCACAGATCGAGCTGAAACACCGGCTCTACGGAGCCGGTGTTTCGTCAGAGTCATAGACGGTGAACCGAAGGAGCCCGACCAATGACGTCCACTCGCCTTTACTGCATGACTGGCGGTACACTTCATTTCGATCAAGGTGTGTTTACACATATGCTGGGAATGGGTCGGCGAATGAAAGCACCCACACCCATATTCCTAGTTGATCACCCGAAAGGTAAAATTCTGTTCGAGACAGGATTGCACCCGAACGCGGCTGTCGATCCGGTGGGGCAATGGGGTGAAGAACGCGCGGTTGATTGGGCGGCCGAGTTTGAGCCAGAACAGGCCGTTGACCGGCAGTTGGCAGCCCTTGGTATTAGACCCGAAGACATCAGCTTTGTTGTTATGTCATGCCTTTATCCGGATCATGCCGGCGGCATGCATCTGTTCCCGAACGCAAAGTTCATTGTTCAATTCCGTGAACTACAAGACGCATGGTGGCCGGATAGACGCCTCACCAAAAGCTACGCCTATCCGGAAATTCAGGAAATCCGAGACCTCGATTATCTCGAACTGCACGATGAGGACTATGATCTGTTTGGCGATGGCTCTGTCGAAATCCTCTTCACACCGGCTCACACGCGCGGTGAACAATCGCTTGTCCTTAGGCTGCCGAATACGGGCACGATTGTGCTCCCTGCTGGAATTTTTCCGCAGAAGGCGAATTACGTGAACAATGTGATGACGGGAACGCCCATGGTCGATCCCGCTACTGCACATCGATCAATGGCGCGGCTGAAGCGTATTGCAGAACGCGAGAATGCCATGGTGATCTTTCATCACGACATTGACGCTTGGGATGACATCCGCAAATCCCCACACTTCTACGACTAGATCGAAAATCCTTTCATTGCGTAGCGCTCGGCGACTGATCGAGCATGACCGAACTGAGATCAACAACAGGAAACAGCACCCGATGACTACGCAAATGTATCAAGAGATCATGGAAATTCCATCCGCGATCGCGTCGCTCATTGAGCGATCTGGTGCCGAACTGAAGCAAGTCGGCAAAACTTTCGAGAAACTAAATCCTGCAGCCATAGTTACTATCGCGCGCGGCTCGTCAGATCACGCCGCGCATTTCCTAAAATATGCTATCGAACTCAATGTCGGTATTCCCGTAGCTTCGCTCGGCCCATCCCTCGTCTCCGTCTATAACGCTAGATTGAAGTTGGACCGATGTGGAGCTCTAGCGATCTCCCAGTCCGGCAAAAGTCCCGACATCGTAACGCTAGCGGAAGCGGTTAGAAACGGTGGCGCATATACGGTCGCGGTGTTGAATACGATTCAGTCCCCTCTGGCGAATGCCTCCACCGTAGCGGTAGACATCGCCGCAGGCCCTGAGACTGCTGTGGCCGCGACGAAGTCGTTCGTCAACTCCGTGGTGGCGGGCTTACTTCTGATTGCGGCATGGACGGACGATGAGAAACTCGAGCGCGCAGTCAAGTCACTCCCGGAACACCTGTCAAATGGCTCTGATGCCAAATGGCCTGAGCTTGCGGCCGCGTTAGAGGGCCAACAGTCCTGTTACATTATCGGAAGAGGCCCCAGCGTTGCTATCGCTGCCGAAGCTGCCCTAAAGTGCAAAGAGACCTGTGAGCTTCATGCTGAAGTTTACTCCTCAGCTGAACTTATGCATGGTCCAGTTTCGCTTGTATCACCAAAATTTCCTATCTTGGCGTTCGCCGCAAGAGATCTTGGGGAAGGTTCCGTGTGTGCAGTTGCAGATCAACTAGCGTCGAAACGAGCCAACGTGTTCGTCACCTCCGAGAATGCAGAAGTGGCGACACGCTTGCCGTTTATTGCAACAGGGCATCCTCTCACCGACGCGCTAGCTCAAATAGTCCCATTCTACAGATTTGTGGAAACACTCGCACGGCAAAGGGGATTGAATCCAGACGCTCCGCCAGCGCTCATGAAAGTTACCGAAACTCTTTGAACTTATAGACAACGCTCATTCCATCCCGCGCCGCCGGTCAGCTTTCGATTTGTTAGAGGAATTCTTCTTTCGTGCAGAGCACGAAATCGGCAATGATTATCCGTTAGCGCGAACATATTGTCTGCCGGCGGACGCTACCATGGTGACGGCAACAGCTCGCTTTATGCCTTGGTAGCTATTTCTTTGTCCCAATAGCCGTACTTGTTCGCGATATGATTTCGTATCTCTAGCTAACATTCTGAGCTCAGACTTGCGCCTCAAAAAATATACGCAAGACACGGTCTCAGACATACATTTCGGCGGCCTATCGTTATTGTGGAAATTGCAGGAACTGACAACGATATGACGAATTACTTCTGACGAAACCACACGCTAATTCGCCCTGTCCAGCAGCAATTTTGAAGAGGTTATCCTGAGTACTCCGGTATACCGACTAGTCCAGCAACGTCCTAATATTATTCTGTTCCAGCAGGGCGCGACTTTTAGCATTCTCTTCAGTGACTAAGATGTCGATAAGGGACAGAGGGCCAATTTTGTAGGCGGCGGCCGTACCGATTTTGTCAGAAGTAGCGATAGCCACGACTTCTGCGGCGGCGCTGATCATTGCGGACTTTATTGCCACTTCATCATAACCCGAAGTTGTCAAACCTAGATCCTCATGAATTCCATGGACACCAATAAAGCACAGATCAGCACTCATCGAATGGAGTTGCTCCAAAACCCTCGCGCCAAGCGTCATCTGACTTCGTTTGTCAAAGACGCCCCCAAGGAAGATTATTTCTAGATGAGCGTGTTCGTTGGTGACTGTCGCAATTAGGGGGCTGTTCGTCACGATCGTCGCCCTCAAGTCCTTTGGCAGCTGCCGGACCAATTCTAGATTAGAAGTCCCGCCATCAACGATGACGACCTGATCTCGGAGCACAATCTGAGCCGCGCGCCGCGCTAGTCTGACTTTTTGTTCGGCGGAAACTTTGTACCGCCCCTGAAAGGGGAGGGTGCCAGGCGACATCGGGAGAGCTGCCCCATGGACGCGTTTGATAAGACCTTCCGCCGCCATTTCGCGGAAATCGCGTCGTGCCGTGTCTTCAGAGACCGAGAAATGCTCGGACACTTCCGTCGTTGAAAGTCGCCCCTTTGTTTGCAGAGCGGCAAGGATATAGGCACGCCGCTCATCAGGCGTCGAATCTAAGGACATGATTTTCTCCGTTGCACGTTTCTGCGTATATAGGTATATATGGGGATATAAAATGCGTCATCGAGGATCAGATCTTGGAAAACCTTCTTATCAAAGGAAACGTAATTCTTCCCGACAGGATAATCGAAAATGCGATAGTTCGCTGCCAGGAAGGACGCATCCGTAGCATTGAGCAGTTCAATTCGAAACACCTGCTGGAAAATGTTGTCGACTATACGGGGTATTACATATCGCCAGGCTTCGTCGATATTCACGTTCATGGCGCTGCAGGGGCAGACTATATGGATGGGACCAAGGACGCGGTTCGCGCTACAAACAGAGCCCACGCCAAGCACGGGACGACCTCGATCTTTCCAACAACAACTACAGGCTCGTTCCAGCAACTCGATGCCATGGTAAACTCGTGCGAAAACGTGCAATCCTCTTGGACGCATGCAGATGGGGCTCGCATCGCGGGAATCCACTTCTACGGGCCATATTTTGCTGAAGACAAAGTCGGGGTTCATTCGCCTGAAGGCCGGCGAGATCCAGTTCGTGAGGAATACGAGTATTTTCTATCAAGACCGATCATCAAGATTGCAACTTGTGCCTCGGAGCTTCCTGGTGCTTTAGATTTCTTCAATTTTGCACGAGAAAGGGGATGCTTCATCACATGCGGACATTCTAATGCCTGCTGGGGTGAACTTGAAGCAGCCTTTGCCCATGGAATGCGCCACGTCGACCATTTTTGGTGTGCGATGAGTTCTGTCTCCTCACTTCGCGCGCGTTTTGGAACGCCGATGCAAGCCGGTATGGAACAATACGTACTTCAAAACGATGGCATGAGCACAGAAGTAATTGCCGATGGCATCCATCTGTCCGACGATCTTCTGCGCTTCGCTTATGAAATGATAGGCTTCCATCGGACATGTCTGGTCACTGACGCGAACCGAGCCATGGATGCACCTCCAGGGACGTATCGATTTGGATCGAGCGACGATGGGACATGGGTCCACAGCGATGGCCAGTCGGTACGAGGGGATGACGGCAGCTTAGCAAGCTCGATGCATGGCATGGACCGCATGGTGAAGACCATGGCAAGGGCCGTGGGTAAGAGCCTGCCCAACGTCATCCGTATGGCCTCGCTTACTCCCGCAGAACTCGCCGGGGTATCTGCTGAAGTGGGAAGCATCGAGCCGGGTAAGCTTGCCGATTTCGTGGTGTTGGATCAGGAACTTGATATTGAGCGCGTTATCATAGGTGGCGAAACAGTACATGTGCCTCACGCAAACCGAGAGCGTGCGTCGTGACATATCCTCCTCTTGTTATCGGCGTGGACGTTGGCGGCACGAAGACCCGTTGGATGGCCCAGCGTGGGAAGGATTCCGTTGTTGATCAGACGGTCCCGACAAGCTCCTGGCGTCGTGAAAGCTACAGCGCGTCCGATTGCTTTCGCCTCAAAGCTCTCATCGAGTCATCCATCGGCTACCTACAGCCACGGCACGTCGTCATCGGAGCGAATGGCTGTAATACAGATCAGCGTCTTCTCCAGTGCGAAGAGACTTTTGGAAAAACGACAGGGTGGGACATCAGAGTGCTCAATGATGCAGAATTGCTTCCTGCAGCGGCGGGAGGGGATGGTGGCATCGCCGTCATTTCAGGCACAGGGTCAATTGTCGTTGCCAGAAACACAGAGGGGGCTCTTTTAACGGTCGGCGGTTGGGGTTGGCTGCTCGGCGACGAAGGTGGCGGTGCTGGCTTGGTGAGGGCCGCAATACGATCCTGTCTTGCAGCCGCTGAAGCAAGGGAACACTCAGACGTCCTCCATGAATTTTTACTTAAACATCTAAAAATCACAGACCTCAGAGAGGCTAATGAGAGGCTGTCCATCGAACCTTCAGCAGCAATGTTCGCTAGTCACACCATTGCACTATTCGATGCGATCGAACAGGGATCAAAGCTTGGCGTCGGCGTCGTCAGAGCCCAAGTTGCGGATCTCCGTGATAAAGTGGCGTCTCTGCTTCTGCAGGGAGCGCGTGGGCCTGTCTATCTGGGCGGCGGAATTTTTGAGCGTCTGCCCTATTTTTATCAGGCGTTCATTGATGCGGCCAACGAACTCAGTAGCGACTTGGATATAGTACTAGTTGCAACCCCTCCGGTAGTCGGGGCACTCAATATTGCATCCGTTCGGCTAGCGCGAGGAGAGGGCTTTGAAAGGGCGGAAAGTGGGTGACTATTTTTCGGAGGTCGGCCAGCGGAATTGCCGAAAGGTCATAGGAAACGAATTCAGATTAGCTCCTGAGGCTGCGTCTGGCAGCGATCGAAACGATGACAAGCACCCGAGGAACTCAAATAGAGAGGAATTGGCCGGCAGTAACTCGCTGCGCGTCTTGCACGTTCCCACTAACAATCAGCGATGATGGGCGGCATAGGCTACATGGCGAAACCGGCATCCGTTTTCTAGTGAGTTCGAAGCCACTCGCCATGCGTCTCGAGAGGCTGAAACAAACACCAAACATCGCTCTCCCGCAGTGGCCATCCTGCTTTTATTGCCACTGGACGAACTCTGCAGCAAAAAGGATCTTCCCCGTGACCTGTTCCACCTGACCACCAAAACGGAGTGAAAAATGCAGCACTGGCTGGACAAGCTAACCGATCTTGCGGCGATACAAGGCGACGAGAGCATCCTAACGCAGGGCCTTTCCGACCTCACCCAACATTATGGCTTCACCGGCTACGCCTATCTGCACATCCAGCACAAGCGCAGCATCGCAGTCACAAATTATCATCGCGAGTGGCGGTCGACGTATTTCGAGAAGAACTTCGATAAGCTTGATCCGGTCGTCAAACGCGCGAAATCCAGGAAACACGTTTTTGCGTGGTCCGGGGAACAGGATCGCGCGAAGCAATCGAAGGAAGAGCGTACCTTCTATGCGCATGCTGCCGACTTTGGCATTCGCTCCGGGGTAACCGTTCCGATCAAGACTGCCAACGGCTCGATGTCGATGTTCACTTTAGCGTCGGAAAGGCCTGCAATCGATCTTGACCGTGAGATCGACGCGGTCGCAGCCGCCGCTGCAGTTGGACAGCTCCATGCCCGCATCTCGTTCCTTCAAACCACTCCGACAGTCATATGATTGATACCAGTTTTCAGGTGGTTTGACTCAAACACCGTTCGACCATTCTCTGGGCTGGTGCCGCAAGGCTTCCCGGTATGATCTGACCCTCACTCCGATCGACCCAATATGTGTCTTTCCGCGGACCTGTCGATCATCCGGGAACGCCCTGCGGTGAGGCCTTGCCTCAAAGGTGCTGCTGTGACCCAAGAAGGGCATGACCATCCGGTCCCATGACTGTCCTGTCCCGGCATCCTTCAGGCAAATAATTCTCATGCCGCAGGAGAGGATAATTAGATGGCTGAACACCGAGCAGAAACTCACGTCATTGGTGGCGTCGATACACACAAGGACTTGCATGTCGCGGCAGTCGTTGATCATCGCGACCGCGTTCTCGGTACCGAGAGCTTCCCGACAACCCGACACGGCTATCGCTTGATGCTGGCTTGGATGCGATCGTTCGGGGATCTCCAGCGGGTCGGGATCGAATGCTCTGGCAGCTACGGCGCGGGGTTGCTGCGCTACATGCAAACCGCAGGTGTCGAGATTCTGGAGGTCACCGCACCTGACAAACTCGACCGCCGCCGGCGCGGCAAGAATGACAACTTCGACGCAGAAAGTGCGGCCCACGCAGCCTTTGCGAGACGGCACACCGTAACGCCACGCAGCAGGGACGGCATGGTAGAAAGTTTACGCATCCTAAGGGTTTGCCGCAAAACCGCTATTCAGGCGCGCCGTATTGCCCTGCAGATGATCCAGATGACCATCGTCTGCGCACCGGACAAAATCCGCGATCCGCTGCGCAGCATGACGCGGATGCAATTGATCCGTACGCTCGCAGCCGGCAGACCTGACCTCACTGCGTATCGCCAGGTCGAGGAAGCCTACCGCATCTCTCTCAAGTCTCTGGCGCGGCGTTATCTCGAACTCCATGACGAGATCGCCGATCTCGACGACATGATTGAGGCCATCGTCAAGGATCTCGCTCCTGAACTACTTGCTCAAACCGCAATCGGCGTGAACAGTGCGGCGCAGTTGCTTCTCACGGCGGGCGATAACTCCGACCGGTTGAAGTCCGAGGCGAGCTTCGCCGCATTGTGCGGCGTCAGCCCCGTCCCCGCTTCTTCCGGAAAAACGGTTCGGCACAGGTTGAACAGGGGTGGGGATCGCGCAGCAAACAGTGCCATCCACATCATCGCCATTGGGAGGCTTCGATTGGATGCACGCACGCAGGACTACGTCGCCCGACGGATCGCAGCCGGAAAATCGAAGCTCGAGGCAATTCGCTGCCTCAAACGCTACATCGCCCGCGAAGTCTTCGCCATCATCATGCGGCGGCACAGGGAAATCAACCAAAGCCAAATCGCGGCTTGACTCTTAGAAGGGCGTCCGTGGAAGAAGCCGCCTGGCTCGATCCTAAAGAGGCGACCTATCTCAGATGGATCGCGGTTGGCATGACGATGGAGGAAATTGCCGATATAGAGGGCACTAAATACAACAGCGTCCGTGTCAAGCTCCGCGAGGCTATGAAACGCTTCGATGTCCGAAGCAAGGCCCACCTTACCGCGCTCGCAATTCGTCGAAAGCTGATCTAAACTACTAGTACTGACACCATCCGCTCTGTTGGCGCACCAGGTCTGACCGAAACCGGATCAGTTCGCGGCCAGCTTGGGAATGTGCCCAAGAACCCCTACGAGCGTGTTGACCGCGGTCATCTGCGCATGCATCTCGATCATTGCTTCGATGTATTCGAGATGCTGAACGCCGCCAGTTGCTTTTCCTGTCCTGTAATCGTCGGGCAAAGCCTGAAACAGTTGATCCGCCTTCTCCAGGAGCTGCCTGTGCAGCCGAATAGCATTGACCGTCAGCGTCTCGACGTCTGCCGTTGCGAGGCCGCCTGTCAGCCCGATCACCGGGCGCAGTTCAAAAGTGTCCGACACTGCTGAATTTTCCGAATCCATTTGTGATCCAACCCAAAGTTTAGTCCGCGGTTCGCCCCCGCAGACGCTAATCCCTGATCCCAAGCCGGGGGTTGGAAACTGTACTCGGACAGTCCTGCGACCTTTAGCACCGGAGCACCTGGACATACGTCGCAGGCCCACCGGCCAATGGCCAGAGGATTCTGATGTCGAAACGGCCGACATCAACCACCGAGTAGAGGTTTCCACACCCCGGAACAGCGCGTACTGCCCTATCCGTGCTTATATCGGGCGAATGCTGTTTTCGCTAGAGGAATGGCCGAACAATTGCCGTGCAGATCTGCAGATACGGCGACGTCAGCGCTTTGCGTCAATGCCGGTCAGGTCGATCCTGATTCCTGCTTTGTTGGGATCGGATGCCGAAGCTTCGGCCGGCGGTTCGGGTTTGGCCTCAGCATCAGTAATGCCAGCTTGTGTGTCGGCACCATTCCACTGGACCGGGCCCGGCTGGGCGAGCTTTACATCACCCGGATCTTCCGCCCGAAACACTGCCGTTCCTTCGAAATATCCCGTCTGCCAGGCGACGATCGCGTCGTCGAACACTTGCGGCAGGACATCCTTGGCGGTCGGATTCCCATACCATTTGGTGACGATACGGTAGACCTTCGCGAAGAGTGCCGTGCCCATGCGGATGTTTTCGCAAGCATCGACCAGGTCCGGCTTCAGCTGGCCCGCCTCCACGATGCCGAGCCCGGCGGGATATTGTGTGATCCCGACGCGAACGGTATTGCGACCGAGGTTGTCTCGGACAAGCGCCAACGCCTCTTCCGCTGTCTTCGGCCTGGGCACCAGTATGACGCGGTTTCCGGAGCGGACCGTGACTGCGAGCGGGTCCGGTGCCCCTGCCCGCTCGATGAACTGTTCTACGATCGCCGGCTTCAGGCCGGGATCGCTGCATTCTTTGATGAGGGCGGCATCGACCATCGCAAACAATTCCTTATCTGTTGAAAGCCGTGACGACGGGCAGTCCGAACAGTTTTGCCCAGGCCATCACGCTCACGTTTTGAATGGCGACGATCGAGGTTCCCGCGGTCCACCATCCGTTGCCCGGGGCAATGATTGCGCTGGGGGAATGCAGCATCGACTGCAGGACCGGCCAAAGTAGGAGCTGTTCGTAACAGATCAGCGCGGCGAGCCTCTGGCCGTCGATTTCCACGACTGGATTGCCGAAGAGGTTGGCGCGAGCTCCTCCGCCCTGCCCGGTCCATCCCCGCCATGGCTGCCACATGGATACCGGGACGGGCATGCGTTCGCGATAGAGAATTCGTACTTCGTCAGCCGAAACCTTCACCATGGTATTGTCGTAGCCGCCCGGATCGATGACTGCCGCGCCGGCGATCACAGTGAGCTCCGAGCCTCGCAAGCCTTTCTGCCAGAGCCTCGCGACGGTCGGCGTCCAGAAACCGAGTGCACTTTCGGGAAGAACGATGAACCGCGTTTTCTCTCCCGCAGCCGCGCGCACCGTTGCGATCAGGTCACGGTGATAGTCGAGCGAGCCGTCTCTTCCAAGTTTCTGACCCTGTTCAAGGTCGACGCCCTTCCATCCCTCGGGTAGATTCGGAGATGTCCACGTAGTGGCGGACCAGAGCCACAATCCTCCCAGGACGATGGCGGTAGCCGGCCAATATCGTGATGTCATCATCGCGAGACCGGCTGTCATCGCGACCAGCCCCCACCATCCCCATCCCGGAAAGAGCACACCAGTAGCGGTGAGCGGATGTGCCCAGCCGGTTATGCCGAGCGGCGGCAGGCCTAAGAGCACCGTCGCCGCCAGATAGCGCGCAGCCATTGCCATTCCCGTTCGACCTACTCCGCGAGACTTGCCTTCCGATCGCGCCTTCCAGAGCGCCGCATGCACAGCGGCAAAAGAGAGCGAAGCGGCCACCCAAAGCAGAAGCCCAGACCAGAGATCGGCGTCATAGAAGTTGGCGACGCCCTGCGGCAGCCCACGCGACGCAGCCAGAAAATATCCGGCCGACACCAGCACCGCCGTCAGCCGCGACGGCGACATCGCCCATAGCGCCGGAAACAACACAGCGACCGGAAGGGTCAGGACATGACCACTCCAGGCAATCCCGCCGCAAGCGACAGATACGGCGATGAGCAGGCAGGATCGCTGCCTGTTATGGATTGAACGTGAGGACCGGCCACGCCAGGCCGAGAAGGCCCGTGTCGGGAACCGGTCCAAAATACCGACTATCATAGGAGCTCGCAAAGGATGAGTGAAGAAACAGATTTCTCAGTGGCACGATGCCGGTCTTGAACGGTGTGATTGGCCTGCCCTCGCCATCGCTCGTTCGAACCTTCGATGAGGCAAGAGGCCTGCCGTCGACAGTGACATTCACGCCGATTTCGATGTGCTGTCCGGGAAGTGCCGCCACTGTCTTGATAAGCGGCGCAAACCCACCGGGGCAGAGGCCACGCCTGACATAGCCGCGGCGGCGTGCCTCCTCGAATGACGCGGTCGGCGGTGGGCAGATGAACACGAGATCGCCGACCTCGACCGGACGCTGCAGGGCCATGATACGCCAGAGCCCAAGCGGCTCGCTCGGCGTCAGGTTCAATCGAAAGCCGCCGAAGTATGCGATTGCCGCCAGAGCGGCGATCATCCCGCCCAGGCCGGCCAGGAACAGGAGAAGCCGCCGCCTCATTGCTTCATCACCGGCGTCTGACGCTGGGCGAGCCGCAAATCTTCGGCCTGACGCAGGGTCTGGACGGTGCGCTCGTGAGCGGCGAGCTGCTGGGACGTGCGTATGATCGGCCAGGCTTCCTTCAGATGCTCCTTCTGCTCGGGCTGCATCCCGTCTGAGAGTTTGTCGAAGAGCTTTCCGGAGGGTTCGCGCGCGGCATTGGTGAGCAGTGTGCGTTCCCCGAACCGCTGGGTGACAGCTTGGTTGAACCCGTCAATTTCCAGCTTGGTTTCCCGATTGCTCAGTGCATATGCCATGGCCGCCGGCAGATCGTTGCGGTCGATCGCGTCACGCACGCGCTCCAGCACCACATGTGCTGCCGGCGACAATGCCGGGATGTCGATCGACACGCGCTGACGCAATACCTGCTCGTCAGCCTGCAGCCGCTGCACGGCGGTCTCGCGCATCCTCAGATACTGCTTGAGATCGCGCTTCAGGGCCGGAACATTGAGGTTTGCAACGCGACGGTCCTCGCGCTCGGTCTTGCTGGCAAGAATGCCGGTCTTGCCCTTCAGCGGTCCGATCGACGCCGGGGCGGTCGTCAGCGTCTGAAGCGCCAGTTCTGCCGTTTCTTTATCCGCTAGCACCGCATCGAAGTTCATCGCCCGGAAGGCGGTCTCGGGATCAGCAAAGACGTAAGAAAAGCGGGTCGAGACCTCTTCCCATTGTTGTCTGAGGGCTGGATCGGTGTCGAGCTTTTGCTCCACCGTATCGGCGACGGAACCGGAAAATGTCCTGATGCCTGCAACCATGGGCGCGGCCTCCTTCATCGTTTGGGTTTTTAAGGGGTGGTGCAGACCGAGACGCTCTGCAAAGACAGCAAGGCGCTGGCCGAGATCGACAAGTTTCGTCTTCTGGCGCAGCGTCCAGTCGAGTTGGTCGCGTAGCAGCGTCCGCGCCACCTGGACGATGTTAAGGCCGCGACTTTCCGCAAACCGCAGCGCCTCGCGGTAAAGCTTTCCGCGCTCATAATCGAGCGTGGTCTCCTTGGCATTTTTTCTGGAGAGGACTTTGGCAAGACCACCATTGAAGGCGAAGGATCGCGTCCCGTAATAGAGCTGCAAATCCTCGCGGTGGCGGGTCATCGCCACATAGGTCAGATGCCGGTCGAGGGAGAGGCTTGCCAACACCTTCACACGGTCGACTGTCGCGCCTTGGCTTTTATGGATCGTCGTGGCGTAACCATGATCGAGATTGCTGTAGAAGCGTTGCTCGACGATGACCTGCCGGCGCTGATTACCCTCTCCGACGACAGCAACGATCCTGTTCGGTGCGGTCTCAATGACATGAGCGATCATGCCGTTCTTGACGCCGAGCGATCCTTCGTTCTTCAGGAAGACGATCTGGTCGCCCGCGTCGAACTGGCGAATGCCGTCAGCCGTTTTGAATACATGGCCCTCACCGACAATGCCGCGTTCAACGAGTTTTTCGCGGGCCATAATGTTCAGCTTCCGCACGTCGCGGCGCAGATGCGCGAGGATCAACGTTGTCTTCGTCTGGTCGTAACCGTGGTTCCAGTCACCGATGAGCCGCTCGACCGCTTCGGCCTTGAGGCGCGTTCCCGTGATCCTGACATTGGCATCATAGGCGGCCAGCGCCTTTTCCACATTGCCTCGCGCCAGATCGAGCGAGGCCTTGCGCATCCAGTCCTCGCGCTGGCGATAGATCGTCTCGAGTTCGGCATAGCCGATGCGGTCGACGATGGCGCGGAAGGCAGCCCCCGCCTCGATCGGCTGGAGTTGTTCGGGATCGCCGACCAGCACGATCTTGGCGCCTGCCCTGACGACGGCATCGACGAAGCCGGCCATCTGTTTTGAGGCGACCATGCCGGCCTCGTCCATGACGAAGACGGTTTTATCATCGAGAACG
Source organism: Agrobacterium vitis (assembly GCF_014926405.1). Lineage (NCBI taxonomy): Bacteria > Pseudomonadati > Pseudomonadota > Alphaproteobacteria > Hyphomicrobiales > Rhizobiaceae > Gillisella > Gillisella vitis. The sequence continues at coordinate 1,334,508 of NZ_JACXXJ020000003.1, forward strand.
TCACGGCCCCGATTCCAGCGCAACTCCCATGATGCCAGCGTGCGGCTTTCGATGCCGGCTTCCTTCTCCAGGCCTTCGGCCGCCTTGCCGGCAAGCGCGCCGCCGACAACCCGGTATCCGGCAAGTTCCCAAACCTCGCGGGCGGCTTTCATCATCGTGGTCTTGCCAGCGCCAGCGCGTCCAACCACGGCCGCGATCCGGGCGGGACCGGCGATCCGCTCGATCGCCGCTTTCTGCTCCTGCGACAACCGCTCATGCCGCCGGAACGTTGCATTCAGAGCAGCTTCAGAGACAGCATGGCCGTCCCGGTTCGACAGCCACAACGCCTGCCGCACCATCGTCGCTTCCAGCCGGATCATCGCCCGGGTCGAATAACGGGCGGGTACTTTTTCTCCGGTCGCGAACTCGATCGTGTCGCGCTGCAAACGCAAAACTTCCGGGTTCAGCATGATGCGTGACATCAGTTGCTGGAAGACAGCCGGGTCATCGACATAGCGATGCAGAACCTTGGCGACATCGCGTTCATCGAAGACGCTCTTCTCTCGCGTGATCAGGTCAAGCACGATGGCTGGATTGTTCAGAATGCGGCGGGTGTTTTCGCTCCGCCGCTCTTCGTTCAATTCGATGCGCTCAAGCTCTGGCCGGACGCCCTTCTCCTGTGCCTTGCGCTCGATCGCCTTGGCGCCAACGCCGAGGTGGATCGTCGGTTCAAGCTCGATACCTTGTTTTTCATAGGAACGGCCATCGATTTTGAGATCGATCCCGCCAAGCGCCAGGTGATGGTTCAACCGCTCGAACCATCCATCGCGTAAGGAATTGAAGTCATCCGTCGATCCGGCCCAGAGCTCATAGAGGATTTTGCCGGACTTCGTGCGGACCGGCTGGCCATCCTCGCCATTGACCGCAACCTTCTTCGATCCGAACCCCTCCTCGATCAGCGGGCGCAATGTCGTCATCAGATGGATGTGCGGATTGCCTGGATTGTCGTGGTAGACCCAATCGGCAACCATGGCTTTGGCGAGGATGTGTTTTTCCACGAAGTCGCGAACTAACGCGATGTTCTGCTGCGGGGTGAGCTCCAGCGGAAGAGCGATTGTCAGGTCCCGGGCAAGTTGCGCATCAGAGCGCTTTTCGAAAGCCTCGACCTTGTTCCAGAAGGCTTCCGAAGCTCCGGCAACAGAGCGGTCAGCAATCAACGCGCGGACCCATTTCGGCGCGTCGGCCGGAAGCATGAATTCCTCATGCAGCAGCCCCTGTTTGCGGGTGTAGTCGATGGTGCGGGCCTCGCGCTCATATTCCATCTTCGCGCAGTGCCGGTAGGCCGCAGACAGCACCACGCTGCGGCCGCCGCCGCGGCTGATGATGCTGGCTGAGAAGTGGGCGATAGCCACGACGTAAAACACTCCTGGTTCGAACCTCGTTCGTCGGAAGCGACAACCCTACGACGGCCCCGCCAGGGCCGTGGGCAAGCACGTCGCATCAGCGACGTATAATTGCGCCCTTGGATCCGCTCCTTCGGAACGGCGGGATCATCCTCCAAAGTGTCGGCTTTGCCGACGTGCAGATCTGCACGTTCCTTCGGACGTGCTTTTGAGGAAATCTTGCAACGGAACAGAGCCGCCAAGATTTCCAGGGAGATGCGACCGGAATGAAGAAACCATCATCGAAGATCAGGGAAGAAATCGCCAGATTGCAGGATCAGCTGAGACAGGCCGAAACACGCGAGGCCGAGCGCATCGGCAGGATCGCGCTGAAGGCCGGCCTCGGTGAGATCGAGATCGAGGAGACCGAACTACAGGCGGCGTTCGAGGAGATTGCAGGGCGGTTTCGCGGAGGTAAGGCGCCTTCGACCGGAAGGAAAAATGCCGGGGATGGTCGAACCAGCGGTGAACCGTCGGCGACGATCGCGTCTGGCGCGCCTGCGGGCGGGCCTGGTGAGGCTTGAACGCATGGCCCGCACGATGACGAATGACGCGCGAAAGAAAGACACGCGCGAAAAAATCGAACTCGGTGGCCTGATCGTCAAGGCAGGATTGCGCTTTGAGAAGCGGGCACTGCTGCTCGGCCTGCTGATCGATGCCAGTCGCCGCCTCAAGGGCAACGATGCCGAGAAATCGCGCCTGACAGTGATAGGCGCGGAGGCGTTCGCTCATGACGGCGAGTAAAGTGTTCCTCGCCGTCATCCTGGCCACGACGATGATCGCCGTGGTGGTTTTTATGCCGGGGATCGAACACTGGCTGGCCGCGTTTGGGAAAACCGCGCAGGCCAAGCTGATGCTCGGGCGGATCGGCCTCGCGCTGCCCTATGCGACCGCGGCTGCTATCGGCACGATCTTTCTGTTCGCGGCGAACGGGACAGCGGCTATTAAGGCGGCAGGATGGGGGATCGTCAGCGGAAATGGTGTGGCAATCCTCATCGCGGTGCTACGTGAGGGGGTTCGCCTGGCCGGGATCGCTGGTGACGTGCCAGCAGGACAGTCCGTGCTCGGATACGTGGACCCCGCAACGATGCTTGGCGCATCGACAATGTTCCTCGCCGGCGTCTTCGCACTGCGCGTCGCGATGAAGGGGAACGCCGCCTTTGCCAAAGCCGCACCACGGCGGATCGGGGGAAAGCGAGCGGTGCATGGCGAGGCCGACTGGATGAAAGTGCAGGAGGCCGCAGAACTTTTCCCCGATCCCGGTGGCATCGTCGTCGGTGAACGGTATCGTGTCGATCGCGATAGCGTTGCGGCGGTGTCGTTCCGCGCCGATGATCCGTCGACCTGGGGCGCGGGAGGCAAGAGCCAGCTCCTATGCTTCGACGGCTCGTTCGGCTCCTCGCATGGCATCGTCTTCGCCGGCTCCGGCGGTTTCAAGACGACGTCGGTCACCGTCCCGACCGCGCTCAAGTGGGGTGGTGGACTCGTTGTCCTCGATCCATCGAGCGAGGTCGCGCCGATGGTATCGGAGCATCGCCGCAAGGCTGGCCGGAAGGTGGTCATTCTCGATCCCTCGGCGTCAGGCGTCGGCTTCAACGCGCTCGACTGGATCGGGCGACGTGGCAGCACGAAAGAAGAGGACATCGTCGCCGTCGCAACCTGGATCATGACCGACAATTCGCGCTCGGCGTCTGCCCGCGACGACTTCTTCCGGGCATCGGCGATGCAGCTCCTGACGGCCCTCATCGCAGACGTATGCCTGTCCGGTCACACGGACGAAGAAGACCAGACGCTGCGCCGTGTGCGTAAGAACCTTTCGGAGCCTGAACCCCAGCTACGGGCGCGCCTGACAAAAATCTACGAGCAGTCGGAATCGGGCTTCGTGAAGGAGAATGTTTCGGTCTTCGTCAACATGACACCCGAGACCTTTTCTGGCGTCTACGCCAATGCGGTGAAAGAAACCCACTGGCTGTCCTATCCGAACTACGCCGCGCTCGTCTCAGGCGACAGTTTCTCGACCGACGATCTTGCCGATGGCGGGACAGACATCTTTATTGCGCTCGATCTGAAGGTACTGGAAGCCCATCCGGGATTGGCCCGTGTGGTTATCGGATCGCTGCTCAATGCCATCTACAATCGAAACGGCGATGTGAAAGGTCGCGCTCTCTTCCTGCTCGACGAAGTCGCCAGGCTCGGCTATCTGCGCATCTTAGAGACCGCACGGGATGCCGGACGCAAATACGGCATCACTCTGACGATGATCTTCCAGTCCATCGGCCAGATGCGCGAGGCCTATGGCGGTCGGGACGCGACGAGCAAGTGGTTCGAATCCGCGTCATGGATCTCGTTTGCCGCGATCAACGACCCTGATACTGCCGACTACATTTCGAAACGCTGCGGCGATACGACGGTCGAGGTCGACCAGACTAACCGCTCTTCAGGGATGAAAGGTTCGTCGCGCTCACGTTCCCGGCAGCTCAGCCGCCGTCCACTGATCCTGCCGCATGAGGTGCTGCGCATGCGCGCTGACGAGCAGATCGTGTTCACATCGGGCAATCCGCCGCTCAGATGTGGACGTGCCATCTGGTTCAGACGCAAGGATATGAGCGCGTCCGTCGGAGAAAACCGTTTTCACAAGCAAATCACAGACGGGGTGAAGAGCTATAAGGCCGCTCCGACGACAGACACATAGGCGACATGACATTGAGACTTTTTACGGCAATTGCCAGCCTATCCCCCTTAGCCATTGGCTTCCTCGCATCTGGCGCTTCCGCCCAGCCTTCAAGTAGTGCAAGCAGCGTGAACGAAGCCTTCTCTATCTGCGGAAGCGGGCAACGTATCACCTGCGTGGTGGATGGTGATACGTTCTGGTTTCGAGGTGAGAAGATCAGGATCGCCGACATCGACACGCCGGAGCTCAGCCCGCCAAGATGCGAGCGCGAACGCAAGCGCGGACTTGCGGCGAAACAGCGTCTGCTCGACATTCTCAATTCGGGTCCGCTCTCGTTCAAGACGACCGCAAGGGATGAAGATCGCTTCGGTCGCAAGCTCAGGATCGTCTATCGGGAGCGACGATCGGTCGGCGATCTTCTCGTCGCCGAAGGCCTGGCTCGGAAGTGGGAAGGATCACGTCGCAGCTGGTGCGAATGATCCGGGCGCCGGCGGATCATTGTTGTGAATCGATGATGCCCGACCGATTCAAAACTCTCATTGGACGGCAGATTACGAACGCGCGATTCTACGGGCATGATCACGCAGCCCTACCACATCTATGTCGAGCGTATCGCGCCGGAACAGAACATGGCGCAGTTCTATGCGCTTGCTGTTCAGCCGACATTGTTCGGAGAGGTGTCGCTGGCGCGCGCCTGGGGCCGGATCGGAACGCGCGGACAGCAGATGGTGCGTCTGTTCGACAATGAGCGCCAGGCCATTAACCTGTTCCTCGACGTGCTTCGCGAGAAGCCCAAACGAGGTTATCGGCCAAAACGACCTGTGGACATCCCACGGATCTGATCCTCGTCTCCATCGTCGCCGATGACAATCCGGTCATAAGCTGACACGGATTTTATCTTTGATAACAACATGCGAGGAATTCCATGACCACCACCAATGAAATCGCCGACAAGATTGCAGCCGATAACGGCCTGACGAAGGTTCAGGCCAAGGGCATTGTCGAGGCCGTCTTCCAGGCCATCGCCGATGCCGCAGGCTCCGATGCTGAAACCTCGATCCCAGGCTTCGGGAAGTTTAAGGTCAGTGCGACGTGAAAGTTGCCTAAGTAATTGTTTGTACGGGATTTATATTCCGGGACAAACCTGATGTTCCGTCATCAGTAGCCTACCGGCACATGCGGGACTGGTAACGGTCCGGTTTGAAGCTGTCGGGACAATGTAGCCGGGCCTTCGGGCCATGCCGATGTCGTGAGGCTGAGGCATCTTCTGCGAGCATCAGTGCGGATGAGGCGCTAGGCTGGGTGGTATGATCAATGCAAATGAACTGCTGATAAACGTCGTGAAATTTGACAAGCCAAAGATGCTGACAGGCTTGAACCAAAAGGTGTGCGGTCGGCTGCTTCCCTTTACTTTGGAGGCACACGGACGAAGGACCGCCGGCGGATAGGCAGGATCTAACCCACCCGCGTTATTTAGGTGAAACACGGTAAACCCGTATCGTCGCCCGGCAACGGGCAGGCCGACCGCAAGGAAAGTTGTTGGCGGTGCGGGCAGAGGATGTCGGAGAAAGCGAACGCCGGACTGTAATGGTTTGGACAGGGGTTGCGGCTCGCCAACATCACCCCGCCCGAAAGGGGGCAGACTTCCGACGGGTCTCCCGTCGCGAGAGAATGTGCAGAACCCTCGGCAGGAGGACAGGCAAATGACGGTCACAACAGTGACTGGTGCGGCCTCCCGCGAAGCGGTGAGCTGGGACCAGATTGACTGGCGCAAGGCTTACCAACACGTGCGACGGCTGCAGATGCGTATTGCGAAGGCGGTTAGGGAAGGTCGCTGGGGCAAGGTGAAAGCCTTGCAACGGCTGCTGACCCACTCGTTCAGCGGCAAAGCGCTTGCCGTGAAACGGGTTACTGGAAATCAGGGAAAGAGAACACCCGGAGTGGACCGGATCATCTGGGACACACCGGGTAAGTGCGTCAGAGGATTATTGTCGCTCAAACGGCGTGGGTATCATCCTTTGCCGTTGAGGCGGGTATATATCCCGAAAGCAAATAGCAAGAAACTGCGTCCGCTCGGTATTCCGACGATGAAGGACAGGGCCATGCAGGCACTTCACCTGCTCGCTCTGCTACCTGTCGCGGAAACGACGGCAGACCCGAATTCGTACGGTTTCCGACCGTTTCGAGCGACCCGTGATGCGGCCCGCCAGTGCTATATTGCTCTGCGCGGACGAGGCACGGCGGAATGGGTCTTAGATGCGGACATTGCTGGTTGCTTCGACGAAATCAGCAAAGACTGGCTCATCGCCAACATCCCCATGGACAAGGTGGTGCTCCGGAAATGGCTGGACTCCGGTTACATACAGGATGGTGATTGGCACGCGACGAAAGCGGGTACTCCGCAAGGGGGAATAATCTCGCCCACGCTCGCTAACATGGCCTTGGACGGAATGGAAAAGATGTTACGGGACTTCTACGGCCCAAGACGTCGCAACAGCCTGACCAAGGTCCACTTGATACGTTACGCCGATGACTTCGTCGTCACAGGTGCTTCGAAAGAGGTGCTTGAGGAGGCGAAATCTCTAGTCGAGGACTTTCTGTCGGAACGAGGTCTGTCTCTGTCTGAAGAAAAGACTCGCATCGTGCGGGTCGAGGAAGGTTTCGACTTCCTCGGCTGGAACGTGCGCAGATATGATGGGCATACCCACATCAAACCCGCCAAAAAGAACGTGGTGGCGTTTATGCGCAAGATTCGGACGATCATCAAGGGTGCCGCCGATGTGAAGCAGGAGTATCTGATAATGCGGCTGAACCCGGTCATAAGGGGATGGACCAATTATCATCACAACCAGGTGGCGAAGGAGACCTTCCGCAAGGTCGATCATCTCATCTGGAAGTGTCTCTGGCAGTGGGCCTGTCGTAGACACCCGGACAAGCCGCTTCGCTGGGTGAAGTATCGTTACTTCGCTCGGGAAGGTACACGAGACTGGGTATTCCGCGCAGGGATGAAGGATAAGGCAGGAAACCTCAAGTTCATCCGCCTCATCCACGCGTCCGACGTACCGATACGTCGCCACTGCAAAATCCGGGCCGAAGCGAATCCTTTCGATCCCATGTGGGACAGCTACTTCGCCGGAAGGCGCGGTCTGCCGTCGGAAGTTACGGATCGGCCCGGTGATTCCACATCTCATACCGATGCACAGGAACTGGCGGCTCTGGTCAAACAGGGCTTGGCGGAGGCTTGAGCTGTATGCTGGGAAACTCGCACGTACAGTTCTTAGGGAGGAGCGGCCCGGCAACGGGTCGTTCCTACCCGACAGGCATCGCCGGAGCGCGAGGGCCGCAATCCCGCGACCGGAGAAAAGATGACTGTTGCCGCTTCGAAGAAGCTGACCTTCGCGCCTGCCAAGGCGCTCAAGGATGCACTGAACAAGTGATCCCGGTAGCGGAGAGCCCCGCCTTGGCAGGCGGGGCATCCAGTCTCAGTCCCGGTTCGACCGGGACCAGATGAGGGAGAGGCCTTCCTCGCCTTCGACCTCGATCAGCGTTGCGTAGATCGGGGCCGGGAAGCTCGGGTCGTCGAGCTTGACCGAGAGGTAGTCGCGGCCTTCGTTCGAGGTCTTCTTCCAGCCTGCGCCGAATTCCGTGGCTCCCGCGAGGATGCGGTAGTCAGGGCCTTTCTCGGAGGTGCGCTCGACGGCGCGGATGGTTGCCTTGACGTTGAGGTTGAGGGTTTTGATGGTGCCGGAGAAGCCGTTGCCGGAAGCGGTGAAAGAGCCGATGGTTGCCATTGTCGTAATCCTTTTCGGTTGTTCGGGCCGCGTCCATCGCGGCCTCGATGGCAGTCGATAGGACCGGGGACGATCGGCCTGCACCTGAAAGGCCGAAACGCAGTGGAGGACGGCCAAAGGAGAGGCTTTCTTGATGATGTGGACACCCCCACCACTACCGCCGAGAATATCGGCAGGGACCAATCAAACGTTGGAAAGGAAACGGGATGTCCAGGCTGACAATCGGAATCGACCTTGCAAAGAATGTCTTCCAGGTTCACGGCATTGATGACAGCAGTCGTGTCGTGATCGCTCAGAAACTCCGGCGCACACACCTTCTTGCATTCTTTGCCAAGCTGGAGCCGAGTCTGATCGGCATGGAGGCGTGCGGCTCCGCGCATCACTGGGCTCGCGAACTGACAGGCATGGGCCATGAGGTCAAGCTGATGGCGCCGGCTTATGTGAAGCCGTACGTGAAGCGGGGGAAGAACGACATGGTGGATGCCGAGGCGATCTGCGAGGCTGTGACCCGGCCGACCATGCGGTTCGTTCCAATCAAAACCGCGTCGCAGCAGTCGATCCTGATGGTGCACAAGTCGCGTGCTCTCCTCATCCGGCAGAGGACCATGCTGGTGAACGCCTTACGAGGCCATCTCACCGAGATCGGCATCGTGGCGCCGGTCGGGATCGAAAGAACGGCAGAGCTCGTCGAGCGGGTGCTCGCACACGAGCCGACAGAGCTGGACGTTCCGCCGCTCGTGACTGACATTGTCGTATCCTTGGCCAGGCAAATCGACTCCCTGACCGCCGAGGTCAGGACACTTGAAGCCAAGATACGCGAATGGCAACGAACGAGCGAAGCAGGCCGCAGGCTTGCGACGATCCCGGGCGTCGGCGTCATCACTGCCACAGCACTGGCGGCGACGGTGCCTGATGCGTCAGTCTTCAGGTCGGGGCGAGAATTTGCCGCATGGCTCGGGCTGACGCCACGATCGAATTCGTCTGGAGGAAAAGAGCGCCTCGGCAGGATCACGAAGGCCGGGAACCGATATCTGCGAACGCTGCTGATCGTCGGCGCGACAGCCGTCCTCAGGCATGTCAGGCATAAGATGCACGGGCCGCTCATCGAGTGGGTCAGGAAATTGTTGTTAACGAAGCCCCCGCGCCTGACGACCGTGGCGCTGGCGAACAAGATGGCGCGGATCGCATGGGCCGTGATGACTCGGCAGACGGTATACACAAACGCCATCGCATAGAAACCGACGCACCAGCGTCACCGAGTTCGGAGGGCCTGCCAGACGATCGTGATGAATACCGGTTCCGCCGGGGATCAGGACAACCCGTTCGCGAGACTGCATCTGCAGAATGCGCTTTTTTGATTGGGACCATGATCCGCGGATTTCATCAAGGCCCGCGGCCGTTCGGCCGATCATCAGAGAGGCCGGACATATGCGAGCAGCCAGCCGGGTTCAAAAAGATCAGAAGAAAGGCTTGACCGAGGGGGTGTCCACATATGCCTCGCGAGGAATGGGCGCTTCAGCGCACAGGGGAAGAAAACGAGCCGGCCGTTGCGGATGCCGATCGAGCCGAGCATCGCGAGGTGGTCTTTGGTCAGACATGCCGCATCGAGACCGCAGTGGACGTGCCAGCTGACAGATCAAGTGGTACGGCTATGGCATCAGCTGATGGTGGCCAATAAGGATATGTGCAAAGCACCAACAACCCGGATCGAATGGTCGGAGCCAACGACTGCATGTGGGAGGCTGCCGGGAATGGAGCATTGTAAGAGCCCCTCGCTTAGCGGGTCGCGGCGCCAGGCCTTGATGATCAACCGTACAGGGAACCGCTCTACCTTCTCGTCGGCAGCTCCATGCGGGTTTTCAGCGTCGTTCAAGCGGCCACTTATCGTGTTGGCGCTGACACCCAGCGGGCGACCTACGCCGACCACGGACGCGGCGGTTGCTGCTTCTGGAATCGATTTACTGTCCATAAGCTGGGTGTTGGCGCGAGAGCCGGTGCTACCGCTCGCCGGGCGTTTCGAAAAGGCCGGTCGGAAAGCCGTCGAGGCTGACCTGATTCTTTTCCCGCCAGTAGTCCTCGATCCCGTCGACGCCCTTGGCTCTGGCCCAGGCGTCCATCTGCGGGCGCTCTTCCTGGTATTCAAACAACGGTACGCCGTAGCCGCAGGATGTCTGCACCAGATCGAAGTCGAGCCTTATCATCTGCCGCGCGCCAAGCGGCGCCTTGCCATCGAACCGCTCGTCCAGCAGGCTGGCGAACTCGTCGCTATCGCGATGGATGACGCGCCCTTTGCCGAAAAGCCGCATGATGAGCGGCGGCCCCGAAACCGCACAGAACATGATGGTGAGGCGGTCGTTTATCCCCAGATGGGCAGCGGTCTCGTTGCCGCTGCCGGTGCGGTCGAGATACACCGCGGCGTTGTCGCCAAGGATACGAAACATGTCCGTGCTGCGCGGAGACATGTTGACATGACCGGTCGGCGCTGCCGATGCGGTGAAGAACATGTGCTGTGCCACGATGAAGCGATGGTGTTGCGGTTCGAGAGTTGGGAAGAATTTGGCCATGCCCGAGAATATGGCTGGCTTCATTCGCTGCCAAGACCGGAATTGCGAAAAGTTGATGACACCGGCAACCTTGCTTTCAAGTGAACCCTGCATTTTGACAGTGTTACCGGACACAGGTCACCTGAGGAGCGCCAGCACTTTGAAAAGCGCCTGAACAGTCACCTCATTGCCCAACGCATAGCTGCACTGCACAAAAATTAGGTGCAGCGTGTTGAAAATTCGGGCATAAAGACTTCAGCTGATGCACATGGCGGCTTCCTCCCAGTTCCGCCGCAGCAGCTGTTCCCCTCTGGAGGTCCATGACCTTCACACTTTATGGGCCGCGGTTTTCCGTCGGCCCTTTTTTCTTTTTCCGAACCAGGTTGTAGGGACGGTACCGGACGCTGGTGAAAAGCGGGGCCGAAGCCCCGCGGCTCGGCTACTCGAACGCTGACATCTGGGCAGTCGCGGCTTGTCTGTCGATCGAGTTGGCGGGCTGTTCGACCGTGCGCTCATAGGGCTTCCAGGTCTCTCCGGTGATGTCTTCGTAGGCGGAGACCGCACCTTCGGCTGCCATGCGAAGCACGTGGGCCTGCAGGCCCATGTCGGCTGCGAACTCGCGCTTGCGCTGGGCGCGGCTGTCGAAGCCGACCGGGCCGTCGAGGTCCTCGTCCCTGGTATCGTTGGAGAGTTTCGTGGTGAGATCGCGGGCTTCTGTGACCGCTCGGCTGTAGAATTGCCCGGCGCCATAGGCTGAGCCGACAAACGATCCGACGATGCGTTGCATGTGGATCTGCATCGCCTTTTCGGCAAGGCCCTCCTTCAGGGCGTCGGCGCTTTCGATCAACTGGCCGCGATGGAGGTCGCGGATCCCGTCGCTGTCGATGAGGGCAAGGCCGAAGCTTTCGGAGATGCGCAGTGCCTGGGTGGCGTTGGGGCAGGCGAGCCTGACCATTTCGAGGGTGGTGGCGCGTTGGGATTTGGCGGGACGGTATTTCTGGGTGGAGCGGTTGAGCGGTGCCATGATCGGATCCTTTATGAGCGATGTTTTCAGCGAAGCCCGGGGTGCCGGTTGTCATCCGGCTCAGCCCCTCGGGTGCGGGCAAAAGGACAGGGGCATTAGTGGCCCGGCCCAAGGTCAGGGCATCGCCAAGAGGAGCGAGGACGGTTTGCGGATGGTGCGGCCCGCCTTTAAGCGGGCTGCGGCAGACGCGGGCCTGCCTTGCAACGAGGCGATGCTCCTGCCGCAACGCGGCGCGCCAGCGGCCTTTGACCGGGACGCGCCCATGTCAGACCGCAGCAAAACCGAGGTGCTGTGCCGGCCGACGATCTGGTCCACGACAGCATGATGCAATCGCCATCCCCGATCCGACCCTGGCAACGCCGCGTCACCCACTGGGGGCCCTGACAAATCTCGGGGCAAGCACACGCCATTGCAAGCCGGTTGCCCTGTGGGGTCTCTTCCGCGCTTCGATCAACGCTTTATCGCACCCTCGCGTTGGCCGGGCTTCCGCTCTCACCCGGCTCCGTTGATATGCGTGCAGTATTCGATGGTTGGCCATGCCATGCCTTGCAGGTCCACCGCGCCTTCGTTTGTCGTGTCAGCTCAGCCCGCCGGGAGCGATAATCCTGCTGCCGTGCCCAGATCCTGCGATAGAGCTCGATGAAATCGATCACCTGATTTCGGGGAGGGTGGCTGTCTGTGAGCGCATCAGTCATTGCCTTGCCGCCCAGGTCACGAAGCTCGACGGACCGTCATATGGCTCGTGCTTGGCTGGATCGATGACGAAGCCATGCCGGCCGATCGTGTAGTCGGAGCGTGGAACCAGGAACCGTCGTGCGCCGGTCTCGCCCCGGATCCCGCCCAGCGTCGCGATGCATTCGACGAAACCCGGTTGGTGATCGGAACTGAGTGCCGCGATGACCACCCAGTTATTGCAATGGAGACTCTCGAAATCCTGTCGGTCGCGCATATGAGACTGGCTGCCAGTCAGTTTGATGCCCATGACGCGCTCGTAGGCATCAGGGAAATAGTCGCGAAGCGTCCGATCGGCCAACCGACGTTCATAGGTCGTGAATAGATCCGGGAAAGCATGGGCAACCTTCGCCCATTCACAATCCTCTTCGTAAAATTCGGTGTCATTACGATAGAGGGCATGGACGATGGTATTGGCATTTTCGTCGAGGTGGAAACCACCATGGCTGGCGGTCGAATGCAGAACGATATCGTCGGCATATCGCCGCGAGACCTGTGCCATGCCCCAAGGCGTCGATGCTCCTGCTTGTATCGTCGGCCGGTCCAATGACCTTAGTTCAGCCTCATGCACCGCTTTTTCTGTGGCCATGTCATCATGGATCTCTGCCATGACAAACTCCTTCTGATCGCTGGAAACAAAAACGCCGCCAGCGTGAGCCAGCGGCGTCGGTTCAGATCCTGGTGCCTGATGCTATTCGGCGGCCTCGCGAAAACCCTGGTCGGCCTCTTCCACGGCGGCCGAATGGTCCACAATTCCACAACCGGAAGGCCGATCTTCGAGCGTATCGGGAACGTCGTCGGCATCCTCCAATCCGCTGTCGACGGTGGTGTAACGTCCAGCCCACGACCGCACGTCCTCAGTGGAAGGCGCGAGCAGCGCTGCTGGATGCACCAGCTTTCCCACGGCAAAATGCTCGACCAGAGCCGCACGGGTATCCTTCACTTTGATCCGACCGGGCACGCCCGCCGTTTCCGCGGTCGCCTCCAGCGCAGTGCGTGACAGGCATGAGAGGAAGTCTTCCGTCGCCATATTGACCAGGAACTCATCAGCGCCGACAGCGTCGCCGGCAATACGGGCGATCAGGCCGCTATCGGAGCGATTGCGCCGAAGCGAAAGGACTTCGATCAGGACCGAGCGCGCAGCCTGCACCAGTGTCTGTCGATCGAAGGACAGCTTGCCGTCCTCGCCAATCAGCCGGGCAGCATGCGGGCCGCATTTGGCATGACCGTAGGGATTGTCCGATGCGCCGCTGGCAATGCTGACATTTGTGCCGGTGAAGGCGAGAATGAGCAGAGCCATCAGAGTGTCGTCCTCGATCGGCGCCCGGGCGAGCGCCTCGTGCAGAGCATCGGTGCGCAGATCGCCGATCATGTCGAGACCCTTCTGGGTCACGTCGGGCCGCGCCTTGGTTACCTCGACCTCGTCAACGACGGTTTCGACACCATCCGCATCCTTGACCAGCTTGGGCTTCTTCACTTCCGGCATGCGGTAGGCAACGGACTGAACCGAGCCATCGCGCGCGTTAATGTACCAGCCGGTCAGGTCGCCTTTGCCCGGCTTGCCGTAGACCTGTTGTGCTTTGGCAGGCAGCTTAGCCTGGCCGTATTCATTGGTCTCGATAACCGAGCCGCGCTTGGGCAGGTTGTTGGCAAGCCATTCCTGCTGCGCCCCGAGGAATGCCTCGACATCGGTGGTGTAGCGGCTGTCTTCATCGGCGGGTGCAAACAGATCCTCGACCCAGGTGATGCCGTAAGCCTGCGCCAGATCGTCGCCGAAACTTGCATGTTTGGCCAGCATCCGGGTCGTGGTCAGTGCCCGGGCAACCTCCCACCACGAGACCTGCGGCTCCTGCTTCTTCGGCTTATACTTCTTCCAGACCTCGGCCTGTTCGTCCTGGCCTGCGGCGGCGATCGTGCGCAGCTGCTGCTCGTTCGGCATATCACCCCGCGCCATCTGGTCGAGCATGGCGGGCAGGATGTTGGCGAGCAGCCGCAGTTTGCGGATCTGCCGGCTCGTGAGTGCCAGCGCCATGGCGATCGACTCCTCGGTCCATCCGAGAGCCACCAGCCGCTCAATGGCGCGCCACTGATCGACAGGGTTCAGCGGTTCGCGGGCGATGTTTTCCGCAAAGGACTGCATGGCGCCGAGATCGTCTGAGGGATCAGCGAGCAGCAGGGGGATTTCCAAAAGATCCGCGGCAATCGCCTGGGCGGTGCGGCGGTGACCGAAGACGATGATGTAGCTGTTGCCGCCTTCCGGATCGAGTTTGACGATCGGCGGCTGCACGACGCCGATGGCCCTGATCGATGCGCGGAGCATCGCGTCGGACTGTGGCGAGGATTTCGACTGGCGGGACCGGTCGGGATTGTCCTTCAGGCTGCGCGGATCGGCTGTAATCAACTGCATGGGAATGACCTCTCGGTTTTTGGCGGACGGACTGTCCTTGCCTCCTCATCTTCATCTCGAAGACACCTCCCGAACCGCAGGATGGGCCGGCGGCTGCAATTGCGCCGGAGCAGATCTGGCTTGCGGGAGAGCGAGGCACACCTGCCTTGCGAGACAAGCTGGCCCGGTCTCGGCGACAGGCGCGATTGAGGGAACCGGCAGCCGTTGGACCGTCCTTGCGAACCGGTTTCCTTGCCTCCTTCGTCCCCTCCCTCGTCGTCCTCCCTTCCATTTCCAAGCGATGTCACACGATTTTAAGCAATTGCTGCTGAACTCTGGCCATGACAAAGCCGCCGCGCCAGAAATCCCAGCCGCTTTTGCGGGAGACGGACGCTCCGATCCGCTCGCGACCGCGCAAACCCCGCGATCCGGCGCAGCCGCAACTTCCTTTCGACCCGATGCCCGATCGCATCGAACCGTGCCTGGCGTTGTTGAAAGCAAAACCGCCATCGGGACCGGACTGGATCTATGAAATCAAATGGGACGGCTATCGTATTGCGGTTCACATCGAGCCAAACTCGGTGCGGATCATCACCCGCGGCGGTCATGACTGGACCGACAGGTTTCCGGCAATCGCCGCCGCTGCGCGCAAGCTTGGCGTCGGGACAGCCATTCTCGATGGGGAAGCCGTCGTGCTCGATGCCGAGGGCCGCTCGGACTTCTGGGCGCTGCAGCGTTCGCTTGGCGGGCGCGGGGGCAGACAAGCGTCAGACGATGCTATCCTCTACGCATTCGACCTGTTGTATTTCGATGGCCATGACCTGACGAAGATGGAGCTTTCCGGACGTCGTCACCTGCTGGAAGACCTGATCGGCGAAAGCGACGGAGCGATCCGCGTCTCCGAGATGCTCGAAGCCGATGGAGCGACACTTCTGGCGGCCGCGCGCGAGCACGGCCTCGAAGGCATTATCGCCAAGCACCGCGACAGTGCCTATCGTTCGGGCCGGCTCGGCGACTGGCTGAAGATCAAATGCATCCAGAGCGAAAGCTTTGTGATTGTCGGATACGAGCCGTCCTCTGCAGCACGCGGCGGGATCGGCAGCCTGTTGCTCGCAGCCTACCAGGGCGACGCGTTCGTCTATGTCGGTTCGGTCGGGACTGGCTTCAAAGAGAAAGACACTATCGAACTGCGCCGGATGCTGGACACGCTGAAGACCAGGCGTGCTCCCGTTCCCGTCGACAAGAAGGGGGCCGTCTTCGTTCAACCGACTTTGATTGCCGAGATCGAATACCGCGCCTGGACCGACGACGGCAAGCTGCGGCATGCCTCATACAAGGGTCTGCGAGATGTGCAAGATAACGCGGCGATCTACAAACTCGGCGAGTAGCGCCCGAAGGTGCCAAAATGAAAGGGCGCTCTACCCTTTCGGGGAGCGCCCTTCCAACCCGGACAGTTTCAAACGCGCGGCAATCGCCACTGTGAGGCAAACCATCGAAACGGGTGATGACCGATAAATGTGTATGGTCCGACCCCGTTTCAAGTGACGGTGAATATGCCGTTTTTTACGCGGCTTCCTGACGATCCTCCTCTGGTTCATCGGCGGTTGCCGCAAGATCCCTTTCGATCTCGTCCAGATGGCTCAGTTTGAGTTCGAGTTCGGCTTCGAATGAGAAGCTCTCTCCCAAACGCGGCGTATAGGAGGCGAGACGTCGTTTCGCATCGACGAGCCTATTGCGATGGTTCTCGCGTTCCTGTTCAAACCCGCCAAGCGCATGTTCGAGCCGGGAGATCGCGCCGATCGGCGTGGTGGTGACAGCCAGGTCGATCTCGTAGTCGCCACCAGTGCGTTTGAGAAACGTCTCGTAGCGATAACCGTCCTTGCCGAACCGCTCGCCATGATAGCCAAGATCGAAACCGCCGATCGTGGCGATGCTCACCTCATTCTCCTGCTGAAGCTGAACCAGCGTGAGAATCTCCTTCATAAGCGCGCGTCCAGCCAGTTTGCGTTCATCGAAATCTTCGCTTCCGACCTGTATCGAGAATGCGTCGCCCGCGGTCGGAACCAAACGGGCGATGTCGCTCCCCACATCCGCGATCCGGCGGCTGGAAAACTCGATATCGCGTTCAGCGTCACGGATCTGCCGGCGGATCGCATGCTGATCGTCGATATGGGCGGCCCGCAGCCGGTCAAGACGGGCGATTTCAGCCTCCAGCCCCGCCTTCTGCATCAGCCGCTCGTCGCCTGAAGCAATCGCTTTGGCCATGGCGAACTGATTGGCCTGCCCCTCGCCCATATCCTCAAGCCGTCGAACGCTGGTGTCGCCTGACAGGGCGGCGGCAATGAAACGAGCCTTGCGCTCATTGTTCTGCCACATGGTGGCGTCGAGGCTGCCGAGCGTTGCGTAGGCGAAGACGTCGACCTCGTCATGCTGGTTGCCTTGGCGGATGATCCGGCCCTCGCGCTGCTCGATCTGCGATGGGAGCCATGGCACGTCGAGGTGATGCAGCGCCTTCAACCGGGCCTGAACGTTGACGCCGGTGCCCATTGTCTCCGAGGACCCGATCAGGACGCGGACCTTGCCGGCATTGAAGTCGTTGAACAACCGCTGCTTGGCATCCGACTTCTTGTAATCCTGCATGAAGGCGATTTCGGGAGCCGGCACGCCTAGGCGGACGAGCTCATCGCGGATCCAGCGATAGGCGGAAAAACCCCGCGTCGCCTCGACATTGATCGTGCCGAGATCGGAGAAGATGAGCTGGCCGGCGCCCGGCCGGTCGAACGGCTTTCCGTCCTTGCGACGATACTCCGCCCCTCCCGTTTCCTGCCAAATCCGGTGGGCGTTGGAGACAAGCGCGTTGAGCTTGTTGGCGGTCTCATTGCCCATGGCCTGATCAACCAGGCGCAGATCGATCGCGGCGTGACGTCCGTCGGTGATGACCGAGAGAAGGATGTCATCGCCGGGCTTGGCCGGGCCATCGCGCATCTCGATCGCCTTGATCCGCGCGTCCAGCTGTTTCTGGTAGGACTTGAAAGCGGCCGTCGGCTCGGCGGTGACGATCTGGCGCTTGCCGCCGGAGACCTCCGGCACTTTCACATAGGTTTTCAGATCGACGGGCAGCACAACGTCGGCGAAGGAGCGGAACATGGCAATCAGTTCCGGCACATTGACGAACTGGCTGAAGCGGGTGACCGGCTTGTATTTGCCCGACGGCTGCAGTTCGAGTTCGGTCGAGGTATCGCCGAAGGTCGAGGCCCATGCGTCGAACTCGTGCAGACCACGTTCCGACAATGCTGCCGGATCCATCATCCGCTGCACGGAGAACATCTCGCCGAGCGTGTTGGTGATCGGCGTTCCCGAAGCCAGCACCAGCGCCCTGCCGGGGTTCTTCGTCTCGAGGAAGCGGGATTTGACGAACAGATCCCAGGCACGCTGCGAACCGTTCGGATCGACACCGCGCAGGGTCGACATGTTGGTGGCGAACGACAGCTTGCGGAATTCCTGCGCCTCGTCGACGATGATCTGGTCGATGCCGAGCTCCGAGAGGGTCAGCAGGTCGTCCTTGCGGGTGGCCAGCGCTTCCAGCCGTTCCTTGTGACCTTCCTTCATGCGTTCAACGCGCTTGCGCGACAGTCGGTCGTCGCGCTCGACCTTGATCAGCAGCTCCTCGTAGAGCTCCAATTCGTCCTGGATCATCTGAGCCTCGAACGATGAGGGAACGGAGATGAAGCGGAACGCCGAGTGCGTGATGATTATGGCATCCCAGTTGGCGGTGGCAGCCCGCGACAGAAAGCGGTGTCGCTTCTCCCTGACAAAGTTGGTCTCGTCGGCAATCAGGATCCGTGCGTTGGGATAGAGCGCCAGAAACTCGCGGGCCGCCTGCGCCAGGCAATGGCCGGGCACGACCAGCATCGCCTTGTTGATCAGCCCGAGCCGGCGCTGTTCCATAATGGCGGCGGCCATAGTCAGCGTCTTTCCAGCACCGACGGCATGGGCGAGATAGGTGGCGCCAGCCGAAATGATCCGCCAGATGCCGCGCTTCTGATGACCGTACAAAGAAAGCGCGCAGCAAGCGCCCGGTAGTTGGAGATGGGCACCGTTGAAGGATCGCGGCGCGATGTTGTTGAACGTGTCGTTATAGACCCGCGCCAACCGGTCGGTGCGATCCGGATCAGACCAGATCCACGACTGGAAGGCGGTCTTGATCTTGGCAAGCTTTTCCTTGGCGGCTTCCGTCTCCACCGTGTTCAACACCCGGCGCTCGGTCTCGCCATCGCGGACCGTGTCGAAGATCTGCGGCACGGAGGAGTTCAGGGCGTCCGACAGCAGCTGGCCCGCATGGCGGCGATGGGTGCCCCATTCCGTCGTGCCTGCCGCAGACCATTCAAGCTGCCGGGCATTGACCGTCCATGTCGCCAGTTCCGGGAGATGATGGATGGAGATCTCGGCGTCCATGGTCTGCCGGACGAAGGCAACAACGTCATCGGCAGGAATCCAAGGCGCGCCGAGGCGTGCGGTGATATCCGAGGGCCTGAGATCGGCGGGCTGGACGCGCTCCAGCGCCGCAACATTGCGCGCGAATGCGGGATCTAGGTCCGCGGCCGCGCGTGCAGCTACCAGCTTCGACCGGACCGCGCCGGACAAATAGGCATCTGACATCTGCCAGGAGCCGCTGGACGGATCGCGGAAGATGGATTCACCCAACTCATCGATCACACCTTCCACGTCACGATGCAGCAACTCGGCAATATGATCGGGGTCGACATGACCGCGTTCGTTGAGAACCACAGCGAGCGCGTCTATTGCAGAGGTGATCAGGGGTGTGGGCGGAGGCGCGATCACCCGCTCGGTAAAGATCGGTCCTGGCTTCGCTGTGTTGGTCTCCAGATCATAGTCCTCAATGGAGGCGACCAACCAGCAATCGGGATCGTCGAGGAAAGGCGCAAGATTCGGCCGGCGATGGACCTCCCTGACTTCACCGGTTTCCGGATCCTCCGATGTCGAAACGGACGTGAAGTTGATCGGGCCGAATTCTCGCACGAAGCTCGACCAGGCGATGCGCAGCGAGACCTGCGCCTGAGTCCACGGCTGGTCGCGTTCCTGAAGCTTGAGAATGAGCCGGACCGCATCGCGGATCGGGATCAGCTTTCGGATGATCAGGGCGTGCTTGGCAAAGATGCCATCAGTGCTGCGGCCCTTCCTGACCTTGACCGGGACAGCGATCCCATCCACCAACTGCATCAGCGCCGTGGCCTTGCCAATGAAATAGCTTCCCTCGCGCACCTTGGGATCGTCTGGCCGCTCTGCCGTCGCCTCGGTCACCTCGTCCTCGAGCGCGAAATCGATCGGCGTGACATCACCGTCGTAGAGGTCGGCCGATAGCCGACTGATCGCGTCGTTCAGGCTCGTTTCGAGATCATTACCGAACGGGAGGCAGGTATAGGTCTCGCCGAATGGACCTGACGTCATCGCATGGCGGCCCAGCACCATGTCGGGGTGATCAACGAACCACCTGTTGATACGGACGCTGTCGCCCTCACCTGCAGACTGGACATCCGCGAGATCAAGCCAGTTGCCGCTTCCAGCCTGGTCGTCGGCTCGTCGCTTCCGGAAAAAGAGAATATCGACGACCACATCCGTTCCGGCGTCGGCGCGAAAGCTGCCTTCGGGCAGGCGGATTGCACCAACGAGATCGGCCATGCCAGCGATGTGTTCGCGGGCGCGGGCGTCGGCCTTGTCCATCGTGCCGGACGAGGTCACGAAAGCGGCAAGACCGCCCGGCTTCAGCCGGTCGAGGGACTTGGCAATAAAGTAATCGTGCAGCCGGAAACCGAGAGACCGGAAGGCCGGATCGCTCTTCACCGTCCTGTCAGAAAACGGCGGATTGCCGATCGCCAGATCGAAATGGGCTGGCAGATCCGTCCGGGCGAAATCACTTGTGATGATCGTGGCCCGCGGTTGTAGCAGCCGAACGATGCGGGCGGTGACGGGATCGAGCTCGACGCCGGTGACGTGGCTCACCTTGGAGAGCGCCTCGGGCATGAGCGCCGGAAACATACCCGTGCCGATGCCCGGCTCCAGGATCCGACCGCCCTTGAACCCCATGCGGATTAGGCCCGACCAGATGGCACGAACGATAAATTCCGGAGTGAAGTGGGCATATTGCGTGCACCGCGCCAGAGACGCGTAGTCCCCTGCCGCAACGGCACTTTCCAGATTGCCGCCGAGCTCCTCCCAGCCTTTGCGAAACGCCTCGTCGCCGGGACGCCGGAAAATGCCGTTGGCCAGATCCGATGCACCGAAACCGGTGAACTTGATCAACCTTTCCTGCTGGTCAGGTCGGGCCGGCAATCCGTGACGTTCGATCTCGTTCGCCAGCAGGATGGCGGCGATATTGTCGCGCGCACGGTCGCGCCAGGTTTTGGCGAGACCGCGAAAACCCTGCAGCCGGAAATCCACCTTCGCCCGCATCTGCGCCTTCGGCTTTGGTTCTTTGCGAACAGGGACTGCTGGAGCCGGCGTCGATGGCGGCGGGTCGATATGGCTTCACGACACGAAAGTGGCGAATCTGTCCGACTTTTAAGAACGTATCCGGAACTCAGGTTGGTTTGACCGTGGATGTCGTTGCTTTTTCGGCCTTGAGAGCTTCGTAGAGGGCGGTTTTCCCGATTTTCACGCGGGCCGCGGCTTCCCGGACGTTCAAACCGGCCGCCAGATGCTGGCGGGCTTTGGCAAGTTTGTCCGGGGTTACGACGACTTGTCGGCCACCGCGTCGGCCGCGTTCCTCTGCGGCTTGCAGACCGGCACGTGTTCGTTCCCGGATCAGATCGCGCTCGAACTGTGCCAGCGCGCCGAACAGGTGGAAGACCAGGCGACCGCCGGATGTCGTGGTGTCGATGTTTTCGGTGATGGATCGGAAGCCGACGCCTTTGGCCTCCAGTTCGGTGATG
This sequence comes from Agrobacterium vitis, assembly GCF_014926405.1. Lineage (NCBI taxonomy): Bacteria > Pseudomonadati > Pseudomonadota > Alphaproteobacteria > Hyphomicrobiales > Rhizobiaceae > Gillisella > Gillisella vitis. Next base: position 1,356,026 of record NZ_JACXXJ020000003.1, read on the forward strand.
ATCTCGATGAGGTGCTTCATCAACCGGCCGAGGCGGTCGAGCTTCCAGACTGTGAGCGTGTCGCCGTCGCGAACGTAGCGGATCGCCTCCGCCAATCCGAGTCGGTCAGTCTTCGTGCCGGATGCCTTATCCTCGAACAGCCTTTCACAACCTGCTTTGCGCAAAGCGTCGAGTTGCAGGGCGGTGTCCTGGTCGCCGGTGGAGACCCTTGCATAGCCGATAGCGGTCATGAGACGTGGTTTGTCCGATTTGCCGTTTCATGACAAGGTTTGCGGACAAGAACTGTGGATGCCGCGAAACGTTCGTTTGTCGGACACGCATTTTCCGTTTCGCTGCACTCTCCGCGGCGAAACGGGAAGATCAGAGAATGGTGCGAAGAGCATTACTGAGCGAGGCATGGTGGCAACAGGCGACGATCATCCCGGATAACGAAAGGGAGATCGCCAAACATTACACGCTGGATCGATCGGATCTCGACCTGATCATGCGACAGAACAAGGCCTCGAACAGACTGGGCCTCGCCTGTGTTCTGGCCACGCTACGATACCCTGGCCGACCGCTTGCGGATGGCGAGGTCCTGCCGGCTGGCGTCTTACGATTTCTGGCGCGGCAGATCGGCGTCGATCACCATGAGATCGAACGTTATTTCGAGCGCCCACAGACGCGGCGCGAGCATCTGGCCCTGCTTTTCGACAGAATGCAGATGCGTCCGTTTGTGCCTTCGGACGTGCGGGCACTCACAGGCTGGCTGACACCTGCCGCACAAACCCTGCGCCACGCCGATGTATTGGCGGATATGGTCGTGGAAGAACTGCGACGCAGGAGAATTCTCTTGCCAGCGCGGCCAGCGCTCGAAGCCATCATTCATGTGGCGATCAGGCGCGGCATTCGTATTGCTCATCGGGCCTTGGCCGGCGGGATCTCAGAAGGCCAAAAGCTCGATCTGGACAAGCTTCTCGATCCGCGTGAGGGGACAAGCGTGACTATTCTTGCCTGGGCGAGAACGCCAGCATTGTCGCCAGCCGCCGTCAACCTCGACAGAATTGCCGAGCGCATTCGCTTTCTCCGGTCTCTGAACCTGCCGACGACGTTGATGGATCGCATTCCGGCCAAGGTCTTTGACGAATTTGCTGCAGAGGGGACGCGAATGAGCGCGCAGCATCTGCGCGACCTTAACACCGAACGCCGACATGCTGTCCTGGCTGCAACAGTGCTCCACCTTTCCCGCCATCTCACCGATTGCGCGATCGACATGTTCAAGAAACTCATGGGCATCCTGACGCGGCGAGCCAATAACCAGGCGGCTGCTCGCGTCACCCGATCCGTTCGGGAAGTGCAGACGCCGTTGAAGGACGTTTCAAAAGTCTGCCATGCGATCATCAAGGCCAGAGAGAAGGGTGAGGACATGGCCAAAGCGCTTGATCTGGTCATCCAATGGCCAGCTTTTACAACCAGTGTCCAGGCGGTCGATACGCTGATCGCGCCGGATGTTATCGACGGTAAAATCGAAATGCTCCAGCGCTATCCGACGATCAGGAAACTGGCGCCACAGTTTCTCTCCACTCTCGTGTTCCGCGGTCACGCAGTGGCGGCGAACCTCTTGCGGGCGCTATCCGTGGTCGCGGGTCTATATCGTACGGGCAAAAGGACCATACCCGACAAGGCACCGATCTCCTTTGCGCCGAAGGGCTGGATGCCTCTCATACTCAAAGATGGAAAGATTGATCGCAGGGCTTATGAGCTTTGCCTGTTCAGCGAATTGAAGCGCCGGCTCGATGCGGGCGATGTCTGGGTGGAAGGAGCCAAACGCTTCCAGTCTTTCGAAAGCTTTCTCATTCCCACGCCGACATTCGAGCTGATGCGTGAGGAAGGACCGCTTCCAATCGCCGTTGATACCGATGTCGAGACGTATCTTCGCCAACAGCGCCAGCTGCTGAACGATGGACTGGCTGACCTCTCGCGTCTGGCCGCAGCCGGCGAGCTCGACGATGTAGAACTGACCGGGGCGGGGTTTAGCGTCACGCCGCACAAGGCTATGTTTCCGGACATCGCCAAGTCGCTGAAGCTAAAGGTGGAAAGCCGTCTGCCTGCGATCCGCATCACTGACCTTTTGCTCGAGGTTGACGCCCGAACGGAATTTTCGAACGCCTTTACCCATTTGCGCAGCGGTCGGACGGCCGACAACAAGCTTGCGCTCCTCACCGCCATCCTGGCGGACGGGATCAATCTCGGTCTCACGAGAATGGCGGACGTTTCCCCCGGCATTACGATGCGCCAACTCGCCTGGGCGCACGACTGGCATATTCGCGAGGAAGGTTACACGGCCGCGCACGCCATTCTCGTCAACGCCCAGAGGCAATTGCCTCTGGCAAGCTTGTGGGGCGATGGAACAACGTCATCCTCCGATGGCCAGTATTTTCCGGCGGGCGGACACGCCGAGGCGATCGGCGACCTCAACGGCCGCTATGGTCCCAACCCCGGCGCCAAATTCTACCGGTTCACCTCTGACCAGTACGGCGCTTTCTACATCATCGCCATGAATGCCAATGCGAGCGAAGCCATCTATGTCCTCGATGGACTGCTCTATCATGGCAGCGATCTCGCCATCGGAACCCACTATGTCGATACCGGCGGGGTAAGCGATATGAGCTTCGCCCTTTGCCATCTCGTTGGTTTCCAGATTGTGCCTCGGCTGCGCGGTCTCAAGGATCGCAAGCTCTATCTTTTCCCGCGCGACGCGCCTCCCGAAAACCTGGCGCCGCTCGTTGGCGAGCACATCAACGTCGAGCGGATCAAGGCAAACTGGAACGACATCCTGCGGCTGGTCACGACGATCCGTTCCGGGCAGGTTCGGCCTTCGACCCTGTTGGCAAAGCTGTCCGCATTCCCACGCCAGAACGGACTGGCGTTGGCGCTACGCGATCTCGGTCGCATCAATCGGTCCATCTTTCTGCCCCAGTGGTGGCAGAACCCCGAAATGCGCAGGAACGCGACGGCCGGCCTCAACAAGAGCGAATCCCAGAACACCTTGGCCCGCGCACTGTTCTTCAATCGCCTCGGAGAATTGCGCGACCGGACTTTCGAGAGCCAGTTCTACCGAGCATCTGGACTGAACCTGCTAATCAACGCCATCGTCTACTGGAACACACTCTATCTTGAACCGGCGTTCGCCGAGCTCAACCGAGATGGCATTCCCACGCCGCTTGACATCATCAAACACATTACCCCACTCGGCTGGCAGCACATCAGTCTCACCGGCGATTACATCTGGACCCCAACAGACGGCGTTGATCTCAGGCCATTGCGGCGCGAAACATCTATCCTCGCAGCGTGATCACCATACGTTCTCAAAAGTCGGACAGATCCAACACTTTCGTGTCGTGACGCCACAACGGGCATTTTCGTTCTTTTGGTATTCCGGTTTACTGGTAGACCACTTCATGATAGACAGATGCCTTCTCGTGTGTCAACGCTCGACAGACAACAATTTTATCTGCCCTGTATGCAGCCCCTTCGGGGGTCGATAAAACGAGAACGGCTCCGTGCTGTATTACGAGTCTTTGAAGCTGGATTGCCCTTGAGGCTTGGATGGAAGGGGATGCCGAATGATCAAATATGCGGACTGGATTTTCGAGAGCCGGACAGCGGGGAAACAGTCATGACGGGACTGAGCAAGATAGCCTTGACCCCGCGGGTTCCTCTCGCCTCGGAGGTTGCTCACCGGATCCTCGACTATCTGTTTTCAGGAGAGGTCAGGCCCGGAGACCAGATTCCGTCCGAACGGCAGCTTTCGGAAGCGCTCGGTGTGAACCGTCCCGCGGTCCGAGAGGCATTGCGTGCGCTTTCCTTTCTCGGCCTTCTGGAAATCCGGCAAGGCAGCGGCACCTATTTCAAGGACCCTTACGAGAACCTGCTTTTCACCATCTTCGAACTCAGCATCATGTTCGGTGACCGAAGGTTGATGGAGCTCATCGATGCACGCGCCGAACTTGAAGTTACGATGGCAGGACTGGCTGCGAAATCTAGGACAGAGGAGCAACTCCATGCGCTTTCGCAAAATCTCGAAGCGCTTCGGACGTCGAGGGGATCGGGCTTCATTGATGCCGACACCAATTTTCACAACACGATCGGCGAAGCTGCCGATAACGATGTGCTCCGAGACATGCTGAAGGGTGTGCGGACGATGGTCCGCAAGTGGCTTGGAACAAACATCCGTTCCGCCAATCCCGAGACCACCGCTATCGCATTCGGCGAACACACTCCGATCTTTGAGGCCATCCGGGACCGGGATGTGGAAGGTGCGCGCGCCGCGATGGCCCTGCATATGGCAGGCGCCAAACAGCGACTGGCCGAGTCGGTGGATCTTTTGCGAGCGACCCGCTCTGCGGAGGCCCGCCAAAGGAGCGCTGGAGCCTGATCATCCCTAAAGCGATCATCCTGACGCTCTTCATCTACATCGTTTTTGATCAGATCCTTCACATTCCCTGGCCGAGGACCGTTGTGGGTGAATTGCTACCGCCCTTTTTGCAGATCCCGGGAATGTGACGGGCTTGTCTATGGGTGAGGTGCAATCCGATGCTGTGCCGGCATATCTGGTTTGCTGCTTGCGTCGCTTGTTGAGCCGCGGCTTGGTCGCCTAGAATGAAGTTGGTGTGGTTTCTTTTGCGCCCTGTGCAGTGCCGATTGAGCCGTAGGTTTGAGTCTGCCGCGCGGGCGCGGGACAGAACGAAATCTGCCAGTATTAAAGGGGAGGATGTCTTGAACGGGAAGTCACGTTGGGAAGGTTGCGCTCGGCACAGCCGTTGGGCGATCTTCATGCTGATCCTGGGAAGTGCCGTTTCGGGAAGTTTTGGAACGGCAACATTTGCTCAGGATGAAGCGATCGAAGAAGCGCTGGTCACGGGAGGAAAAGTTCAAGGATCGTTGAGCGATACTCCGGGCGTGACACAGTTTCTCGGCATTCCTTTTGCCGGGAACGTCGGCGGAGAAAATCGCTGGAAGCCGGCGCCACCCGTCAAGCCGTGGGACGGCGTTCTGGTCGCCGACAAATGGGGCGACCAGATGCTTCAGGATCCCAACAAGCTGAGCGATGCACCGATCAGCGACAATGGCTTGAACCTGGCGATCTGGACGCCGGCTCACAGCAGCAGTGACAGGTTGCCCGTCTATATGCTGATCCATGGCGGCGCGAACCGCCTGGGTGCCAATGGGATGAAGGATCTGTATGCTGCACAGCTCGCGGCAAAGGGCGTCGTGGTCGTGTCGGTTCAATATCGACTTGGCGCGCCGGCCTGGTTGTCGCTTCCCGAGATGGCCAAGGCGAGCTCGGCAGGCCCGAAGGGTAATTTCGGCGTGCTGGATCTGGTTGATGCGCTCAAATGGATTCAGAAAAACGTCCAAGCGTTTGGCGGTGATCCCGCAACCGTCACGATTGGCGGACAATCGGCCGGTGGTGAAAACACCGTTGCTCTGCTTCGCACGCCGCTTGCCAAGGGGCTGTTCAAGCGCGCATTCATCCAGTCGAGTTTTACCGGCTTCCTGCCAGGTAAGACCGTGGATTTCGCCCAGAAATCGAAACAGAACCAGGAAGCCGTGAATAAGATATTTGGCAAGGAGATGACTCTTGCCGATCTGCGTGCCGTTGAATCCAAGGTCTGGCTCGACAAGTGGCAAAGTGGGAAGGAAACATTGTTCGGCGTCATGGCCGGTGCGGTGGCAACTAACCAGTTCTACACCATCGACGACTATGTTTTCACAAAGGATTCCGTGAATCTTCTCCAGCCGGGCGATTTCGACGGGTTGGACGTCATCATAGGTCAGACGGCCGACGAATATACAGGTTTGCGACCGAACGACCTCAAGATGACGGACGAGGAGCAGCACAAGGCCATGCTGGCGGCCATTCGTCCTTATCAGGCAGGCAATGTAGATGAAAATGTGTTTTCGCTTTACGCCACGGACGATCCCGTCGAGGCTTACCGCCTGTCACTGCGGATGCTTAACGACTACATGTTCGAATACGTGCGGATAGGCGCTGAATATGCCAAGGCGCACAGCAACGCCAATGTTTATCTCTATTACTGGGATCATTGGCCGCCAGGCAAGGATCAAGGTTTCCGCCGCGCTTGGCATGCGGGCGATAACTGGTATTTCAACAGCTCGCTGCGCCTGGGCAACCGCGATCAACTACCCTGGACGGATCCGGATATCGCCATGCGCGACATCTCCGTCAGCTACCTCGCGAATTTTATCAAGTCCGGGGATCCGAACGGCCACAACGTTCCGCATTGGGGGCAGGTCACGCCGAAATCCGGCGGTCAGTTCCTCCGATTCCATGAGGGTGAAGCATCCATGCGCACGTCCACTCTTTACCCGTCACGGGACCGATATCTCCGCGAGGAGGTCCTTAAGGGGATTGGTATGACAGAGGACCAGGTTAGGGGTCGCAATTGAGCAAAGTGTGGCGATAGACGCCATCCTTTGCTGGCTGGTCTAGACGATCGGCCGAGGAAGAGCGTGGCGGGGATCTAGGATCTTCTCGCCGCGCGCCGCGGGCATCGCCCATCACGTCCGTTCCGCCGAGATTTCCGCTGAATGGACAACGGTTCGCGCCGACCTTGTTTACCGCGTCTGCGAGCTTCTTCCGCAGAACTTCGTACCTGTCGGGTTGCTGCCGCAGTTTCGCGGACAAGCGCCGCCGGAATGCATTGCAGAACTGGGTCGTATCGGTGAGAAGCTCGGCTTCGTCGGCACAGCCTCAATTCCTCCACGTCCGGCGGCCATTGGATTTTTAAATCACGGGGGGCAAGCCCCTTATCCCCCGTTATGAGGCGATGGCGGAGCTTGAAGTGCCCGCGATGATGCACGTCTCGTCCTCGCAAAACGATAATTTCTATGCCACCGGCCCGCACATCAATGCGGATACGACCGCCTTTATGCAGCAGATTCAAGGGGATCTGTTCAAGTGCTTTCCGACGCTGAAGTTCATAATCCCGCATGGCGGCGGTGCGGCTCTCTACCACAACGGCCTGAGAATTAACGTTTCGGCCTTAGTCCGTCGCCAGATGTTTGACTCCATAGCTTGCTCTGCCAGAGCGTGCGTAAACTTCTGCGGCTGCGCGGGACGCATTGATGACATGAGCGGCCGCAGTTTTACGTGCGCGTTGCTCGTCCCCCTCAGAGATGGCGTCCGCGATAGCCGACATCTCCTCCAAGGACGCGCGGGCCCGGCCGGGTTGGGACATAGACATCCCGCGAAGAAAGCTGATGCGCGCATGTAGACCGTCGATGATTTCCGCAATCACAGAATTCCCAGCTGAACGCAGAATTGAGTCATAGAACTCCCTGGTGTGAGAAATTTGGCCGGCAGCATTTCCCTGCTCGACGGCATGCCGAAAAGCGGCAAGGGCCCCGCGCATTTCCTCCAGATCGGAAGGGAGGGCGTTCCTCGCAGCCAAAGCCGCCGCCTCCGCTTCGAGCAAGTTGCGGGCCTGGTAGATCTCCTGGGCTTTAGACCACGGCAGCACGGGAACGATCGGGCCGCGATTTGGTATGATATCGACAAGCCGCTCAGCTTCGAGACGCCTCAGAGCCTCTCTGAGAGATGGTCTGCTGATGCTCAGCAATTGACATAGCTCGGCTTCCACAAGCCGGTCGCCAGGGCGGAAACGCCCTTCAAGAATGGCGCTACGCAACGCGCGCACCGTTTCGTCCAATACCGTGCCGTTGACGGCGCCGCGATCGATCTTGGTTTGCAAAATACCTCCCTACGGTTCTTTTTCTTGCTGCGGCTTCACCATAGCATGCTTCCGATCGTCAGACAAACAGATCGTCCCTCGCAATTTTGTCTGACGATATGCGGTTATGCTTGACATATTGTAAGACGATAAGTATCTTCCCACTAGAAGCAATTGTAGGCGATTATCCCAATGGAACTAAATATCCGTCGTATGCTGACGGTCAAAGACGACGCCTATGACGATGGCGTCACCCGCGTGGAAAGGCCGCTTCGAAAGGTGGCCGTCATCTTCGTCGTCGCGAATCCGCTTGCCGGTACGCGGGGAGCCAATGTGCAGGGGTTGATCGACGTCAGCCCGAAGCTTGGTGAAATGATGGGGCGCAAGCTCGTCGAGGCGATGGGAGAGTTCGAGATCCAGGGCTATGGCAAGGGCGGCCTCGTGGGGCTGGGCGGAGAGCAGGAGCATGCCAACGCCTTGCTGACGACCGCTTTTGCCAACCCGCTGCGGAGTCAGATTGGCGGGGGGGAAGCGTGGATTTCTTCCTACCAAAAGGTTGTCGCACCGAATGCGGTCATCGACATCCCGATGAACCACAAGGACGAAATCTATGTCCGTTCGCATTATGACGGCATGACCCTCACCGTTCCGAACGGGCCTCAATACGACGAGATCGCGATCATCTTCTGTGCCGCGAGCCGCGGACGGCTGAGTGCCCGCGTCGGCGGCCTTACCCATGAGGAGGTGCTGACGCGCAAGATGGCTGTTCAGGCTAGTCGGGAGGGCGCGACGTGAAGACCGCGATCGTCAACATTGGCAAGATAGTGTCCGGTGATCTGGCCGCTCCCTTCGTGGCCGGGGATGGCCTTTTGATGGAAGATGGGCGCATCGCCGAAATTGGAAGCCTCGATGCCGCACAGATCGAGGCTGCTGATGTGGTCATCGATGCCGACGGCGCGGTCGCGATTCCCGGGCTCATCGATTCCCACGTCCATATCACCTTCGGCGACTACACGCCGCGGCAAAAGACGGTCGGCTATCTCGAAAGCTATGTTCATGGCGGTGTCACGTCATCGGTCTCCGCCTCGGAGGTGCATGTTCCCGGCCGGCCCAAAGATCCTGCGGGTGTGAAGGCGCTCGCTGTCGCGGCCATGAAGTGTTTCGAGACATTCCGGCCAGGTGGCATGCGCGTTCATGCAGGCGCGGTCATATTGGAACCCGGCCTCACGGCCGCCGACATGGTGGAGTTACGTTCCCTGGGGCTGCGTTATGCGAAGGCCGGGTTCGGGGCGTTCGCCACTCCGTTCGACTATGCATCCCTGGTCAAGGCGGCTCGAGATGCCGGGCTCATTACGATGGCGCATACCGGCGGAGCATCTATACCCGGGTCCTCCGGAATTTGGGCGGAACACATTCTTGCAATGAACCCCCATGTTTCGTTTCACGTCAATGGCGGTCCGATAGCAATGCCCGAAGCGGGCTTCGAACGGCTGGTATGCGAATCTGAAGTTGCCTTGCAGATCTGCACCGCGGGAAACCTGCGTACCGCCCTGCTTGTGGCCGATCTTGCGACGAAACATGACAAGCTCGACCGACTTTTGATCGCCACCGATACGCCCACCGGAAGCGGGATCATGCCGCTCGGAATGCTGTATACGATCAGCCATCTTTGCGCGCTGAGTGATATGCCCCCGGAAATTGCGATTGCAGCCGCAACCGGAAACAATGCGAGGGTTTTCGGGCTTTCTTCCGGCATACTGGCTGTGGGCCGAGATGCGGATGTCGTGCTGGTCGATGCGGGCGCAGGCGGATCGCAGACGGATGCTTTGGCAGCGTTGCGAAACGGCGACATACCTGCCGTGTGCGCGGTCGTTACGGATGGCGTTCCCCGTTTTGTCGGGCGCAGCCGAAACACGCCAGCCGGCCAGCGCAACGTTCGCACGGCGTCCAGCCGCATCGTCAATCTTTTCGATCACACGGGACATTGAACCTCGTCGCTTTTTGCCCCGCAAGCAGCCAGGAGCAACCATGCCTGCCGATGCCGTTCTCTTCTCTGAAATGACGCCCCAGCCGGATTGGGAAGATACCTTCAACACGTGGTACGACACGGAGCACATCCCGATTCGGATGAAAGTCCCAGGTTTCGAGGGCGCGCAGCGCTATCGCGATATCGCAGGCGGCGGATATCTTGCCGTGTATGACATGGCTGCGCCCGAAGTGCTCGAAAGCGCTGAATATCTGCAGATCAAGAACAGCCCTTCAGAGCAGACCGCCTCCATGCTGGGATCGGTGTCCGGCTTCACCCGCTATACAGGCAAGCTAATCGGCTTGCAGATGCGGCCGCAGGTGGAGGACGTGGACATGCTTCTCTCATCACCATTCCTGTATGCGGTCTTCTTCAGCGTTCCCGCAGACAGCGAGGCGGATTTCAACGCGTGGTACGACGCTGAACACGTCCCCATGCTGCTTGGCTGCGCCGAATGGCTCGGATGTCGGCGCTATCGGATCGTGTCGGGCGCTCCCGAAAACTTCACCCATATCGCCCTGCACCATCTGAAGGACCTGTCGGCACTCGACAGCCCGGAACGGGCGCGTGCGCGAAGGACAGAGTGGCGCGACCGGCTCGCGTCCAACGACTGGTTCAAGGGAAGCTATGGTACGTTTGCCCGTCATGGCGAGCGGTTTATCGGGGACGCCCCGCAGTTATCCTGACGCAGTTTCTTCGTCATCGCCGCGGATGCCCGCCGTACCGGCCATCGCGATCATTTTAGAAGGCAAAGTGAGAATGGATAATCGTATCGTTATCGTCGGCGCTGGACCGGCAGGTCTCGTGACCGCGCTGACCCTCGTGAAGGCAGGCCTACCCGTTCTGGTTATCGAACGAAACGCCACGCTGCTGGACGATCCGCGTGCGGCGACGATCCATCCCGCGACGCTCGATATTCTGGACGAGTTGGGCATCGTGGACAAGGTGAAGGAGGAAGGGCTGTACGCGCCGGTCTTCCAGTTCTGGGACCGCCCGTCGGGCGCGATGGTCGCCGAGTTCGATCATGCGTTGCTGAAGGGAGAGACCCGCCACCCCTATGTTATTCAGTGTGAACAGTTCAAGCTGTCGCGTATCGTCTGCGATCTTATTTCCGCCAATGCGCTTGCCGAGATTCGTTTCAATGCGAATGTCCAGGAGATCGCGGTTGTCGATGAAGGCAAGGTCCGCCTGACGGTTTCGACGCCCGAAGGAAATGAGACGATCGAAACGCCCTGGCTGATCGGTTGCGACGGCGGTCGCAGCACCGTGCGCAAGTCGGCGGGCATCGAATTTGGTGGCTTCACGTGGCCGGAGCGTTTCGTGGTCATCACCACGCCCTTCGATTTCGCGGCAGAGCATGGCTATAGCTATCGCAGCTACTTCGCCGATCCCGACGAATGGTGCAATTGCTTCAAGGTGAGCGGCTATGACGGGGTGGCGTTGTGGCGTACTGTATTTCCGGCCGATCCGGCCATCGGCGATGACGAGTTGCTCAGCCGGCAATTCGCCGAGCAGAAGCTTCAGCGCTTCTTTCCCAAAAGCTCGCCCTACGAGGTCGTTCATCACAATATCTACACGGTTCATCAGCGCGTCGCGGAGACCTTCCGGAAGGGCCGTGTTCTCCTCGCCGGGGATTCGGCCCATATCAACAATCCGATCGGCGGGATGGGGTTGAACGGCGGCGTGCAGGACGCCTTCAGCCTGGGGCAGAAGCTTGCGACCGTTATCAGAGCAGAAGCTGGCGAGCACGTTCTCGACCTTTACGATTTTCAGCGCCGCACGATCACCACGAAATTCGTTCAGGAACAGTCGATCCAGAATAAGAAGCGGCTTGAGGCGAAAGACGCCGATGTGCGCCAGCGTAATCTCGATGAACTCCGGTCGATTGCCGCCGATGCAAAGCTCGCCAAGGAGTTCCTGATGCGAACCTCGATGATCGCTGCACAGCGCGCGGCCAACGCGCTCACCTTGTAGCCGTAACTCGTACTCACAGACAAATAAAGAAAAGGGGAATGACATGAAAATAACGAGCAAATTTACTTACATCGCCGCCATGCTGGTCCTTTGCGCAGGCTCCGCCCATGGCGCGGAAACGTTCCGCTATGGAACCGTCGCCATCAAGGGAGATGCCGGTTTCGTATACATGGGCACGCAACCCGGCATCACCAAAAAATATGGTGCCGACATCGACCTGCAAGCTTTTCAGGGTGACGCTATTCTTTTGAAAGCGCTTATCGCCGGCCAGATCGACGCCTATATCGGCAATCCTGGCGGTCCGATGATTGCCGCAAGCAAGGGCGCGAACATCAAGATCGTGGGATGCCCGTGGCCCGGACTTACCTATGCCCTCTACACGAAATCCGATGTCGGGTCGGTCGCGGACCTGCGCGGCAAGACGATCGGCGTTTCCGCTCCAGGAGCGTTGCCCGACCTTTTTGCCAAAGCAGTGGTCATGTCGGCCGGCATGACCGCTAGTGACGTGAAATTTACCGTATCAGGCAGCGATGCCGAACGCGTGGCGGCGGTTGCCGCTGGCGTTACCGCTGCCGCACCCAGCTCAAGCGAATTCACCGCCAAGGCTGCGAGCCTTGGTCTGAAGCAATTGGTCCATGCTCGCGATATCGTTCCCAAGTATATACGGTTCTGCATCATGACGCGCGGCGACCTGCTCAAGAGCGAGCCCGGTCGGGTCGAAGCCTTCCTTGCGGCGCAGATCGATGGTTTTTCGAAAGCCCTCAATGACAAGAAGGCGATGACGGAACTGTCTTTCGAAAAAGCCAACCTGCCGAAGGACGATCCTTCGCCGGAGCTGATCTACAACGAGGTGACGCAGTATAATGCTGTCGATCCCACTATGGCCGTAAACGTCGAAAACCTGGCCTGGATGCGGGATCTGCTAGTGAAGACAGGCAACATCAAAGGTGATTTCGACCCCGCGACCATGGTCGATACGGCTGTGCTGACAAAGGCCCGTGCTCTTGCCTCCAGCAAGCAGTAGGCCGGAGGATTAACAGTGTCACTTGTCCAACTGCAGAATGTCGCCAAGACCTTCCTCACGAAGGTCGGCGGCAGCAAAAGGAGTGTCGAGGCTCTCCGCGGAGTTTCGTTCAACGTCGAAAGGGGAGAGATACTAGCTATCACGGGGGCAAGTGGCTGCGGGAAGACCACGTTGCTGAGAATTATCATGGGCTTGGAACAACTGACGACGGGCGCGGTGTTTGTCGGCGGCAGACACGTTGATGGATGTGGTTACGACCGAGGGCTGGTCTTTCAGCATGCGGAATTGCTTCCGTGGCGCAACGCGCTGAAGAACGTCGCCTTCGGCCTGGAACTAAAGGGCGTGGCTACTCCCGAGCGCGAAGTCGCGGCTCGCGAGTTCCTCGAACTTGTCGGCCTCGGCAATGCTGCCGATCGTCTGCCTCACCAGCTTTCGGGCGGGATGAAACAGCGCGTCGGGATTGCGAGGGCGCTGGCCATTCAGCCGGAAGTCCTGCTGATGGACGAGCCGTTCGGCGCGCTGGATGCCCAGACCCGCGAAGGTTTGCAGGACGAGCTCATGGAGATACAGACGAAGACGCAGCAGACCGTTATCATCGTCACCCACGATCTAGACGAAGCGGTGCTGCTGGCCGACAGGGTCGTCGTCATGGAAAAAGGGGTGGTGAAGGAAATCCTCAATATCAAGCTGCCGCGACCGAGGCCGAGTCTTGCGGCTCTAAGGGGCAATCCCGAATTTGGCGACAAGCGGTTGCGCCTCTGGGAGCTTCTCAGACAGGGCAAAGGAAAGCAGGAAGGCAGAGCATCATGACGATGGAGACAAACAGTCCTAAAGCGCGTAGTCCGTTGTTTTCGGCCGCCCGGGCCTCCTTGGATCGCCGGTTGCTCACAATTTTCTCATTGGTCGTCTTCTTTGCGTTCTGGGAAATGTTTGGGCGACAGATCAATCCGTTGTTCGGATCATATCCATCGGCAATCGCTGAAAAGCTCGTGGAAATGACGCTCAACGGCCGTTTGCCGACGGCATTCTTTCAAAGCATGCAGGTCTTCTTCTTGGGGTTTGCGATTGCCACGCTTAGCGGCATAAGTCTCGGCCTAGTGCTTGGTCGGTCGCGTTCGCTTGAAGCTCTGTTTGGTTTCTATCTGACCGCCGGAAACTCGATGCCGATGATCGCAGTCGTGCCCCTGTTCATCCTGTGGTTCGGTCTCGGTTTCGGCGTGAAAGTCGCGATTATCGCCGCCCTTTCCTTTTTCCCTATCTGCATCAGCACCTGGGACGGCGTGCGATCGGTTCCCAAATCCCTGGTTGAGGTCGGAAGATCTTTTGTTGGCTCACGTTCGGCGATCCTCTTCAAGATTGTGCTACCGGCTTCGGTGCCATCGATCATGGCCGGCCTCCGGCTTGCCGTCGGCAAGGGTGTTATCGCACTCGTAATCGCGGAGTTCCTGACATCATTGTCCGGACTTGGAGGGATCATCCTCAGCGCAGCAAACAACTTCGACACCGCCGAAATGCTGGCTCCCATCGTGGTTCTGCTGGCTTTCGCTGTCGCGTTGAATGCGGTAATGCTGAGGCTGGAGCGGTTCTTGGCACCGTGGCATCTCGAGGTGACGGGGTAAGAGGCTCGCCGGCCTCCTGCAACGCCGCCAGGCGCCGATCCGATCCGCGGCAGGGCCTTTTCGCCGCGCCAACTGGCCGGCGTCCTGATGAGGCATGAACAGCAGCTTTATTATGGTGGTCGGCAGAAGGCGTCCGAGCGCCACGCACCAGGCGATAGCTTCTCGAAATTCACGATCCGATCTGGGAGGAGCGTGGACGACTTTCCCGGCAGCGTTCCGTTCTTGAATGGGACAGGGGATCTTGCCTGTCGTGTTTTCGACGTTGTTCGAAATGTAGAAAGCTCTTGAACCGCTGGAGCGACAGGACTGGCTCAGTGGGCAACTCGCCGCGGCCCATCTGGGCGTTCGGGGAAAGATCGTTTCGCATCTACGGTCAAACACGCCTCACTAAGAACGCGTGAAAGACGCGGCCGAAGTGCACTTTCCCTTCTGCGTCGGTCCCTACCGACGCTTCCCTGCCGAACATTCGCTTCGGTCTTGCTCATTTTCTCGACAATCTTACGCGTGCGAGATGACAGGACCAAGCCTACAAATTCCGAGACGCTGAGCGGAAACATGGCGGGTTCCCTCAGTTCCTCAAAATTCCAAAACCGCGAATGGCAGCAAGCTGGTACGCCTCCGAAGAAGGCCGCATTGTGCTTGTGAGTGATGCCGTGGATGGTCTGTCTATATAGACGGCAATATAGACGGTGCTTTAACCATGGACATTATGGATGACCGCCCGGGTCTGGTCAGCCGGATGGAGATTGTCGAGAGGGGTCGACGTCGGCGATTCACGGATGAGGCGAAGCTGGCGATCGTGGCGGAAAGTTATAGCGGTCTGCGCCAGGTCACCGCAACGGCAGCGCGTCACGGGATCACGCGCTGGCAGTTGAACGGGTGGCGCAGGGCCGCGCGTGAAGGAAAGCTTTCCGGGACTTCAGCGGATGGCTTCGTACCGGCACTGATCGTACCGGAGCCCAGTGTCGCAACAGCCGAGCCCGCATCGACTACGCCCGTGCAGCCCCTCGCAACGAACTGCGGTCGCATGGAAGTCATGAGCGCGAACGGCAGGCGTATCATCGTAGATCGGGATGTCGACGTTGAGGCGTTGCTGCGGATCATGCGTGGTCTGGAGACGCTGAGATGAACCCATTTCCAATGGGATCAGGGGTCAAGGTGTGGCTGGCGACGGGCCATACCGACATGCGGTGCGGCTTTCCTTCGTTGGCGCTACGGGTACAGGAAGTCTTGAAGCATGAGCCATTGTCAGGCCACCTGTTCGTCTTCCGGGGTCGCAGATCGGATATTTTGAAGATCATTTGGCACGATGGATTGGGCGCTTGTCTGTTTACCCGACGGCTGGAGAAAGGTCGGTTCATTTGGCCGAATGTGGAGGGCGGCGCGGTTGCGATTTCGCCGGCGCAGCTATCTTATTTGCTTTCCGGGATAGACTGGCGCAACCCGCAAGAAACATGGCGCCCGACGCGGGTTTGAGTGCATTTTGCGATTGAATTTGCCGCCAGGTCTGATTCACTATCACCATGACGACGGCACCGTTCTCCCTTCCTTCGGACCTTGCCAGCGCCCAGGCGGCGCTGCTGGCTGAACGTGAAGCGCGGTTGCGCAGCGAGGCCGAGCGGGATGCCGCCGTCGCCGAAGCGGCGAATGCCCAAGCCAGGCTCTCCAGCACCGAAGCTTTGATCGCGTATCTGCAACTGCAGATCGGAAAACTGGAACGTGAACAATACGGCCCGCGCCGTGAGCGCACCCAGCGGCTTATCGACCAGCTTGAATTGCAACTCGAGGAACTGGTGGCTGCGGCGACCGAGGATGAACTGGCGGCTGAAGCTGCTGCGGCGAAAGCCCAGACCGTACGTGCCTTCACGCGCAAGCGACCGGTACGCAAGCCCTGGCCGGATAATATCGAGCGCGAACGCGTCGTCATAGATGCCCCCACGGTTTGCAACGGCTGTGGCAGCTCGCGGCTGTCGAAGCTTGGTGAGGACATTACCGAGACATTGGAGGAGATCCCCCGCCGCTTCAAGGTGATCGAAACGGTGCGAGAGAAGTTCACTTGCCGTGATTGCGAGGCGATCAGCCAGGCGCCGGCGCCGTTCTACACCACGCCGCGGGGCTTCCTCGGCCCCAACCTGCTGGCGGCGATCATGTTCGACAAGTTCGCCCAGCACCAGCCGCTGAACAGGCAGGGCCGACGCTTCAAATGCGAGGGGATCGATCTGTCGACCCAGACGCTGGCCGATCAGGTCGGCCATGTCAGCGCCGCCGTCAAGCCGCTCTTCGATTTGGTCGAAAGCC
Source organism: Agrobacterium vitis (assembly GCF_014926405.1). Classification (NCBI taxonomy): domain Bacteria; kingdom Pseudomonadati; phylum Pseudomonadota; class Alphaproteobacteria; order Hyphomicrobiales; family Rhizobiaceae; genus Gillisella; species Gillisella vitis. The sequence goes on from NZ_JACXXJ020000003.1 coordinate 1,372,703, forward strand.
ACGTGTTCGAGGCCGAGCGGCTTCACGGCGACGACACGACGATACCGATCCTGGCCAAAGGACAATGCACGACGGGCCGCATATGGACATATGTGCGCGACGACAAGCCCTTCGCAGGTCCCGCGCCGCCCGCGGCGGTCTTTTACGCCTCCAGCGACCGGCGCGGCGAACATCCGCAAAAACACCTGGCCGAATTCGAAGGCATTCTGCAGGCCGATTGCTATAACGGCTTCAATCCCTTGTTCGATTGGACGACGAAACAGGTGCCGGTGACGCCTGCCTTCTGCTTTGCCCATGCGCGCCGAAAGTTCTTCGAACTTGCCGATGTCTCTCGAAACGCCCGTCGGGGCAAAGGTGCAAAACCTATCTCGGCAACTGCGCTGGAGGCGGTGAAGCGGATCGACGCCCTTTTTGACATTGAGCGTGACATCAACGGATGGAGCGCCGATGAGCGGCTCGCCGTGCGTCAGGAAAAAAGCAAGCCGCTGCTCGTCGACATGGAAGAGTGGCTGCGCCGGGAACGAGAGAGCCTGTCGCGGTCCTCACCCGTGATCGAACCTATCAATTACATGCTGTCGCGCTGGGCCGACTTCGCCCGATACGTCGACGATGGCAGAATCTGCATGACGAATAACGCGGCGGAAAGAGCCTTGCGCGGAATTGCCCTGGGGCGCCGAAACTGGACATTCGCCGGTTCCGAACGCGGTGCGGACCGCGCGGCAGTCATGCTAACCCTGCTCACGACTGCGCGTCTGAACGAAATCGATCCCAAGGCCTGGCTCGCCGACGTGCTCGCACGTATCGCAGACACTCCCGTCTCCCGCCTGCATGAATTGCTGCCTTGGAAGTGGAAGGCGCAAAGATCCCCATCTACCCTGGCTGCCGCGTAAACAGCTGTCGGAATAGCTCCTCCGACTGCCGCAGGCCTTCATCCGTCAGAATGAGCGACTTCGACTTGTTGACCGGATCGCCGATCAAACCCTTCTTGTGGAGCCTATCTGTCGTTGCCCAGTCAAAGCCTTTCCAGGCGCAGCACTCGTCGTGGAGCGTTAGCCACAACAGCGCAAGAACCGCATCGTCGATCTTGTCCTCGTCGATATCCATTCATCGATCTTACCATGCGCGATGAGCAAAATCCCGCGGCCTTCCTCGGATGGATACGCAAGCTGGGCTGCGTAATCGGGACGGGAATAAACACGCCGTCTGCGATCGATCGAGAAAGACTATCACAGTGCTCGCGGCCGGTGAGCATTCGTCTCGTACATATTCCACGATGGCAAGGATGCCGCCCAGAGCAAGAGCGCGGCTCGCCGCACGACAGAAAGTGGGGTGATCGGACGAGCGCGCCGCTGTTGCGGCCACCACACCGAGCGCACCTCCATCAGCGACAGGCCGGTGCTCTGCCTTGCCGTCGCGAACGGAGACGCAAGAAGTAGCCGGCTGCATTATGCCCTGCTGGGCGCACCGGAGGCGAGTTGACGGGTGAAGATGGCCCGTACCGCGGCCGACATCGAGCATCGGCAATCCCGAACGCACAGGAGCTGCTTCAAGCCGCGCGGCACCCAGCGGAAAGCGCCAGCCGAATATTGCCGCGGACCTGTGCGTAGCGGTCACCGATCGTCTATGCGCTCTGATTTGACATTCACATTTGCTCTATCAGTTATGCCGTTTGCGAGCATTGACTTAAGTCGATTATGTTCGACTTTACCGAGGTCCTCCCAATAGGAGGCATCCCGCGGCTTTGGAGGAAGCTGCTGGGTTTACCAATTTAGCGCAAGACGATTTCTTACGCCCGAATGTCGTCACGGATTGGAGGAGTACCAGATGAATTACAAACGAACGCTTACATCTAAAGACCTTTATTTCGCCACTGGTAAAACGACGCGCTGCCTCGCATTGACCTCGGCCATCCTGCTCGCGAGTGTGGGAACTGACTTGGTGGCCTACGCGGCCTCGTACACGTCCGGGGCCGATGCCGCCGTTGTCGATACCAGGGCCGGTGAAGTTGTCGGAGCCGAACGCAACGGGGTCTACAGTTATCTCGGCGTGCAATATGCGACTGCCGAGCGTTTCATGCCGCCGAAACCGGTAACGTCATGGGAGGGCGTGCGGCCTGCAGTGGCGTTTGGAGAAACATGCCCGATCCCGGCGATGAAATCGGTCGCAGGTGATGAGCTGTTCAATCCGCACCGCTATTTGCCGACCAGCGAAAATTGCCTGTCCCTCAATCTCTGGACGCCAGGCCTGAAGGACGGAAAGAAGCGGCCCGTCATGGTCTGGCTGCATGGTGGCGGCTACACCAACGGTTCCTCGATCGAACAGGTCGCCTATGACGGCGAAAACCTGGCGCGCAAGGGCGACGTTGTGGTCATCACCCTCAATCATCGCCTGAACGCGCTCGGTTTCCTCGATCTTTCCGCCTACGGGCCTGAATACAAGGAATCCGGTAACGCCAGCATCGCCGACCTCGTCGCGGCACTGCAGTGGGTGAAGGACAATGCCGAGGCCTTCGGTGGCGATCCGGGCAATGTGACGATCTTCGGCCAGTCGGGCGGCGGCAGCAAGGTACGAACGCTTATGGGCCTGCCAGCGGCAAAAGGCCTGTTCAGCAAGGCGATCGTCCAGAGCGGTGCGACTACGACTCCAACGACCAACCAGAAATCCGCGCAACGCATCGCCCAACTGACCCTGAAGAACCTTGGCCTCGAGACCTCCCAGGTCGCACAGCTGAAGACTTTGCCGGTTGCGACACTGATCGAGGCCGGTACGAAGGCGCTGGAGGATGCGAAGAAGGAGGGTGATCCGAACCCGCGCTGGGCACCGGTCGTGGACGGCTCCTACCTTCCGCGCGATCCGGTCGGTGATGGATGGGTCGACCAGGCAAAGGACATTCCGCTGCTGATCGGTACCGTGCTGAACGAGCAGGAAACCGTCACCCGCTTCAACCCGGCCGTTCTTTTCGCCGACAACAAGAACAAGTGGACCGCCGAAAAGACCAGCGCCAAGCTGAAGGAACGCTTCGGCGACAAGGCTGATGCCGTCGGCAAGGCTTTCGTCGAAGCCTATCCCGACAAGAAACTGGCCGATGCCGCCTATGTCGATCTCACCGGTCGGCCCGGCACGCTGAAGAACATCCAGCTCAAGGCCAAGCAGGGTGGCGCGCCTGTCTATTCATACGTGTTCACGCGTGAATCGCCCGCCATGGGCGGTATCGGCGGTGCATGGCATTGCTCGGAAATTCCCTATGTCTTCGCCAATGCCGAACTTGTTTCGCAAGCGACAGGCGGCGGACCCGAGGCTGCCGCCTTGCAAGACAAGATGAGCCAGGCGTGGATCAATTTCGCAAAGTCCGGCAATCCGAACCATCCGGGCCTGCCCGAATGGCCGGCTTATGCCGCCGACAAGGGTGCGACGATGATCTTCGACAACAAGAGCGAAGTCCGGTTCAATCACGACCTGCCGCTGCTCAAGGCCGCCGGCGTGATGTAGCCCGCATCTCGGTCCCATTCCTGATGAGTGACAAACTTCCGGCGGTGCCGTCGCCGGAAGAGTGGCTAACCTTTACGCGATGTCACCGGATGTCCAGCCGGCGCGCCACAAGAACCGGCTCCTGCATTTCTTTTCATTTATTCCATCGGAGAAAAGCATGAAAAAGACAGTTATTAGCCTCGCAATCGCATCGAGCGTATCCGCCCTGGCGGCGGTCCCTGCCGCGGCGCAGAGTGCAACGGGCACGCTGCGTGCGGGGGCTGCGCGCATAGAGATTACACCGCCGGCGAACCCGACCTATCCGGCAATGAACGAATACGATCACGAGAAGCTTTATCTCCGGGCGATCGTCGTCGACAACGGCAAGACGAAGATGGCGCTCATCGGTGCTGATCTCGGCGGTATCAACGAGGAAGTCTGGGCCGAGGCCAGCAAACGCATCGGCGAAACGCTCGGCATTCCGCTTCAAAACGTTGTCCTGTCATCCACCCATACCCATAGCGATTGGCCGGCCAACGCGACCACGGCGCCCGGCCAGCCGCGCTATGGCAGCGATTTTGTATCGAATGTTGCGGTCGATGCGGTGAAGAAGGCCGTTTCCGCATTGCAGCCGGCAAAGGTCGGCTATTCCACGGGAGAAGCTTATCTCAACGTCAATCGCGACGCGATCAATCCGCAGACGCATCTGTGGACGCAGGCAGCGAATTTCAATGCCTATTCCGACAAGACCGTAAGTGTCCTTTCCGTCATCAAGCCGAGCGGCGAGCCGATCGCGACCTATGTCAACTACGCGATGCATCCTGTGAACGGCTACCTCTCGGGTTTTGTCAGCGGAGATTTCGCCGCCGCCACGAGCCGCTATATCGAGCGCAATTTCAGCGACGATGTCGTGGCGATATTCACCCAGGGGGCATCCGGTGATCAAAATCCGCGCTGGCTCAGAACCGGTACCAACACGCTCGCATCGAAAACGGGATTGCCGATCTCCGGCTACGAGATGAGCCGGGAAGATATTGAGGCGCCATTGCGCAACAAGCAGGTAGCGGACGGCCCGCTCGATCCGAAAAGGGCGCGTCAGCTTGCCGATTATATCCAGGCCCTCGGGGTTATACTCGGAGAAGAGGTCATCCGCGTCATGTCGCATACGGATGGATGGATGGCATCGCCGGAAATCTGGGCGGCGCAAGCGACGCTGACCTGCCCCGGCCGGACGCGGCTCGACAAAGTGCGCGAAGGAGCGGCTGGTCAGTACGAGGACGGCAAGGATGTCGATATCCGGCTAGGGGCCGTTGGCATCGGCGATATCGTGCTCTCGACCGTCAACGCCGAGATCTATAGCCGTATCGGCCAACGCACCAAGCAGATATCGCCCCTTTCGAAAACCATGTTGATCACCCTGGCGAACGGTCGCGCCAATTCCGGCTATATTCCGGACGACCAGTCGTTCGAACATCAGACGTTCCAGGTTCTGGGTTCGCGGCTGAAGCCGGGTTGTGCCGAAGAGGGTATCGCGAAGGGCATTGCCGGTCTGGTCAGCGACCATATCGAACGCAAGGGCACGAACTGACTTGCGCCAAAGGCTCCAGAAATAAACTGAGGACCTTAGATCAGGAGTAATACGAATGTTGTTTGCACATCGCCCCGCGATGATCGGCGTCATGCTGCTATCATTCATCGCACCCGCCGCGCATGCCATCACTCAACCGGTTTCCGCGCCTGTTGGCGAAGTCGTCGGACAGGAGCAGGGCGATCTGCTTGTCTATCAGGGTATACCCTATGCCCGACCGCCGGTCGGTGATTTGCGCTTCGCTCCGCCTCGGGAGGCGGAGCCGTTCAAGCAGCCCTTCGTCGCAGATGCCCCCGGCAACGAGTGCGTCCAGCACGCGGTGTTCTGGCGTCCGGACAAAGGGGCAAGCTGGACCGAGGATTGCTTGACCCTTACCATCTACCGGCCGTAGGGAGATGCGGGCAATCTACCCGTCATCGTGGGATATCATGGCGGTGGATCGCGCAATGGCGCCAAGACCGACTGGGACCCGAAGGAGATGGCAAGGCGCGGGAATATCGTTGTAACCGCGAACTACAGGCTGGGAGCTCTCGGTTATCTCGCGCTTGCGGAACTGAATGCGGAATCACAGGATGGCACGAGCAGCGGGAACTTCGGGGATCTCGACAAGATCGAGGCTCTCAAATGGGTCAAGAAGAACATCGCCGCTTTCGGAGGCAATCCGGAAAGGGTTGTGGTTGCAGGACAATCGGGTGGAGCCCGAGGTGTATGCTTCATCGTCGCGTCGCCGCAGGCGAAAGGCCTGTTTCATGGAGCGATCATAGAAAGTGGACGCGACTGCCCGAGCATGTCGAACGAAAAGGCCGTGGAAAGCGGGGAGAAATTCGCAGCCGCAATTGGTTGTGCGGACAAGGCAAGCCGGCTTGCCTGCCTTCGCAGCAAGAGCCCCGATGAAATCCTGGACGCTCAGGAAAAGTCCGCTCTGCCTCTCCCAACGGTTTCCGGCGGCTATGCCATGCCGAAACCGCCTCTGGAGGCATTCGAGACCGGAGAATTCAACCGGGTTCCGGTCATCGTGGGTAATACGCGAAACGAAGCGCGCATATTCGTCTATGAGGCCAACGATCTGAAGGATCAACCGGTCAGTCAGGCCCAGTATCGCGCCGAAGTCCGCAAAAACGAGGGCGACAGAGCGGAAAAAATCCTCGCCGCATATTCGGCGACCGAGAAGACCGCCCCCGGAGCCGCGCTGGCCGATTATAGCACCGACCGAGGCTCTACCTGCCCGACAACGAAGCTCGTCACGGCACTTGCCCGCTGGACCTCAACATATGCTTACGAGTTCAGGGACGAGACGGCGCCGTTGCGGTCCTATGCCTCCGTGCCGCGGTCCTTCGCCGTAGGAAGCGGCCATAGTTCGGAGCTTCCCTATCTGTGGGGAGAAAGCATGGTGCCTGCGGGCTTGACGACCCGGCAATTGAAACTCGCCGAGGTGATGCGTCGTTTTTTTTCGGCGCTCGCGGATCCCAAAGGAATGCCGTCTGAATGGCCTCGATTTACCGTGGAAAGACCCCAGCGTCTGGCGCTTCTGGAAGACGGCGTTACGAAGGTCATCAGCGAAGACGAGTATCGCGCCGCTCATCGTTGTGACCTGTGGCAGGCTGAAAAATAGTCAGCATCGTCCAGCCATATCCGCATGTTTACCAGATCCATCGTAAGGCAAAGCTGATTGTGGGAGTTCCGCGATTAATCGCGACACTTCGGGGCGCCCAGCGGGATCGCATCAGGGATCGCATCAAAGGTTTGTTCCGGGCGGGACGCGTAGCAAGATGGTCCTCGCCCCAATAACTGTCTGTCGCGCTGCTGTGTATGGCGCGTCCGGGTGTTTGCTGAAGCGATATGACGGAGCGGCTTAGAGGTACTGTTCGGTCAGGCAACGGTGCTACACAAGATCGAGATGGACTTTCTCGACGACATGCTGGCCGCCTTGCGGGGGAAGCAACCCCGGAATGGCTGATGATCGATAGCACTTTCGTGCGGGTTCGATTCTGCAAATCAGTCCGGGCGAGCAGCATCCTTCGCAGTGGCGGACCTGTTAACGGCGATCTTTGCCGTTCGCTCGGACGCCGAGGTGATGGCGGCGGGCCTCGCAGAGAGGGTGTTGGCGCACAAGTTGAAATGGCAAAAATCCGTGCCGCCGCTGCTGCCTGAGCGTTTTGGTCCGGCTTTCCGCACCATCGGCGGCAGAGGCCGCGTTCGGCCGGGCGAACCGGCTTACCCAAAAGCTATCTGCCTGGCGCTCGTCGATGGCGTGGACGTGGCACTTCGGTCCGCAGCAGAGATTGATCGCCGCGCGAGGCGGCTGCCGGGCGGTGGTGCCGAAGTCCGAACCAAAGGCGCCGAGCCGGTGATCCACAAGCTGCTGACCGAAGATGCAGTGCCGGCCTCTGCGCCGGGCAGTGATCTGTCACGCTGGGCCGCGAACCGGCTGTCCGAGCGCCTGGAGAGCTTCGAGGCGGTGCGCGAGCTGTCCGGCCGGTCCTCCTTCCGGATATTCGGGTTGTGACTATGGCGGGAGCGAGCGCTGCCAAAATCAGGCGGGGACAGACGAAAAGACGACAGCAAGAACTCTTGTACGATCGCGAGCTTGAAGACCTGCATCCGGAGATGCGCTGGCAGGAATGGATGATGCGGGTCGAGGCGGTGATCTTTGCCTCCGCCGACCCGTCACTCGCGAGACGCTGGCGCGGGTGGTGGGAAAAGACTGCAGCATCGATCTGCTGATCGACGACCTCATTGAGGAACTGTGCGCCCGACCCTACGAACTGGTGTCGGTGGCCGGTGGCTGGCAGCACCGAACCCCGGCCGCGGTTCGCCGAGACGATCCGCGCGTCTTCGGCGCCGACAAGGGGAGGGGCGGCGGCGCTCTCCGAGTTCGAGGCGATGGCGTTAATGGCGGTGGGATATTTCCAGCCGGTGACCCGCGGCGAGCTCTCGAAGATCTTTGGCAAGGAAGTGAGCCGTGACGTTATCGGCAATTTGCATCCTCGGGTTTCATCGGCTCGGGGCCGCGCAGCCCGACGCGAGGGCGTCGTACACCTATGTGACGACGCCGCACTTTCTCTCGGCCTTCGGCGTGGAGACATTGCGGGACCTGCCGAACTTGGAGGCGCTTGAGGATGCGGGCCTGCTGGGCAGGCATTTTCTGCAAAATGCGGCAGAGACGTCTAAGGATGAGGGCGAAGAGGAGGCAACATCCGATCGGTAAACGGGAGAGCCTGGCGTCACCAAATCGCCTTGGCTTTTAACTTCATTCGAAACAGATGCAATGAGTGGTAATAGTTCTATGCGGTTTGTGAATCCAATCCCTTTCGTTCGCGATATCAGCAGATCGCGGGAATTTTATGAGAAGAAGCTCTACTTGAGAGTGCTGGAGGATGCGGGAGGCTTCGTCCTGTTCGAGTCAGGCTTTGCCATTCACGAGGGAGTGGCACTCGCGAGAACCGTTTGGGGCGATGTGGCCGAAACGGAAGAATCCTATGACCGGCGAAACCTGCTGCTATCTCTTGAGCATGAGGATATCCACGCGGCATTTGAAAGCATCGGACCGTATGTCGAATTGATCCATCCGGTTGAACGCTCAGCCGCCCAATCCTCGCACCGGTGACATCTTGCGCTAAGTGGACGGCCGATCCGATGGTGACGCATCACCTCACCCTACCATGCGCAGCGGAGGTCGGTTAGACGCCCCAAATCACCGCCTCTTCGTGACGCTTGATTAATTGCCGCAAGTTCTGAAAACCGGAGCGGATGAAGGTGCTGAATTCGTCAATGGCCGCAGAATGCGTGGCGTCTATGCGCTTCAGGATCGCCAAGGCTCGTTCCGGATGAGGAATGCTGATCGGAAGAGCCGTGATCGTCTTCTCCTTGCGTTGGGCAAAAACGACGCTGTGGGGCATGACTGTCAGCGCATCCGCGGTTTTCATGTAGTTGATCACTCCCATTAGCGAGCCGCCGGAATAGCGTATCTTGATCTCGGTTGCACCGAAGGAAAGAAGCAACGCGCGCAGATCCGTCAGCAAGGGGCTGCCCGGCGGCGGAGCGACCCAGGGGTAGTCGAGCAGTTGGCTCGGCTGCGGTCGGCGCTTTAGGAGGAGGGGGTGCGTTACCCGACAGGCGACGACGTTGCGGCCCGGCAGGATCTCTTGGAATTCTAACCCGGAACCCTCTTCGAGGATATCGATGGGGCAGATCGCGAGGTCGATCTGGTCAGCCTTCAGCGCAGCCCGCAGGTCGGGAAAATATCCATAGCTCTGCTCGATGCGCACGTCCGGGCGGCTCGCCTGAAATTCCGCGCAAAGGCCGGCGATGAGCGCATCCATGAAGAAGGGCGTGCCGCCGAGCCGAACGACACCGCTCTTGCCCAAGCGAAAGCTTTCCAGAAGGTCGGAAGCCTTTCGGGAGGCCGCGAGCATGACGAAACCGTGCTCGGCGAGCGCTAAGCCTAAGGAGGTTGGTTGCAGTGGTCTGCGACCCTTGATGAACAACGGCTCGCCGACGCGCTTTTCCAAGCTGGAAAGGGTGCGCGAGACGGCGGGTTGAGCCAGCCCCAGCAGGGCCGCGCCCTCCGTCACGCCGCCCGTCTTGACGACGGCAGCGAGCTGGATCAGGTGGCGTTCATCTATTTTCATAACAATCGGTTATATCTAACCTGAAAAAAATCATCAATCCGTCCGTCCCCAGCTGTTATTATGATTCCACCGGCACAGCGGACTTGGGAGGAGAAGCATGGCGGAGCAGGCCAAGGCGCTCATATTCAGCGAAGCGACATCTTCGGAAGCATTTGCTGAGCGCTTTTCTTCGGGCAAGGATCGGAAATTTGCGGCGCTGATCGTCGCAGCCGTCACCCATGTACATGATCTTATCAAACAACACCGTCCGACCCAGGAGGAGTGGCGCAAGCTGCTCGCCTTTCTGACCGAGGTCGGCCATGCATCCGACGAAAAGCGACAGGAGTGGGTACTGCTGTCCGATCTCATCGGCGCTTCCGCGCTGGTCGAAGAGATCAACTCACGACGGCCCAAAGGGGCAACCCCCAATACCATTCGTGGCCCTTTCTTTCGGGCAGATGCTCCGGAGCGTGTCAATGGCACCTCCATTTCACTGGACGGCATCGGCGAAGCGTTGAGCGTGCGCGGACAGGTGGTCGATCTCGACGGAAAACCCGTCACCGGCGCGGCGGTCTTGACCTGGCAGGCCAATGCGGAAGGTTTCTACGAGAATCAGCAGCCGGACCGGCAACCCGAACATAATCTGCGCGGTCTCTTTCGGACCGACGTTGATGGACGGTTCCACTACCGCTCGGTGATGCCGTCAGGCTATGGCGTGCCGAACGACGGCCCGGTCGGGCGATTGCTTGCCGAGGCCGGCTATCCGTTGCACCGGCCGGCGCATCTCCATTTTGTTGTTCGGGCACCGGGCTTTGAAACCATCACCACGCATATCTATGACGCCGGCGATCCGCTTCTCTCGGAAGACGCTCTGTTTGGTGTCCGGCCGGAACTCGTCAAATGTTTCGAGGTCAAGGACAACGAGGGGCGGCGCATGAAAACCGTCGATCTCACGTTCGTCATGGTTCGGGCCAAGCCGGGGAGGGCCGCCAGATGATCCGCAGATTTTCCTATGCCGGCAGTCCGGCGCAGATCGTCTTTGGTGCGGGCAGCAGGAACTCGGTAGCCGAGTGGATCGGCAAGGCCGGATGCAGGCGTGCTCTGGTCCTTTCGACACCGCACCAGCGGGCCGATGCAGAAGCGTTGGCTGTAGAAATCGGTCCGCTCGCCTGCGGCGTCTTTGCCGGGGCCGTCATGCATACGCCGGTCGATGTGACCGAGACCGCGATGAAGGTGGCAGCCGACATGCGTGCGGACTGCGTCGTGTCGCTCGGCGGGGGATCGACGATCGGGCTCGGAAAGGCGATCGCCTATCGCACGGATCTTCCGCAGATCGTCGTGCCCACAACCTATGCCGGATCGGAGGTAACCCCTATTCTCGGTCAGACCGAGGCCGGCCGGAAGACGACGGTGCGCGATGCGAAAATCCTCCCGGAGATCGTGATCTACGATCCGACAATGACCTATGGCCTGCCCGTGTCTCTGAGCGTGACCAGCGGTCTGAATGCCATGGCCCATGCCATCGAGGCGCTTTATGCGCGTGACCGTAACCCGATTTCGTCGCTGATGGCATTGGAAGGTCTTTCAGCCTTCAAGCGAAGCCTGCCGGTCATCGCCGAAAGCCCGGAAGACGCGGATGCACGCGGTGACGCGCTTTATGGCGCTTGGCTCTGCGGTTCGGTGCTCGGTACCGTCGGCATGGCGTTGCACCACAAGATCTGCCACACGCTTGGCGGTTCGTTCGATCTGCCGCATGCCGAAACGCATGCTGTGATGCTGCCGCATACTGCGGCCTTCAATGCTGCCGCTGCAGCACCGGAGCTTGCGGCTGCAGCCGCGATCTTCGGAGGCTCGCTCGGCGGCGGGCTCTGGGATTTCGCCAGGGCGATCGGTGCGCCGTTGTCGCTGAAGCAGTTCGGACTGCGCGAGGAGGACCTGGATCGTGCCGCCGGGATCGCGGTCGAGAACCCATATTGGAATCCGCGTCCCATCGATCGGGATTCGATCAGGCAACTCCTGCAGGACGTATGGCAGGGCCAGCGACCGGCAGGATGACATTTCATCGCGCGCCTTATGGCGCGCTCTTTGGGAGGAGAGACGATGACTGAAGGCATTTTTACAAGACGCAGATTTTTGAAGACGACGGCCGCCGGGGGCGCTGCACTTGCTGCATCCGGCCTGGCTGCACCAGCGATTGCCCAGAAGGCGGCGATCAAGCTCGGTTATGTCAGCCCGCGCACCGGTCCGATGGCGGCATTCGGCGAAGCGGACAAGTTCGTCATCGACGCCTTTCTCGCCACCACCAAGCGGATGGGCCTCAACTACGAGGTCGTGGTGAAAGATAGCCAGTCCAACCCCAACCGCGCCGCCGAAGTTGCCAAGGAGCTGATCGTCGATGACGAGATCAACCTGATGCTCGTATCGTCGACGCCGGAGACGACCAATCCGGTCTCGACAACCTGCGAAGCCGAGGAAATGCCCTGCATTTCCACGGTTGCGCCATGGCAGCCATGGTTCATTGGCCAGCAGGGCAATCCGGGCGATCCGGCATCGTGGAAACCGTTCGATTATGCCTACCACTTCTTCTGGGGACTGGAAGACATCATCGCCGTCTTTACCGGCATGTGGGGCCAGATCGAGACCAACAAGAAGGTCGGTGGCCTGTTCCCGAATGACGGCGACGGCAATGCCTGGGGCGACAAGGTCGTCGGTTTCCCGCCGGTTCTCGAAAAGCTCGGATACGGCCTCACCGATACCGGCCGCTACCAGAACCTGACAGATGATTTCTCTTCGCAGATCAACGCGTTCAAGAAGGCAGGCAGTGAGATCCTGACGGGCGTGATGATCCCACCGGATCTCACCACGTTCTGGAACCAGGCCAAGCAGCAGGGGCTGAAACCGAAGATAGCTTCGATCGGCAAGGCACTCCTCTTCCCGCAGACGGTCGAGGCACTCGGCAATGCCGGACACAATCTCTCGACGGAAGTGTGGTGGACGCCGAGCCACCCGTTCAAGTCCTCGCTGACCGGCGAAACCGCTGCCGCGGTGGCGGATGCGTTCACCAAGACGACCGGCCGTCCCTGGACGCAGCCTATCGGTTTTGCGCACGCCATGTTCGAGATCGCCGTCGATGTCATGAAACGAGCCGGCGATCCCGCCGATGGCGAGGCTGTAGCGAAGGCGATCGGTGCTACCAAGCTCGATACGCTGGTCGGGCCGATCGCCTGGGGCAACGAGAAACTTCCGCCTTTTGCCCGCAAGAATATCGCCAAGACACCTCTGGTCGGCGGCCAATGGCGCCTGAAGTCAGGTGGCGGCTACGACCTTGTGGTTGTCGAAAACGGCCTTGCGCCGAACGTCCCGCTCGGCGGCAAGCTCGAAGCGCTGGCGTGAGATAATGCCTCCCGGCCTTGCGGCCGGGAGGCTTCAGCAGAGGAAAGCCGATGCCCATACTGGAACTCAACGGTGTCTCGAAATCCTTCGGCGCGCTTGTCGTCGCGGAAAACATCGGCTTTGCGGTGGAGCAGGGCGAAGCGCTGGGCGTGATCGGGCCGAACGGCGCCGGCAAGTCGACCCTGTTCAACCTGATCAACGGCAACCTGCCGGTCGCAAGCGGCTCGATCAGCTTCGACGGACGCGACGTCACCCATATGCCGCCGATGCAGCGCTGTCTTGCGGGCATGGGGCGTACATTCCAGATTCCGCAGCCCTTTGAACGTTTGAGCGTATATGAAAACCTGCTTGTCGCGGGTGCCTTCGGCACTCAGACCGCCGAGCGCCATGTGGCGGATGCCTGTGCCGACATCCTGGTCGAGACGGGGCTTATCGGAAAGGCGAACATGCCAGCAGGATCGTTGACGCTTCTGGAGCGCAAGCGTCTCGAACTGGCAAGAGCGCTAGCTACCCAGCCGAAGCTTCTGCTGCTCGACGAGATCGCCGGCGGCCTGACGGAAGGTGAGTGCCATCAACTGGTCGCTACGATCAAGCGGGTCCATCAGCGTGGGATGACGATCATCTGGATCGAACATGTATTGCATGCGCTGACGGCGGTGGCGGAACGTATCCTGGTGCTCAATTTCGGTCGGGCCATCGGGATCGGAGCGCCGGACACGATCATGGCTTCGAACGAGGTGCGCGAGATCTATCTGGGGATGGAAGCCTGATGGCAAACCTCATTGAAATACATGGCCTGACGGCTTTCTACGGTGACTTCCAAGCGCTGTTTGGCATCGACATCCGCCTGGAGGCCGGCGAGACGATTGCCGTGATCGGTGCCAACGGTGCCGGAAAATCTACCTTGATGCGGTCGATCGCCGGCGTGATCGCCGGCCGCCCCGAGATGATCCTGCATCGCGGCGAACCCATTGGTCAGCTTGCCGCGCCAGACGTCCTGCGGCGGGGCATCGCTCTGGTCCCTGAAGGGCGAAAGCTCTTTCCGTCGCTGACCGTCGAAGAAAACCTGCTTATCGGCAGTTACGGCCGCAAGGGCAGGGGACCGTGGACGCTCGAAAGCATCTATGCGCTGTTTCCGATCCTGAAGGAGCGGCGGAAAAACCCGGCACCGGCCCTTTCCGGCGGCCAGCAGCAGATGGTGGCGATCGGGCGAGCCTTGATGTCCAACCCGGAAATCCTTCTCTGCGACGAACTCAGCCTCGGTCTTGCGCCTGTTGTCATCAAGGATATTTACGCCGCCTTTTCGAAAATCCGCGCAGCCGGTGCCGCGATCGTCGTCGTCGAACAGGACATCGCCCAGACTCTCAAGGTCGCCGACCGCCTCTATTGCATGATGGAAGGCCGGATCACCTTGACGGGCCGGCCGGCAGATCTGGATCGCAGTCGTATCCACGACGCCTATTTTGGAGCGAAACCGCATGAACTGCCTTGATACGCTCCTTCAGGGCGCACTGCTCGGCGGTCTTTATGCGCTTTTTGCGGCGGGCCTCAGTCTCGTTTTCGGCATCATGCGTCTCGTCAATCTCGCGCATGGCGACCTGATCGTGCTGGCCGCCTTCCTGATCCTGCTTCTGGTTTCCTCACTGGGGCTCAACCCATTCGTTGCAGCAGCGATTGCCGCGCCGCTGATGTTCGCCGTTGGCTGGTTGCTGCAGTATCAGCTGCTCAACCGGACGCTCGGCAAGGACATACTGCCGCCTCTGCTCGTGACGTTCGGCCTGTCGATCGTCATCCAGAACGGCCTGCTGGAGGGGTTCACGACGGACAGCCGGCGCATATCCGCCGGTGCGCTGGAAACCGCATCGATACAAGTTGCTGGCATCAATGCCGGCATGATGCCGCTGATCACTTTTGCCTCGGCTGTTCTGGTGATCGTCGCCCTCAACCAGCTCATCTACCGTACGGCGCTGGGGCAGGCATTCCGGGCGACGTCGGATGACGTGGTCACCGCGAGCCTGATGGGAATCCGGCCGAACGGCATCTTCGCCATGGCGACCGGTTTAGCGATGGTGATCGTAACGATCGCGGCGCTTTATCTCGGCATGCGGGCCAATTTCGATCCGACCGCCGGACCGGCTCGGCTGATCTATGCCTTCGAAGCCGTCATTATCGGTGGTCTCGGTTCGCTGTGGGGCACGCTTGCCGGCGGGGTCATTCTGGGGGTCGCGCAAACGGTCGGCTCGGCGATCAATCCGGAGTGGCAGATCCTGGCGGGGCATATCGCCTTTCTGCTTGTGCTCGTCTTCCGGCCGCGCGGCCTTTTCCCCAGGGCGGCGGATTGAGACCATGACGACGACGGATCTTAAAACGATGACGAGCGAGATCGAAACATCCTCTGGCTGGCGGGTCGAGACCCGCACCCGGCTGTCCGGTACATTCGCCATTCTCGGGCTGCTTGTCTTCGCTTTACTTGCGACGGCGCCCTTCCTGGCATCCCGCAGCGTCGTGCAGAACCTGTTTTTCATCCTGACCATGCTGACGCTGGCTCAGAACTGGAACCTGCTTGCCGGTTATGCAGGCCTCATCTCCGTAGGCCAGCAGCTTTTTGTCGGCTGCGGTGCCTATGCGCTTTTCGGCCTTGTCATTCTGGCGGGCGTCGATCCGATCCTGGCCGTTCCGCTTGCGGGCGTATTCGCCATGCTCGTCGCGCTGCCGACGGCCTTTTTCGTCTTCCGGCTCTACGGCCCCTATTTTGCGATCGGCACCTGGGTCGTGGCCGAGGTCGGGCGATTGCTGCTTGCGCAGTGGAAAGCGCTTGGAGGTGGGACCGGCACATCCCTGCCGCGAGACGCTATGCGGGATATGCTCGGCCTGTCCGTTTTGCAGGATTGGTTCGGCATGCGCGCCTCGGTCGCCGTGGATGCTCTCACCTATTGGCTTGCACTGGCGCTGGCTTTCGTGACGATCGTCTTTGTCTACAAGCTGCTGCGTAGCAAGCAGGGGCTTGGCCTGGCGGCTGTGCGGGACAACGAGACGGCGGCGCGCGCACTTGGTGTCGATGCGAGGCGGCTGAAGACCGTGGTCTATCTGCTGACGGCCTTCCTGACCGGGATTGCGGGCGCACTGGTCTACCTGCAGAAAGCACGGATTTCTCCCGATGCTGCATTCTCGCTGACGGATTGGACGGCCTATGTCGTTTTCATCGTGGTGATCGGCGGCATTGGCACCATCGAAGGGCCGATCATCGGACTGATCGTCTTCTTCCTGCTGCAGAACAGGTTTTCGAGTTATGGTTCCTGGTATCTGCTGGCGCTGGGGGCGCTTGCCATCCTGACCATGCTTTTCGCGCCCCGGGGTCTCTGGGGCCTGATATCCAGCCGTACCGGCTGGGAACTCTTTCCGGTTCGCCGCCTGCTGAGGGGCGGACCCATCCGACAGACTGAAAAGGGAGGGCCGCATGGCTGACATCACCACCGACGTTTTGATCATTGGCACGGGACCCGCGGGCTCGGCGACTGCCGCCCTGTTGGCGACCTACGGGCTGGAGCCGCTGGTGATCAACAGGTACCGCTGGCTGGCCAACACACCGCGGGCTCACATCACCAACCAACGCACGATGGAGGTGCTGCGCGACCTCGGCCGCGATGTCGAGGATGAGGCTTACCTCTTTGCGACCGAGCAGAATCTGATGGGGCAGAACGTGTTCTGCACCGCCGTGGCCGGCGAGGAGATCGGCCGCATGCAAAGCTGGGGCAACCATCCGCTCTCGCGGGCGGAACATATTCTCTCGTCCCCCGGCCGGATGAACGATCTCCCGCAGACCTACATGGAACCGCTGCTTTTCAAGACGGCATGTTCGCGCGGCGCCCAGTCCCGCATGTCAACCGAATATCTGCGTCACGAGCAGGATGCCGAAGGCGTCACCACCACCTGTCTCGACCGATTGACAGGCAAGGAACTGACGATCCGCTCGAAATTCCTGATCGGTGCCGACGGCAGCAATTCCAAGGTCGCCGAGCATGCGGGCCTGACTTTTGAAGGCAAGATGGGCGTTGCTGGCTCGATGAACATCCTGTTCGAGGCTGACCTTTCGCGTTACGTCGCCCACCGTCCATCAGTTCTCTACTGGGTGCTTCAGCCAGGCGCCGATGTCGGCGGCATCGGTATGGGGCTCGTGCGCATGGTGCGGCCGTGGAGTGAATGGCTCATCGTCTGGGGCTACGACATCAATCAGCCGGCGCCCGAGGTCGACAACGCTTTTGCCACCAAGGTCGTTCGCGAACTCGTGGGGGTTGAGGATCTAGAGCCGAAGATCAAATCGGTCTCGACCTGGACGGTCAACAACATGTACGCCACCACGATGTCGAACGGCCGTGTCTTCTGCATGGGTGATGCAGCCCACCGCCATCCACCGTCGAACGGGCTTGGCTCGAACACGTCGATCCAGGACGGTTTCAACCTGGCCTGGAAGCTCGCCATGGTGATCAAGGGGCAGGCCGGGATAGGGCTTCTGGACAGCTACCAGGCCGAGCGCGCACCTGTCGCCAAGCAGATTGTTGCCCGCGCTAACAAATCGATCGAGGAAACTGGGCCAATCTTCAGGGCGCTCGGCTTGCTCGATTCCGTCGATCCAGTGAAGATGCAGCAAAATATGGACGCGCGTTGCGACGACACAGCCGGTGCCGAGCATCAACGCAAGGCAATCCGGGAGGCGATCGCCCACAAGGTCTACGAGTTCGATGCCCACGGCGTCGAGATGAACCAGCGTTACAAGTCGAATGCCGTGGTGACTGACGGCCAGCCTGAACCGATCTTCGAGAAAGATCCGGAATTGCATTTTCAATCAACGACTTGGCCGGGAGCTCGGCTGCCGCATGTCTGGCTGTTCGGTGCAGACGGCGAAAAGGTCTCGAGCCTCGATTTGACGGGGAACGGGGTCCTCACACTGCTCACCGGTATCGGTGGCGACGGCTGGATCACGGCGGCCAAGACTCTGTCGAAAGAGCTTGGCATACCGATCGTCGTCCACAAGATCGGGCCACGGCAGAAGTGGCAGGACCTGACCGGCGACTGGGCGCGCGCCAACGAGATTAGCGATACCGGCGCGTTGCTTGTTCGTCCCGACCATCACGTTGCTTGGCGTTCGCATGCCGTGATCGTCGATCCGGAAGGCAACCTGCGCCGTGTCCTGAAGACCATCCTAGCTAGATGAGGCAAACATGAGCACTTGGGAAAAAGGCTATTTCACTGAAGAAAACTCCGTCGAAGTCGTTACAAACCGCAACGCAAATGCCAAGAGCGAGCGACTAAAAGAGGTGATGGAGGTCGTCACCCGGAAGCTGCACGAGGCGGTGAAGGAATTGGAGCCGACCCAGGACGAGTGGATGGAAGCGATCCTCTTCCTCACCCGAACGGGGCACACTTGCACCGATTGGCGACAGGAGTTCATCCTCTTGTCCGACGTGCTCGGCGTCTCCATGCTCGTCGACGCCATCAACAACCGCAAACCATCCGGCGCCTCGGAAAGCACGGTGCTCGGACCCTTTCACGTCGCAGATGCCCCGGAATTGCCAATGGGCGCCAATATCTGCCTCGATCAGAAGGGCGAGGATATGGTCATCGGCGGACGCATTCTTAATACCGAGGGCGGACCGATATCCAACGCCGTCATAGATGTCTGGCAGGCGAATGACGAGGGCTTCTATGACGTGCAGCAGAAGGGTATTCAACCGGACTTCAACCTGCGCGGCGTCTTCCGCACCCGCGAGGACGGACGTTACTGGTTCCGGGCCGTGAAGCCGAAATATTATCCGATCCCCGCGGACGGCCCGGTCGGCCAGCTACTTGGACACCTCGGCCGTCATCCGTTTAGGCCAGCCCATCTGCACTACATCATCAAGGCAGACGGTTTTGAGACGCTGACGACCCACATCTTCGATCCTGACGACCCTTACATCAATTCAGATGCTGTGTTCGGGGTCAAGGAGAGCCTGCTCGCCGAATTTCGTAAGACCGAAAATCCCCAGCGAGCAAAGGAACTCGGGTTTTCGGAAAAGTTCTGGGAGGTAACTCATGATTTTGTACTGGCGGCTCACCCAAAGCGACTTCGGCGCACGCGCGAAGAATAACCTACAACATCAGGGCGGGTACAATTTTACCTGAGAGAACGAGGCGGATCAGCTTTTAAGTGTGACCGCTCGATCAAAAAATCACCCCATCCGCTCGAGGCTACCGCAGAATGACCGTCTGAGCCGTTGCCAAGACGAATATCTCGGCCTATCGGATCCAGCTAAGTGTGTCCGGCCTGCGGGGGCTGATGCAGTGCCGTTATTGGCGACCACCCCGACTATAGGTCAAATCAAGCGCGAGAGTGAAGAGAGCGGACAATACCAAGCCAGACCGGAAAATTTGTATGTCGAAGCCGGGCTCCAGTAATAGGTCAACATGTATCCCGTCACAATTGCGACGCTGCGGCCAAAGCCAATCACTAAACCGACGCCCGTACCGCGCAACAGTCGGATAGATCGCTGGGGTGATCGCAAAGTATGCGGCAATACCGCCGTTCGTGCAAATGCCGACAAAGAGCGCCAGCCTCTTCGCAAAGCTTTCATTGCGACGTTGGCCGCATAAAGATGGTAAGCTAGGCTAATCCTCTCGAGCCCACGATCAGAACAGTTGCAATTCGTGGTTTGATTTTTGTGGCCAGTACGGCAAAAATGAGTGCACCGGGCACACGGCCAGATGCGATCAGCATGCCGACGACAATGGCAAGCTGGGGATCGCCGGAAGCGTCCGTCACTATTTTGGCATACCAGGTGTCGGCACAATAGAAGGCCGAAGTAAATGATGCGTAGCCCAGCCACAAAAACATCGTTCGCCAGATCAGATCGCGCTCAAGAACACCACCCAGACCCCGATGCTTCCTTTGTTCACCTGTCACTTCTGGCAGTACCATGCTTCGGAGTGACCGATCAACCTCGCGATCCGATTGTAGGTTGCGAGAGCATGCTTTGGCCGTTTATGGAGGATAATTCCACCGATTTCGGCAAAGCGCAATACGCAGCGAGGAGAGATAAGCCGGAAAGCCCGGCTCCGAAATAGAAAGGTGCGCGCCAGTCGAACGCATCTGTCAACGGCGCGATTGCAAAACCAGCCAGCGATGAATCAAGAGGAAATCCATCCCGGAGATACCAAATACGGTTTCTCTGCGTTTCTCGGATGAATATTCAGAAACCATGCTATTGAAGCTCGACACTAGCTCACCAATGAACACCCCAGCGAAACCCCTCGCCATGAGAAGCTGAGCCAACGACTGTGCCAATGCCGAAAGAACCATCGCGATGGTAATTGCGGCAAGGCACAGCAGAACGTGCTTGCGGCGCCCAATGCGATCCGCAATGGGCGAGATGATCAGCGCGCCCATTGCCTTTCCAAAAACACTGGCGCTCAAAAAGTATCCCACCTCATAGTTCGGAAGGCTCCAAACCGTCGCAATCGAAGACATTCAAAAGGCATGACGACGACTTCGTAGCCGTCTATTTTGCCAAGACAAGGCAAAGCCCAACAATGCCTTATTGAGCTGCACTCATCGGTCGTTGTTTGATGGCATCATTGACAGTCACGAGATCCTCGCATTTTGTCTCTCGGTATCATCGATGCAGCGCATGCATCCTTGAGCCGGCACCGCGGCCGAGGCACTACCGCCTGCTGCTACGCTCAACGGTCCGCGACGGACTGACACCGCGTCGCGTCGGCACATCAAAAAAATCAGCGCGGGCGTGGTTGGCTTACCTTAGGCGTCTTGGAATGTGTCATCAGACAACGGGATTTGAAGCTGTCGAGCAAGCTGCAACGTGAGCTTGGATAAGCCCGCGCTATCATCCGCCACCCCGAATACATAGCCATCGGGCCGGAGAATGACAGCCTTCACGTTCCAATCCGCAAGGGTCGCGATGAGCTCGGCGCTAAGATCATCTATCATTATCGCGCTAAGATCCTCCCAGATGCCTCTAATGCTTGGATCGACTAACTCTAGTTGACTTGCGTCCCCGAGGACGGCAAAGCGCCCTCCGATCCGTTCTTCCAAAAAACGTCCATCTCTAAGGCGCGTCTCGGGAAATAACCGCCCATTTGGTGCCGGCCCTTGGTCCCAAATTCCCTGACCTAACTGTGGCCTAGGATACTCAAAAACGTTGTCGGCATCGATCGCAAGACGGTGATCGCGCTCGGTAGCTGCCTGTTTGTCGGTGGTTTGGATGATACTTCCAAGATGGACGGCAAGCTCGATGAACGTCCTAGCATGCGGACGCCTTTCGCATTCATACGTGTCTAAAATCCCGGGATCGGCGCCCCCCCTGATGACCGCATCGAGTTTCCATGCCAAATTAACGGCATCGCGGATGCCCGCGCAAAGCCCTTGGCCAAGGAAAGGGGGCGTCTGATGACAACTATCGCCGGCCAGCAGCAGCGCGCCGTGTCGCCAACCTTCGGCGATCAGAGAATGAAATGTGTACACAGCCGAGCGTTCAATGTTGGCGTCGTTGGGGCCAATCCACCGGGAAAGTAATGGCCAGAATACCGATGGATCGGTCATCCGTTCCGGATCGTCTGTCGGCATAAGCATGATTTCCCAGCGACGTCGGTTATCTCCAACCCAAAAAAAGGTCATTGGCCGCTGAGGGTCGCACCACTGTATGGAATACTCCGGGAGATTTCGTGCTTTGGACGAGTTCAAGTCCATAAGCAGGTCAACCACTAGCCAAGGCTGATGAGATCCAAGGTCTTCCATTGCGGAGCCTATTTGTCTGCGGACGAAGGAGCGGGCACCATCGCATCCGACGACAAATCGTGCTCGGAATTCTTGTTCCTTGTCGCCAATAAGATCTTTGGCTCTCAGCAAGGCATAAGCGCCTTCAGGCTCAATGGCAATCACTTCGTGCTGCTGCAACACCGTAATTGTACTGTAGCGATCAACACCATGGCGCAGCTCGGCTTCCAGATGGGGTTGATGAAACAGCCAGTTGGACCCACGCCGCTTGAGCAAAGTTTCTCCTTGCGCGTTGATGAAGTGAGTGCCCTGGGTCGATGGCCGGGCGATTGTTTCGATGGCGTCTGCCAGTCCGAGCGAACGGAATACCCGCATGATCTCGAGGTCGAAACTTACTGCCCTTGGCAGAGAGTTTGAGCCCGCTTCCCGCTCTAGTACAAGAACGGAGAGACCTGCTTTACCAAGCAAATTTGCCATCGTGGCCCCGACCGGCCCGTACCCCACGATTGCCACATCGAAGCTATTGTTCTCGAGAATCATTGGTTCGTCCTGAATATGCGTTATGGTTATGTCCCAGCAGACCTCGGCGGAGAAAAAAGCTGCCTGCGGTCCTTGCTGCCGTGTCATCAGTACGGCCTTGGCTTTGCCGATTGCTGGCGCGTGCTTAGAGGTCCCCGTGGAGGGCTCTCCCTAGAATTGCCGCCCCGACGTGCGCGATGACCACATCTTCCTTCGTCGTGTCTGGCGTTGTCGCCATGGTTCAGGCGTACTTTCGATACCTTTCGCGTCTAGATCCCATAGCACTTCGAGAGGCCGCTCTCCCGGGGTTGAACGCTTCGGATGCCCGATCGCTATGAAGATGTGAAGACGTTGGGTGCTCACATCGTCGGTGTTGTCCAAATCACTGAAAGTCCCTCCCACTGAATATTCGCGCTTGACGAGCCCTAGAAATATTCCGCTATATGGAAACATATTTCAAGAGGCGGATTGAAACTTTGACCGTGGGAGGGTCTTATGGCGGTGATGGATGAAACAATGACCGTAGCTGAACGGATTGCGCTATCGCTCAGGCGTCATGGCGTGAAAATGATCTTCGCGCAGAGTCTCCCCTCCGCTGTGGTTCTAGCCTGTGAAACGCTGGGAATCCGTCAAATCGCGTATCGGCAAGAGAATATGGGCGGGGCGATGGCCGACGGGTATGGCCGCATTTCCGGTCAGGTTCCTGTTGTATGTGCCCAGAACGGACCGGCTGCCACATTGCTAGTCGCCCCACTAGCGGAGGCGCTCAAAGCATCTGTTCCAATTGTCGCTCTGGTGCAGGAAGTAGAGCGTCCATACATGGACCGCAACGCGTTCCAAGAGCTCGATCATTTCGCGGTGTTTTCGGGCTGCGCCAAGTGGACGAGACGCATCATAACCAATGATCGGGTAGAAGACTACATCGACCAAGCGTTTGTCGCGGCCGCAAGCGGTCGTCCGGGACCTGCGGTACTGCTGCTTCCGGGGGACTTGTTACGCGAACCTGCCCGCGAACAGCTCTATGAGCGCGCTGACACATTGGGCAATTGGCCGTTGGACACGATCCAGCCCGGCGCCGCGCAGGTTCAGCATGCGGCCCGATTGATCGCTGAGGCAGCCCATCCCGTCGTCCTCGCTGGCGGAGGGGTTCATTCCGCCGGCGGCGCTACGGCCCTGGCCCAACTTCAAGAGTTGGCCCATTTGCCGGTTTTTACAACGAATATGGGTAAGGGAGCCGTCGATGAGCATCATCCGCTTTCATGCGGTGTACTCGGGGCGTTGAACGGACCAAGGTCAGTGGGACGGCACACGCGACCGATCCTCGAGCGGGCGGATGTGGTCCTCTTGGTCGGGACGCGCACTAACCAGAACGGTACGGACACGTGGCGGCTGATCCCGCCTTCGGCCCGAGTGTTGCATATCGATATCGATCCCAACGAGATTGGACGAAATTATGAAGCCGTGCGACTGGTGGGAGATGCCGCCAGCACATTGAACGCTCTTGCCGCCGCCCTGCAGACGTCTAAGCTCTCCCGTCGCCGTGCCGGACGTTACGCGCTTGAAAACCAGATCGCGGCCGCCTGGGCGGCGTATGCGCGGGACCTCGAGCCTACATTGTCGCAAAATGCCTCGTCGATCCGACCGGAGCGGGTTATGGCGGAGTTGCAGAAGCTGCTGACCGAACGAAGCATCGTCGCCGCGGACGCCAGTTATTCATCAATGTGGGTAGCGGGGCAGTTGCGATCGTCCGCCGTGGGAACGCGTTACATTACGCCGCGCGGGCTCGCTGGACTTGGCTGGGGCCTGCCGCTGGCCATGGGTGCCAAACTGGCGCGACCGGATGAGCGGGTCATCGCCATCGTCGGTGACGGTGGATTTGCCCATTCATGGGCCGAACTGGAAACAATGGCGCGGATGCAGATACCGGTCTGTGTCATTGTTTTGAACAACGGTGTGCTTGGTTACCAAAAGGATGCGGAATCGGTAAAATTTGGGACCTTCACAACGGCGTGCCATTTCGCTCCCGTCGATCATGCTGCCATCGCTCAAGCCTGCGGCTGCCGAGCAGCCCGGGTCGGAGACGTAGACGAACTCGTTTTGCGGCTTACCGAAGCCTTCAATGATGACAGTCCATGGTTACTGGACGTGATGACCGATCCGGATGCGCATCCGCCTCTGTCCCTTTTCGCGGGATCGCTTAATCCCTTTGAATGAGAAAGGGCGGGAGGCTTCGCTTTTGAAGCTGGGAAGTCCAACCAGCGCCGCGTCACCTCAGCGCGAATCAGAAGAGGAAGTTTTCGGCCGGCTCGCAAATGTTGCCGTCATGCGCCATCAACAAGGATGAACCTATCATGGCCCCTGTAGTTCTTATCGATTCCTGTCGACACCCCGTGGCATACGACCTGCGCGGGCCTGATGCCGCACCGCTCCTCGTACTGCTCCCCTCGCTTGGGATTTCGAAAGAGATGTGGGAGCCGCAGATGATGGCGCTCACCGGATGGTTCAGAGTATTGCGCGTCGAGCATCCCGGACATGGAGGAGAGGGCCTGACACCAGGTCCGTATACGGCCGAAACCCTGGGGAGGCGTGTGCTGGAAGTCGTTGACAGTATCGGCGGTCACACCTTTTCGCTGGTCGGATCATCAATGGGCGGGATGGTCGCAATGTGGATCGCCGCGCGCTATCCTGAACGTGTCACGCGCCTTGTTCTGTGCTGCACCGCCCCTGTCATCGGGCCGGCCGATTTATGGAACGAAAGAGCCGGCAACGTGCGTCGCGACGGGACACGGCCGACGAAGCAGGAGCTTGCTGGGCGCTGGTTTACCCCGCGGTTTTCCGCCGAGAACACCGTACTCATCGACAGTTTACATAAAAACTTCACTCAGATCGATGCAGAGGCGTATGCTCTTTGCTGTGAACTTCTAGCCGAGGCTGACCTCCGCCAGGAACTCCCTGAAATCAAGGCTCCTACACTTGTCATTGCCGGCGCGCTTGATTCGGTGATCTCCATACAATCTTGTACTGAAACGACGCTGGCGATTAAGGGAGCGGCCTTAACCGCTTTGGCGGACGGTTCGCACCTGCCGAACCTCGAGCAGCCGGCGTCCTTCAATGATCTGTTGCTCCGTCACCTGATCGGTGAAACAATGGAGCGGGGAAACACCGTGCGGCGGGCCGTTCTTGGAGAGGAGTATGTCGTTTCTCAGGGTGGAAACCTGCCCAGAGAACCGTTCGAAGAGTTTATGACGAAAGTCTACTGGGGAGAGGTTTGGAGTCGCCCGGGCCTCGATATCTCCACACGCCGACTTTTGAATATTGCTATGCTGACCTGCCTAAAGCACACCGATGGCCTGGCAATCCACGTTCGAGCGGCGCTTCGCGCCGGAATTTCCGCAAACACTATTCAAGAGGTCGTCCTTCAGGCAGCCGTAGTCGCCGGCGTGCCGGCGGCAAACGCGGCCCGATTTGTGATCAACCATGTTATTAATGAAGAGCAGGCGACGAGACTTTGACTTCTCTGAAACGTAAGAGGCCCAGGGTACAGGCCCCGCTTTTTCAGTGGCGGCGCATTCGAAATTCGACCTACTTGCGTGGTCTGCCGGTGGGTCCTGAGTCTCCGAACTTTAGGAGCCTATCGGCTAATTCCCGCGCCAGCGACGTTACGTAGCGAGAAAGCGCTTGCTGGTTTCCGTTCGAGAGATCTAGGTCGCCTATG
The DNA here is from genome assembly GCF_014926405.1 of Agrobacterium vitis. Lineage (NCBI taxonomy): Bacteria > Pseudomonadati > Pseudomonadota > Alphaproteobacteria > Hyphomicrobiales > Rhizobiaceae > Gillisella > Gillisella vitis. The sequence goes on from NZ_JACXXJ020000003.1 coordinate 1,398,763, forward strand.
CAAAGAACGGCCAGAATCGGCTGCTGATCCGTACCAAGCACCGGCGCCGCGATGCCACGGGTGTCTTCAAAACGCTCACCATTGTCGACTGCGTAGCCTTGCGCCTGAATCTGTCCCATCTCTTTCTCGAGTTCGACGATATCCGTAATAGTCTTCGAGGTGTAGGTCGGGAGCCCTTCGACCTCATAGAGATATCTGCGCTCCGATTCGTCTAAAAAAGAAAGGAGCAATTTGCCGTCAGCACTGGCATGTGCCGGTTGGGCTAGCCCCGGCTCGAACTTCAGCTCTGGCCTTAGGGTTTTCGGGCCAGCAACATGGGCAAGAGAAACGACGCGCATGCCTACCAGAGTGCTCAGTTGAGCATCATGACCCGTAGCCTCGACAAGTCGAGCAAGAAAGGCGGTCCCTTCGAGCACCGCGGGATTTGTAAGCAAAGCTGTGGTTCCGATGCCGAGCATTCGCGTACCCAACCGATACTTCGAGGTCCGAGAATTCTGTTCAATCCAGCCGAGGCCTACCAGCGTCGCCATAAGCCGATGAGTACTCCCAGGCGAGAGCTGTACACGTTCGGCCAGTTCAAGGATCCCCATCGGATAGGGATGTTCGGCGAGAGTTGTAACAATCCTGGCAGCTCTTTCGACTGCTCGTACTTTGGGCACGGAGATTGGCGTAACCACTTGTTCTTTTTCCTGTCGATGGTAACTCGTTATGCCACAGTTAGTATAACCGCCATCAAAGGGCAAATTGTTTCCGCCTGCCGGAATATGTGACGAGCGGAAGGACAATGCGCGTGTCCTGCAGGATGCCGAACCTGTGGCGGCCTTGAATGCAATCGTGCGTAGCGGAAATCAAAGTGAGTTTCGTCTCACCCTAATCGCCGCGCTGTGCGATCGGCCAACGACCAATTGTATCCCTTGATTGATCCTTTTCCATCCACATAGGACGTCCTTTGTCCGTGAAGGTATTGTCCAGCCTGGAAATGCATGCTAATGGAAATGAAATGATGTTCCGTCTGTTGGAATGTGCGGCGAGGAATATGGCTTAAACCGGCCGCGGGAAGATGTTCAGTGCGAGTTGAATGAAAGTGTAGGCGCCACTTCAGGCATGGCGCCAGCGAGGAGGAGTGAAGCAAATGTATTCTCAACACAAGGTTCTCGACGTGCATGGCCACATGCGCGCCGTAGTCCCTGCATCCAGCTATCTGGCACTTCTTCTCGGGAGCAACACGGCCATTCCCAGTCCGCTCTCAGGACTGGCGGACGATCCAGTAGCGCCGTTCCTGACGATGAAGAAGCGAGACATGGTGCCGCAGTCTTCCAATGAAGACATCCGCAAACTCGCAGACCAGCATGCGCGCTATTTGGAAGCGCGCAACATCGACGCCCAAATTCTTGGCCCACATCCGGTCGAGTTTCACGGTTGGCTCCCGTCGGCGCTCTTTAAGGAATGGACGATCTTCATCAACGATTTGATTTTTCGTTTCTGTCAGGCGCGACCTGATCGTTTTGTAGGAGCTTGCCAACTCCCGCAGCTATCGACTGAAAATGACGCGTCCCACATGCTTCCCGAACTTGAGCGTTGCGTAAAGGAATATGCCTTCGCCGCCACCTATGTGTTCCCAGATCCCACTGGACGACGCGACACTCCACTGCTCAATCACCGCTATTGGGATCCGCTCTACGACTACTGCCAGGAGCATGACCTGCCGATTATCGTGCATGGCTCCGGCTCGCTGGATCAGCGGTTCGAAACCATTCCGATCGACTCGCAAATGGCCTTTGTGTGGGAGCAATACTATTCGTTGATGGCGTTGCGGCACAGCGACGTCTTCGAGCGGTTCCCCCGCCTGCGTGTTCTCATCTGCCACTGTGGTGGCGCGCTTGACCGTTTCGTTCAGCAATCGCCGCTGGTTAATCCCAAGCCCGAGCGGGATTTATCAGAAAACCTCTTTTTCGACACCTGTGCGCACGATCTCGATTTTCTTGCGGCGGCCGTGCATCAGCGCACCCCGGCCCAAATGTGCTTTGGAAGCGAGTCGCCCGGAACTGGCGGATTAAGACGTGCAGGCACGGAGCGAACGGTGGACGACCTTGTTCCAATGTTTGCCGAACATCCCAAGCTTGCCTTCCTCTCAGACGAGGAGAAGCTTAAGATACTGCATCACAATCCTGCAAAGTTCTGTCGGGGACTTGCTGATCCCAGCGCCGCCAACAAAAAGGCCCGACGCGCAATTGGCGTGAATTAGCGACAAGGATTATCGGGGAGGAAATCAAAATGATTAAATCTCGGCGACTTGGTTACGCCAGCTTCAGTACACCTCGCATGCAAGAGCAGGCAGAATATTTCAAGGAGATCCTCGGGCTATCCGTTTCACAACGGACCGAGAGAAAGGTCGTCCTCGCCACATCTTGTGGCCTGGAATCGATCGTTCTGGAGCCAGGCGATACGGCCGGCTTGCTCGGGCTCGCATTTGAGATCGCGCCAGCGGTAAGCCTGGAATATGCAAAGCGGGAGCTTAAGGCGCTTGGTATCAAAGCTGAGATTAGAGAGGGTCGCGCCTCCTCCGTCGGGCGGGTTGTCGCCTTCCATGATCCAGAAGGAACCGAGATCGAGCTTTTCAATTCTTCCGCATTCCTTCCTGAGATTCCGCATTATCGCCCTATAAGTCCCCTGAAGCTTGGTCATGTCGCCTGTCAGGTACCAAATATTGAGGATCTAGCGGAATTCTATGTCAATGCCTTAGGATTTAGGAAGTCCGACTGGGCAGAAGGCTTGGCGGTCTTTCTACGGTGCAGTCCTGATCACCATACGGTCAACTTTTTCTCTGGACCGTCAAGGCTTGATCACATCGCATTTGAGGTAAAGGATTTCTCGGAGCTTGTCCGAGCGGCTGACCATCTCACGATAACTGGCTACCCTCTCGAATGGGGGCCTGCCCGCCATTCAGCCGGTCATAATTGCGCAAGTTACCACTTTTCCCCAGATGGCTTCCCAGTCGAGCTTTATGCCGAAATGGACCAGATGAAAGACGAGGAACTCGGGTATTTTGAACCTCGTCCATGGCATGCTGATCGCCCACAGCGGCCAAAGAACTGGCGTCCAGATGAGTTTGTGCGAAATATCTGGTCACCTCAACCATTCGATGGAAGCGGCCCGAACAAAGGCTGACGCCACAGATGGGATCGCGCGACCGTACTTAAGCCCAAATGCTTCACTCAGCGAGCAGCAAATCCTAGCGCCGAGGACGCGTGACCGCGAGAGATATCACCAGACGCAATGACCCATAGCGGCTACAATGGAGTGATCAATGACGAGTCTAATTCGGCAAATTGGTATCCTCACCTTCTCCTCATCAGATATCGACACGGTCGCGAACGATCTGCAACAAACGATTGGATTGCGACGGCGGGCCTGCGGAGACAATACAGTGCAACTCTCCAGTAACGCGCGGGAATGCGAGATAAATTATGTGACGGCGAAAGAAACCGGCGTCGTTTCGATCGGCTTAGAAGCAACTGACGCCGCTGCCGTCGACGAAATAATGCAGCGACTGAGGTCCGAAGACCTTGAAGTCGTTCGCGACGACTCTACGGTTCCTGGAGTCGAGAGATCCGTCACCTTTAGAACCGGTTTTGGGCCCGTATTCGAAGTGCATACTCCCGTCGCCCGAATAAACGGGCAGCTCCACCGCTACAATCCGTGCAGGATTGCGCGGCTTGATCACTGCACTACCAGGACGAATGATCCGCAGGGCTTCCATGATCTGGTCACAAGGATGCTGGGTCTGCGGCTCTCTGACCGGACCGAGAATTTCTCGAACGCGTGGTATCGGGGGGCGGATGGTTACCATCACCTACTTGCCGCAGGTATCGGGTCTGGGCTGCATCACTACGGTTTTGCCGCGAGATCGGTGATTGACATAGCGGACCTGGCAGACACACTCGCCGCAAAAGGCAGGCGCTTGCTTTGGGGCCCAGGCCGCCACGGGGCGGGGAACAATATCTTTTCTTACTACAGAGATCCGCTCGGGTGCATCGTTGAGGTCTCAACTTCGATGGAGCATATCGATGTCGATGACTTCAGAGAACCTGGTATCTGGTCCGACAACGATAAGCAGGATCTTATGGACCTGTGGGGCTCCACGGCTCCTGATGGTTTTGGTACCAAAACACTTCCGTATGTCGTCAACTGACCTTTCACAGGGCCTGACAACCAGTCATCACCAATACCGGTAAGACACCGATGCTCCCGCTGGCGGCATGTGATTCCAGAACTCCTGAGATGATTGGCGGTTGTTGAGATAGCGGATTACGGCGAGATTCACTTGACAAGTAAGCGCAATAGTGGTCAGATTTCGTCTGACGGAATTTTATTCCGTTTTGGCCCCTTGCTCAGCTACTCAGCCAGGCAGATTCAGGCGACCTCGCAGGCGAGTCGTGCTCGCGCGCTGCACTCGAAGAAACGAAAGGAACGGCGGAGTGACACATCAAACGGCCACTATCACCAATAGCTGCACGGCTGTTGATTCTGCAGAGCTGCTGCGGCGCGCACAGGCGTTGGTTCCTATCTTGAAGGCGCGTGCCTCCAAGACCGCCGAGGCCGGGAAAGTTCTGGATGAGACTGTACAGGATATTCTAGCCGCCCAGTTAAACAGGATTGGAGTTCCATCCCGTTTCGGCGGATTCGACGTTGAATTCGACACACATCACAAGGTGGCGATGGAGCTGGCTAGAGCGTGTGGCTCGACTGCATGGTGTTACTCCCTTTGGGGCGCGCATACATACTGGCTGGCTTATTTCGGCCCCAACGCTCAGGAAGAGCTTTTTGCTGACGGTCCCGATATCATCACCTCGTCCGCCAGCTTCAGTGTAAAGTCTGATTATAGAAGAGTCCAAGGCGGCTTTCACGTTTCGGGCCATTGGCGTTTCGTCAGTGGATGTGACCACGCTCAGTGGGTGTTTGCTATCGTAGACGGGCCTGAAGGCAAGATGGATGCGATCTTGCCGCGATCGGCCTTCAAAGTGATTGATGGAACATGGGCTGTGTCCGGACTTGAAGGTACCGGCAGCAAGGACATCGTCGTTGACGAGGTATTCGTGCCCGATTATCGAACCCAGTTTGGCGGGGGAGAACTTTATCACGTAGACCATCCGGCGCAGCGCCCGCCTATGCCATATCACTCGCAGCGCAGATACACCGTCCCGAAATATGCCTTGGTCGTTTGGGACCTCGTGGCTCCGACAATCGGCATGGCTCAGGGGGCGGTAGACGAGATCGTCGAGAGAATGCGCGGGACCTCCGGAGGACCCCGTTCCGCGGATTCTGCGGTGGTGCAAAATAAGATCGCTGAATCTTGTGCGGAAATCGACGCAGCAAAGGCTCTCCTCCATCTGGACTTTCAGGACGCGCAGAACAAAGGGGAGCGGGGCGAGACGTTCACCACCGTCACGTTGGCGCGTTATGCCCGTGACCGGGCATACGCCGCGAAGCTGGCGGTGAATGCAGCCGACCGTATGTTTGGAATGGCGGGGGCGCGAGCGCTATCGCTCAAAGATCCTCTTCAGAGGATCGTAAGAGACGTACATGCGGCCGTACATCGTGACGGTTTGGTGTTCGATTTCGCGTCGCAGCCATTCACGCGGGCACTCTTCGGAATGGATCCTGGCTTTAGCGTTTTGCGCAAAGGGGAAAATAGCCGGCAGTAGATTGGTACTCCAATCCTATTGACCATCAGCCAAGCTGGAGGAGCCTCCGGGGAGGCGGAACTATATAATCGGGAGGAGAGCACGTCGTGCAATATCGGCACCTAGGAGGAACGGGCCTAAAAGTGAGCGTAATGAGCCTGGGAACGGCCAACTTCGGCGCTTCGGGCAATCCGGACCATACAGAAGCGCAAAAGGTGATCCATAAGAGCCTTGATGTTGGCGTCAATCTGATTGACACCAATGATGTCTACTCAAACGGAGAGGCAGAAGAAATTGTCGGCGCGGCTCTCAAAGGCCGCCGCGACGATGTTATCGTGTCCACCAAATTTGGCAGCCCTTCGGGCCCGGAAGTCAATCGAGCAGGCGCCTCGCGGCGATGGATCATACAGGCGGTCGAGGCAAGCCTAAGAAGGCTGCAGACTGACTGGATCGACATCTATCATCTTCATCGCCCCGCGCCGGACTGTGATCTGGAGGAGACGTTGGAGGCGCTGACCGATCTCGTAAAGCAGGGCAAAATTCGTTATTTCGGTTCTTCATCGACAAGCGCGCCCGATATTGTGGAAGCCCAGTGGGTGTCTCAGCGGCGCAACCTCGGCCGGTTCGCCAGCGAGCAAATTTGTTATAACCTCCTTGCTCGAGGGGTCGAACGGGCAGAACTCGCAACTTGCCAGAAGTACCGCATCGGAGTGCTCGTCTGGAGCCCGCTCTGTGGAGGTTGGCTTTCTGGTGCCTATAGAGTTGGCGCTGAGCCGCCGCGTCCATTACGCTCCAAGATCCCGATCTTTGCCAGTCTCTACGATACAGCGATCCCCGAAAACCAGCTAAAGCTAGAGGCGGCTGATCAACTAGCGACTCTCGCAGAAGAGGCAGGGATTTCCCTGCCTGAGCTGGCGCTGGCGTTCGCGCTCAACCATCCCGCAGTTAGCTCGGTGATTCTAGGCCCCGATGGCCTTGCTCACCTCGAGAGTGCGCTGAGAGGAATAGATGTGGTTCTGGCGGACGACATCATGAACGAGATCGATAGGATTGTCCCGGCAGGCACTACTATCAACGCAGTCGATTGGGGCTTTTCGCCTTTATCGCTCAGTCCGAAGGCGCTTCGGCGTCGCCGTTGAAGTTGCATCAGCTACAAAATGCGATGCGACACAACAACAAGACCTTAAGGGAGAGCTACAATGCGTTTGGCTTATTTTGATAATACGCGATTGGGTGTCGTGGTTGGAAATGAAATTATCGACGTATCGGACGCCGTCCTTGCACAGAAGGTCGCGGTTTATCCAAATGAACCCGGTGAGGCATATATTCGGCCTGGCGACTTTGGGGCGCTGATCGAGCATTGGGATCGGTTCGGGCCGTTGTTGAGCGAGGCGGCGCGTTCCGGTTCGGGGCGGCCCCTAAGCAGTGTGCAACTACTGGCACCAGTCCGGCGGCCGATCAATATCGATTGCCTGGCAATGAACTTCATTGAAGATGGCAGCGGTATCCCTCCCGCACCCATCAATGCCTTTCACAAAACGGCCGGCGCAATCAGTGGTCCCGGCGAGACTATGGTACTTCCTGACGTTCCGGGCAGCATTTTTGAGGCCGAAGCGGAGATGGCCTTGATTGTTGGTAAGCGGGGCTATCAGGTGCCGGCATCACAAGCGATGGAGCATGTGTTCGGTTACGTAAACCTTATCGACGGTTCGGTGCGTGGGTTAGGACCCGACAGGAACAATTTTTACCAGATGAAATCGCGCGACACTTTCTGCACCGTCGGTCCTTACGTGGTGACGAAAGATGAGATCGCCGACCCACAAAACCTTGACGTCAAGCTTTGGAATAACGGCCAGTTGATGCAAGATTTTAACACTAGGGACATGGCTTATCGCATTGAGCGGTGCGTTGAATTTGTTTCCTCTGTGCACACAATCGAACCTGGAGACATCATAGCACTCGGCACCAATCACCAAGGCTTACATCCCCTGATGGACGGTGACCGAATTGAGCTGGAGGTCAAAGGTTTGGGGAGGCTCACAATGGACGTTATGGATGAGCTTAAACGAACCTGGGACCGGCAAACGAGGGCCGAGCACGAGAAAACTGGGCGACCTGGCTTCTTCGGTCCGCAGCTGACCGGAAAGTATGCCCCGTAATCTCTTTAATCGACCATCATCTGAGATGGCGTTGGTCCAAGTAAAGGTAGGTTCGCTATGACATCGATGAACTTCAGAGGGTTTGGGAACGCCACAATCAAAGGCGAAACCGTAGGTGATGCGGATGACCCGACCGTGCTGCTACTGCACGGCGGCGGACGTACCCAGGAGGCGTGGACGGATGTCGCCCGAGCCTTGGTCACTGCAGGTAGGCAGGTGATCTCTATCGATCTACGAGGTCCCGAGTTCATAGAAAGCCCCGGAACGCGGCGATTGACGTTCGATGAGCTTGTCGAAGGACTGCGATATGTTCTCAGCCAGCTTTCCTCGCGTCCGACCATCGTTGCGACCTCGGTAGGTGGATGGGTAGCATGCGCCGCGTTGGGGGAAAGCAGGGCGCCGGTGGCGTCCGGCCTGGTGATTTGCGATGCGCCACCTAATTTTGATCGCGATCCACAAGAGGAAGCCGGCAATGGAGGCTTCGATTGGGATCCCTCGTACGAAATCACTTTCGACGTAAGCGACATGCGAACTCGTCTCGAGGCCGCAGCATCGAACGTAACAGTTCCTCTGATGTTTGTTGCCAGTCGTCATGCCGACAGGGCAGAAGACGTATGCTTAAGTTTCCACCAAACGGCGCCCAATCTTGAAGTCGTCGAGATCGCTACCGCCGAATATCTCAATCCTGCAGAACGCCTCGATCTCTTTAACGCGGTCCTCCTAAACTTTTTGGAACAGAAGGACCCTCGCACTCCGCCCGACTATATTGCCGGATCTGATTCGCGAACACTCCGAAACGCGATGGGTTGTTTTGCCACCGGCATTACGATCATCACAGCACTTCGCTCCGACTCGACACCGATTGGCCTTACGGCAAATTCCTTTACGTCGGTGTCCCTTGATCCGCCGTTGCTATTGGTTTGTATAGCAAAAAGTTCCAGCAACCTTGTCACGTTTGAGCAGACCGATAGTTTTGCGGTCAATGTCTTGCATATTGGTCAGCAACCGACATCGAATCTGTTTACAAGCAAGTCGGGCGACCGCTTTTCTCACGTCGAATGGCGCGTCGGAGAGAGCGGTGCGCCAATTTTGCCAAAATCGCTGGCATCCATCGAATGTAGCACCCACGCAAGATATGACGGTGGAGATCACATTATCCTGGTTGGGAAAGTAGAGCGAGCAACCTTCGATCCTCGCCGCGACCCGCTACTGTATTTTAGTGGTAAGTATCGTCGATTGCATCTCGGCTGAGTGGGCCAGATTAGAGAGTGTTTTTATCTTCGCGAACATCGGCGCTGAGGCGGTAGGACGTCTCGACTAGCAGGGGCAGTTGGTAACTGGCGATCCGCCCCGCTCCAATGAATGCCGAGCATTCAACGTTCGCGGCGCCAACGTATCCGGAAGCCACTCATAAAAGCGAAATCTTATACGGCGCGTCTTATGTCGAATGGTTCGGCGAGGAGGCAAAACGCGTTTATGGCGACACGATCCGAGGTCACCAGCAAAATAAGCGCATCCTGGTGATCAAGCAGCCGATTGGCGTCGTCGCAGCGATCACGCCCTGGAACTTCCCCAACGTTATGCTGGCTCGCAAGTTTGCGCCGGCGGTGGCCGCCGGATGCGATGATTTCGAAGCGGGCATCCGAGACGCCACTCTCAGCCCTGTCGCTCGCCATTCTCGCAGAACGCGCCGGCCTGCCGGCAGGCGTCTTTAATGTCGTGACCTCGAAAGATTCGCCTGCGCTGAGGAAGGAATTCACCGAGAACGACAAGGTGCGCAAGTTGACCTTCACCGGTTCGACGAGCATTGGTAAAACCCTCATGCGTCCGGGCGCCGAGGAAATCATGAAGCTCGGCCTTGAGCTCGGAGGTTCCGCGTTGCCGAAGCTCTCGAATACGGCATGGTCGGCGTCAACACTGGTCTGATCTCGACCGAGGTTGCCCCGTTCGGCGGCATCAAGCAATCCGGTCTGGGCCGTGAAGGTTCGAAATACGGGATTGAGGATTATCTCGAGAATCAAGTCCGTGTGCCTGAGTGTGTAGTTCCTACCGCGTGAGCGCCGGTGACCCCGAACCTCTGGCCCAAGATCTGCCTGCGTTCCTGCGTTGCGCGCTAGACGGTTCACTTGCTTCTTAGGGATACTTGAGCGATTTGGAACCACATGCCAAACGAATAGCGTACCAAGTAGTCAGGGGCGTTGTCTCAGCGACGGATGACTATTGTACTGTTCGATTGCGATCATGGAACGATGGACTAATCCAACTTTGACACACCAGTGGCTGGATAGAAGAAACTAGCTCCATATAGCGGACGCTACCTCCTCTGAAATTCCGCTCTCTCGGATTTCTCCTAATAGGGACCCTTCGACGGCTTGCGGCCGCAGTTCGACAACCGAATTGCCGCAGCCAAGCTGAGCTATTCGCTTCACCACAGCAGAAGATGCTGTTGTGGTGGCTCCAAGATTGAATTGACCGACGAGTTCGCGCAATTTTTCCGCTTCTTGAGCGAGCGCTGTCGAAGCTGCCGTTGATTGCTCTACCATAGCCGCATTCTGCTGGGTAGTTTGGTCCAGCAAAGTGACAGCGGTATTGACTTCTGCAAGCCCGATTGATTGCTCTCGGGACGCGGTGGCGATGGCGCTCATGTGCTGATTGATGTCAGCAATCCGTGCAGCAATTTCTTTCAAAGCCATTCCAGTTTCACGCACAAGCTGGACGCCGGTATCGACCTCCATCGTAGATGCATGGATAAGTGCCTTGATTTCTTTTGCCGCGGTCGCAGAGCGTTGGGCCAGTTCACGCACTTCCTGCGCCACCAAAGCCTTTTCCTGCTTCGCCAGCACGAGCCGCCTCGACGCCTGCGTTAAGCGCAAGAAGATTCGTCTGGAAGGCAATCTCGTCGATGACGCCGATGATGTAAGAAATCTGAACAGAGGAATTTTCAATTCTCTGCATCGCATCTTCGGCCTGCGCGACGACCTTCGAGGAACGGGAAGCGTCTTCGTTGGCGGTCGCCGCATCGAATTGCGAATCAACAGTTCTCCTGGTCGAATTGGACACGTTGATGGTGATTTCATTCAACGCCGCGGCTGTTTGCTCAAGAGACGCAGCCTGCTGTTCGGTCCTGCGAGAAAGATCGTTGGCGTCGCAAGCGATTTCCCGCGAACCGTTGTTAATAGTAGAGATACTATCGGAGATCGCCCGTAGCGTATCTCTAAGCTGTTTGACCGACGTGTTGAAGTCGTGACGCAACGGTTCAAAGTCGCGGGAGAACGCTTCATTCAACTGCCACGAAAGATCACCGGCCGACAAGCGCTTCAGTCCAGTTGCAAGCCCAGATGTAGCCACTCTCAACCGCTCAGCTGCATCGGCTTCAGCGTTTTCCTGGGCGGCGCGACGATCGGATTCAGCCTGACGACGGGCAAGTTCAGCATCTGCTTCCAACTGCTCGTTGGCGATAGCCGCCTGAAGAAACACTTCTACCGCCGCGGCCATCGAGCCGATTTCGTCCTTACGCCCTATCACTTTACACTCAATGTCAGTTCTCCCGCTTGCTAGGGCCGCCATGTCCCTTGCCAACATAAGAAGGGGTCTGCTGACTGTTTTGCGGAAGAGATAGAATATTAGGCCCATCAGCAAGACTGCCGTTCCAAAAAGCCCGTGCAGAATATCTAAGATTATGTCGATACTGACCCAGTCCGAGCCCTGCTCAGAACGCGCATCTATCTGATCGCTTGCCTCTTCCATCGCGGTTTCGAGAGCCGAAAACTGCTTCGTGAAGTCAGACAAGGCCTTTTTGGCCTCGGCCTTGTCTGTTTGTGCCAATGCGACAAGGCGGGTGGCGCTATCAAGAAAGACCAACAGATGGGCTCGAAGCCAGCCGACACTTTTTGCATCTGGGAATCGTTGGCGAGCCTTTTGTTTTCTGCAAGCATTTGATCAAGTGCCGCAGCATGCTCCGTGAAATTTTGTTTCACGGCATCCAACGAAATCCCGGACGAGGGATCGGACGCCTACAGGGATGCGAGAACATCGCCACGAAGGGCATTATGCATCATGTTAGCCTGCATGTGGTTCTGTAAAAGTTTCGACGAGTACGTGATTTCTTCGGCCTTTTTCGCAAAGGTTAAAACAGACCAAAGACCGGTGCCGGTAGCCCCACCAGCCAACACGAAAATCGCGATGCTTGTAAGTGTGATCTTCTGCTGGATGGATGCCATAGCTGGTACCTCAATGAAACGCTAGGGAGTGCGCGACGGTGTTGGATAAAGTGCGGGACGGCCTTGAGCGCAAACGACGAGATTGATGAGGCACTTGCTTCCTTCGGCGCCGCTGGCGATGTCGGTGAGAACGACGAAACCGCGGGCAAGTGCCCAGCACAAGTGAGACAAAGCCCATAATGCTCCTGCCGGTTATGCGAGGCTAAGAGAGCGCCGTGTGGCAACTTTGGAGCACGGGAGTATGCGTTCTGATGTGTAGTGGCCCAAGCTCGGCGTACCGACCAGCATGAACTGCCGAAGGCTATTCCTTCGGACGCGCGGTCCGCGCGTCCGCCTATGGGTCACCATTGTCTCGAAGCAAGCAATCGTCCGTGTTTCTTTCATTGCTAAAGACTTTCCGAATTTGCCGCCGGCATAACGAAGGGTAGCCGGCGACCGTCCGTAGATAGAGCGGAAGAACCATTGCGGTTGCGGTCTGGAGACAGAGATCGGTATGGTTAATGTCTTCCACGCTCATGCGAGCTATTTGCTTCTATACCGATTGCCTGCCTGCTCCTCTGGCATGTCTGCGCCCTCGGGAAGGATTGGAAATTTCGGCATCGCGTAAGTGAGGGCAGCTATGGCCAATGTCATCGCAATAAGCGTTATCAGCAACGTGCCGCTCCCAAATTGTTCGCGCAAGATCTGGGCGAGAGTGGGAGCGGCCCCTGCGATTACGGCACTCAGTCCCATGTTCAGTGCGAGAGCTTGGGCAAAAAGGCCCTTTCCAAAATAGCGGAGCATCAAAAGCGGGGGGACAATGAGTTCCGCGCCGAATGGCATCCCGATCAGGAACATGGCCACGAGCAGAGCCCAGAACACATTCTGCGTTGTTGCGACGATAGCCAATCCGATGACGACGTTGACAAATAGGACAGCGATCACTCGCGGCGATGCCGCTCGGTCCAGCATGGGTCCAATGAAGATCAGCCCGATGACGGAGCCCACTTTTGCCGCCGACAACGACAGCGAGATTTGTCCGATAGTGTAACCAGATTCGCTCAGCAGAGACTCAGCGATGTTGAAGACGACAACGGTAGGCGCGAGCAACATCGCGTTGATTAGGATCGACGCAAGGAGAACTGGTCTGCGCAGCAATCCCCACATTGACTTTCGGGGGGCGCGCTCCTGATTAATTTCGCTGGCGTCTTGGTTTGTTGTAATGCCAACGGCAGTTCCACGCGTATCGTTGGTCGGTGTTGTCAGAAAGAACAGTTGCATCGGCAGGGCGACGATTATGTAGCAAAGCCCGATCGATACGAAGAGGGCGCGCCAGCCTATTGTGGCGGCTGTCTCGGCGAGGATGGGCGGCAACAAGACACTAACAAGGCTAGTCAAGGAACCAACGATTGCAAAAGCAGCACCACTATGAACGGGCATCCACCCGGCTACCGCTCTGAAAGCAACGGAGAAAACAAGGATGAAGCTGCAGCCTACGGACAACGTTAGTGCGATGAGGATCACTGTGAAGTTGCCTGGCAATACAGCAACCGCAGCAGTGCTCAGCCCGTAAAGAACTCCGAAGATCGCCCCAGCGGTGCGAAGCCCGGAGCGCCCGACCAAATAACCACCCAGCGGTAACAGCAGTGCAGGCGCGATAATTATCGGAAGCGTAAATGCCGCTACCGCATGCGATAGTGGCCAGTCGAACCCCGCTGAAACTGGCCCCACGGTGAAGGCCACAGCGGATTGGTAAACGGTGCTGCTGAAGAATACGACAGCGATCGCTGCCAGCAGCGTAGTCCATGCCTTCTTGGGATAGGTACGCATTATAGCTAGATATTGTCTGAACGAAGCGGGGGGGATGTTCGGAGTAAGAGCAGAAAGCGTAGAAGTTTGCGACATTTTCGTTGTTCCTCCGGATTTGACAGACTGTGTTGGTCTTTTTGTCAGAATTGTCGGTTGAGTATTGTGGACGTGGGGCTCGATTGACCGACCCCATTCTGGAGCCAAAATTGGTTTCGTTGCTTTTTGTAGGCATCCGCCTGATCCGTCCTCCTCGGATCAAAGCGCCCTACATTGAACGTTCCGATTAAACCGGCCGGTCGTTTCACGGGTACCGACGCTGCTGCGGTCAGGAAAGACAGGCCCGATAGCTGGTGGCAAAAATCATGTCGGATTCCGAAAAGCACCGAGAGCGACGGCGCCGTAACGCTGAGCGGTCGAATTATATTGGCTACCGCGGTGAGTGCGGTAAATCGCGATGTCGCGCAGGTACCGCTGCATGGGCTGATTCGCCATGGACGCGGAGGTCCCGGCCGAGCGGAACAAGATATCAACGGCGTCACACGCCAACTCTCCGGCTTCGAGAATCATGCCGGCGAAAGTATTGTCGGCCTTGACGTCAAATTGCCGGCTGCCGGTTACCGCGTCGCGGCTCAAGGCGCTCATAGCCTCAGCTGTGTGCAATACGATAGCTTCGGCAGCATCAGCTTTCATCTTTGCAGCACCAAAATCACGCTGATAAAACGGATCTTGGAACCGCAGTCCGCTTGTCCCCGGTGTCAAGGGAGCTTTGGTCTTGGCCAGTGCCTCATATTCGTCCAATGCTGCGCGTGCAGCACCGACGACGGTAACCACAAGTTCGAGTTGAGCAAAGGACACGGAGGGACCGCCGGCGTAGATCGGGTTATCGTGTAGACGCGCACCCGGAACGCTCCCCACCGGAGCCGGATCGGGCCCGAACCTGGCGACCTGATGGTCGGCGACGACAAGATCTTCAACAATAACGGAATTGGATCCGCTAGCCCGCATACCGAATACCCGATCGGCGCCCCAGTCATCACTGACTTTGAACTTGCCGGCGGGTATCAGCACGTGGAGCATTGCCGAAAAGTCGGCGACACGCGCTGGCGCGTCGGAGGCCGGCGCTTTGAGAGCCTGCTCGTCGACAGCGCGCACAGTGACGGTGGCATGGGTGGCGTAAGCAACACCGGATTGATAGGGCGAGCGGGCATTGACCAACCAGCCGCCTTCAACGCGCTGCGCTGTACCGCTGGGATTGACCCCGTGTGAAGCGCGAAAGTAGCCGCTGCCATTGTGGAATGCCTCGCGCTGGCCTTGTTCTGGCCAGTGCGTTGCAGTGGTCAACGCGTGACCTTGCCCCAAACACAGGCACCAAGCGGTACCGGGGTCTCCGCGGCCGATCTCGATCATGATCTTTGCAAATGTGCGCAGGTCGGTCTCCAACCCACCATAGCGGGTCGGGGTAAGGAGATTGTAGAAGCCGGATTTCAGGAAAGTTTGGTGCAGTTCAGGGGTATAGCGACCGAGACGTTCAGCTGCGCCGGCTTGGGCGCGTATCTGGTCCTTCAAACCGCAGGCCCGCAGGATCAGTTGATTTGATGCCTCCTTTTCAGGGAAGGTCTGGATGGTCATCTCTCTTGTTCTCCTAATGATGCGCCAGCAGTGGCGACTAGATGCCTGGCAGCACAGTGGCGCCAAGAACGGCTCGGTTAGATACATCGCGCAGAGCCTGGCCAGTCTCGCCAAGGCCATAGCTGCGCTGGGCAAGCGAGCTGAGATCGAGCTGGCCTCGTTCCGCGAGCCGTATCAGCCATGGAAGATCACGTCGCATTATGAGGGAGCCTTGTTGGCAGACGTGGATCACTTTACCACCGAGGGCAAATGGTGCCGCCGGAAAGCTGACCATCGCGCCGGGGCGGATATCTATGCCCGCGAGCACGACATGTCCGGCCGAGCGCGCCATTGCCCAAGCTTGTTCGACTGCACGAGCATCGGTCGCCGCTTCGAAGACGTAGTCGGCGCCACGGCCCTGCATCTCGCCTCCGGCATCGCCGGATAATTCCTGCACCGCGGCAACAGGATCGGTTTCGCGGGGATCAATGATATCCGTGGCGCCGCACCGCAGGGCCGCCTGGCGCCGCTGTGCCAACGGCTCAACGGCGATGATCCGTGAAGCACCAGCCAGCCGGGCAGCCATGATGTAAGACAGGCCAACCGGTCCGCATCCAATAACGGCGACGATGCTTCCCGCCTGGATAGGTGCGGTGACCAAGGCAGCGCCTACTCCAGTACTCACAGGGTTGCTGATCAATGCCAGCTGTTCTAGTGGCAGATCGCTGAAGATCGTCGTGACCTGGGTCTCGCGAGTGACGGCCAGTTCAGCGAAGCTGCCAACATACGAGTTGCCGTGCACTTCTCCGCCTGCATCGGAGCATGCGATGGGAGGACTCACCATTGTATTTTGAGCGCATTGATCCATTCGCCCCCGCCGGCAAAAGTGACACTGGCCACAATTAGCGGAACTCGTCACGAGGACGCGATCGCCTACTTTGACACCACCGACAGCCGAGCCAACGTGTTCAACCAGCCCCACCGCCGCATGACCGTGGATTATGTTAGCCGGAAGCCGCGGCAATGTAGGCAGGACTGATGAAGCTCCATCAGCGACTTTGTCGGCGGTTCCGGGGGGTGGCGGCGCATCAATCGACAGCACATCTGCGCTGCCGACATTCGTTGCTTGGACCCTGACAACCACTTCTTGTGGGCGCAGCGGCAAAAGTTCCAGAGTCTCCAGCTGCTCGCCGGACTCTTTGCACATCATAGCCTGGAAACGCATATCTCCTCCCTAGACGAGCGTCCAATAAACGGTACGGTGGTGACTTGTCCTCCTGACAGCCAGATCCACTCCCTCGACGCTTTCAGATTATTACTCGGAAATCTTGGAGTGGCTTATAGTGAATGCAATGAGTCGCCCTTGAGTGTGACGGAGTTCCGAGGCCGTCGGCTCAGAGCGAGGCGGCTCCGAATTGGTGGCAATGCGGCGTCACGAGCAACCTTAGATACTTCTCCAGTCGAAGCGGCGGCGGCGAGACGGCGCAAAAATTGCGCAGATGTTCCCTCAGCCCAATTGAATGGGAGATTAACAAGCCCTGACTCGCGGAGCCGGAGAGGCTCCTCAGCCCACAACACCAAGACAATCATTTGCTGCCGGAAAAATCGGTCTGTTACGGCCGTTGCCCGGGGATTTGCTAAGAACACTACCACGAGACTTTCTCCTCCCAGCCGTCGTGACACGATGGACAAAACGCCGTATTCCATCTAACGGAACATTATTTCATCGAAGGGAATGATTTCGCAAATGAGATCCAATGTCAAGGGTAAGCACGCGTAATGGGAGAGAGGCCTAGGATTTCGATTCCCCCTATTAAGCTCCCGGCACCCTCCGACAAAACGAGCAATTTATGTGATACAAATAGATCCATTCACAGTTGGTTCGCCCCTGGTGGGAAATCTGTCCCATTCCCAAAATCGACCTCGTTATTACAATCTCTGTGCCGAGCATCAGTGTAGCGGAATGCGGCGACTACAGTGCCCAGCGGTTGATTCCAGCTCAAGACGAGCGCTGCCTTCGAAAACAAGCGACAGAGAGCTCGCCCCGATAAGCCTATGAAAAGCCAGACAAGCACCGCACAGTCTTCGCGGGCTGCCTCCCCGTCATTGGGTCGTGAAGAACCTAGGTCCCGTCCCCGACAACACGCAACTACTCTTTGCTTCGTCTACCGTGTTATCGGGAGCAAGAACACATCGGAAATTATCAGAAATACCCCACTTGACCGATGAGGGCCTGCGCCATACTATGGAACTATATTCCGTCACGCGGAATAACAGGCAACACTTGGGAGGAGAAAATGGTGCAAATCGCCTTAATCGGAGCCGGACGAATGGGACAGGCTATTGCTCGGCTGGCATCCGCTGCTGGCCATGAAGTGATTCTGTCAAATTCTCGGGGACCAGATACGCTCTTAGATCTCGCTCAAGATCTTGGCCCTAAGGTTTCGGCTGCCAATGTCAGTGATGCAATCAAAGCAGCCGATCTGGTCATTCTTGCGACGCCGTGGGGTAAGACCAAGGATGCCGTCTCGACCATCAAAGATTGGAACGGCAAAATCGTTGTCGACACGACGAATAACCGGGCCGGACCGCAAATTTTCGACATTGGCGGCATTCCATCAAGCATGGTTGTCGCCGGTTACCTACCCGGCGCGCGCGTAGTGAAGGCCTTTAATCACAATGCGATTCATGTCTTTGCTGAAGCCTTGGAAAGCAAAAGTGAAGCCAATGCGCTTTATGTTTCAGGGGACGACGCTCAGGCCAAGAAGGTCGTGGCCGAGTTTATCTCCAGCATCGGCGGCGAACCGATCGACGCTGGAGATTTGGGCACCGGTGCCCGCCTTTACGGGACTGGTGGCGTTCTCCCGGGTAATCCGCTTGAAATGCTGCGCCCCGCGGAAGCCAGAGCTAAACTGACAGAGGCTATGGGCAAATGAGTATCACAGCGGATTGGTCGATCGACTGGCGGCTGAATGAAAGTGCGGACTTTCGGCAAGCAACCGATGCAATCTTAACAAAGGCGTGGGACCTCGCTCCGAAACTTAGGGAAAGAGCACGCGAGACCGAATTGCTTCGTCGTATGCCCGAGCAAACGATGGCTGACGCGAAAGACCTCTGGAACATGTTGGTTCCCAAGCGCTGGGGTGGATTGGGATTGGGCTCTCGGGCCATATGCGAAACCGCGCGAATACTCGCACATGGCGACGCATCGAGCGCCTGGGCGCTCTCTTTTCTCATTGAACACAGCCACATGGCTTGTCACCTCCCATGGGAGGCGCAGGAAGAATTGTTCGCCGATCGATCCTTCATTCTCGCCTCTGCTCCGCTTAGCCCCGGTGGGAACGCATTAAAGGTCGATGGAGGTTATCAACTAAGCGGCACGTTTAGATATGCGTCCGGCATAGGGAATTCAGACTGGACCTTTGCAACGGCTTTTGTCGACGAGAATGGCGTGGATGTTCCTTACACGTTTCTAGTGCCGCTCAACAACGCGAGTGTCACGGTAAATGACGATTGGCACATGTCTGGCATGGCTGCAACATCGAGTGCCTCGGTCACAGTTGATCACCTGTTCATACCCAAACAATATGCTATCAATACCGAAATATTCGACTCCGCTGACCTCCATCCAGGGGCTCGCCACGAGGAGGCTTTCCTGCGGTATCCACCGCTAGGCTCAATTCGGATCATGGTGGCGGCTGTTTCGCTGGGCTCGGCGGAGGCGTGCATAGATCTCGCCCGAGAACGCATGGCGCAATCGAAGATGTTCAATATACGTCGATTGGATCTACCCCTGGTAAGGGTACGCTGGGCGACGGCATTTCAGAAAGTGCGAGCCGCGCGGCTCATCTATCGCGATCTTGTCGAGCGGATGATCAAACAGTGCGAAGCGGTCGAGACCTGGACGGAGGAATTCACGGGGCAAGCTGAACTCGATCTCGTGACCATCGTGCAACTCTCCAAAGAGGCGGTATTTATGGGCACCGAGGGCTTGGGGTCGTCGGTCTTCAAGTTGGATGATCCGGTCCAGCGCTATCGTCGCGACGTAGATGTCATGTCTAGCCATCTCTTCCAGGAATATGACTTCGTCGCAGAGCGGGCAAGCCGGGTTCTTCTGGGATTGGGATACCTCCCGACAGACCCCTATCCGACCCGACCACCCAAGGTCAGTCATCACAACGAGCTGGAAAGGTTTGCCTCGATCAAGAAGACACGGTCGTCAGGGTGACGTGCCTCTGCGAAGCTATTGATAGATAGCTCAGGTAATCGCCAACGCTGCTTTCAGTGCGTTGAACAGGCAACTAGGCGACCAGGGGTGGCAAGCCAACCGATTGTGCTTCCGGACCTGTGCCTATTCGGCGGCGGTTGAATTTCCTGGCAAGGTGGCTGCGGCATCCTGAGTCGTCGCAGCCGCGTTTGGTTCATCCTACAGTTGCGAACGCCGGCACTTGAATGGCTGAACACGGACGAAACTATCGTGAAATAAATCAGGTGGAACGACAACTACCCAGGTCTATTACGATCCACCTGAAGCTATTCTTATGCTGACAGCAGGTTCTTTTGTCACGGCGGACAATTTTCCTTAGTTTCGGGGAGCAAGCCCAAGGTCAGTCCTGTTTCCCTTATTGAGGTGAAGGACAAATCTGATCTATCGGCTCAGGAAGCACATGAACGACTGGTAGCGGGGCTGACAGCAACGCTGCTTCTCGAGTTTTACAGCATCAGTTCGGTTGTATTTCAAAGACAATCCCGAAAGAGACACGCTGGGAGGAGAACACAGCGATGCGCAGAGTAAATCGTGCCCTTGCAAGTGTGGGGACATGCGGGCTGACGCTAATTGCCATTAGCAACATCGTATGTGCTCAGGACTCATCAAAAAGAACGGATAGGATTGCCCAAGCAAAGCAGGGCAATGTCCCGCTGTCCGAAAGCAAGAATTGTCCTAGCTCGAAAACCCAAAAGCCTGGCGCCCCCGCTACGGATGGGTGCCCATCCAACTTCGCCGCGGAGGAAAGCACACCTGCGCAGGGTCCTGGTGGCTTCGGCGGACCGCCGCAAACAGGCGCACTTCCCCCGCCACCACGTCGCATGACAATTTCGCCGCAGACTTTTGATGCTGGGCCACCGCTCGCAGGTCCAGCGGCGATCAACGGCGTTGGTCCCATATTCATACTGCCACCAGGGTTGGTCGGGGATCTGAAGCCTGGACAAACTCTGCTCGGGTTTAGTGATGTCGCTAAACTTCCTCCAAGTCCCGATGGTTTCACCCATAAAGGTATCGAGATCGGTGCGATGGGCGGCTCCTTCGGCCGGTATCGTTCGACCCTTCAGATCGGCCAGTCGAACGACAACTTTGCAGCCTATCTCGCCGGAAGCAAGATCAAGGATCCGGGATGGCGGGATCACGCAAACAGCGATCTCGAGGAGCTATATGGCGATTTAGGTTGGCGGGACGGTACTTCCAGTTTGCATCTGACCTTTAGTCAATCAAACAGTAGTTCCGCGGGTGGGCCCACTCCCATCGAATTACTTGCGAATGATCGCGGAAGTTCTTGGCTGTGGCCAAACGACAGGTCCGATGAGACCCGTAAAATCGAACTTTCGGGCGAGCATCAGACAGACAATGGGTGGACGTTAAGCGGCAAGACTTATTACGGATATACCTCTCGTCAGGCACGGCAAACCGAAGGTGCGCTTGGTTTGCCGTGTGCAGACGACCCTTCCACTCTTTGCGGCGTTTCGGGTGCCTATTTGGACACCAACGGAAGTCGATATCCGCTATATGCGACTTCGGGTCGATATGGATTTTTCAATGAACTCGAAGATAAAACGAATGCTTACGGGGTTTCGTTCAAGGCGCAGACCGAAAACCCGCTGTTCGATCGTCCGAACAATTTCGTCATCGGCGCCTCATTCGATGCATCGGATACTTCCGCATCAGTTTCTCGAACTTTGGGGGAGTTGACAACCGATCTGGGCTTCACAAACCGGCAGAACACCTACCAGTATACCTCGGTGAAATCAGAGGCCAAATACTTCTCTCTTTATATGGCCGACCAGCTTTCAGTGACTGATCGCCTTACGGTGGGTGCCACACTTCGATACAACCTTTCCAACATCGAACGGTATGACGGATCAAGCACAAACATTTCCTACGACTACAGCTTGAACGATAATCGAACCTTCCAAAGCCTCAATCCATCACTTGGGTTGACCTATAAGGTCACTCCGGATTTGGTTGGCTATGCCGGTTGGAATCGTGAAAATCGTGCTCCGACGCCCTTTGGCACGATGTGCGCCAACGTCGAATCGGCTTGTGCTTTCAGCAACTATTTCATTGCGGATGAACCTTTGGACCAAGTGCGGTACGACAATCTCGAAATTGGCCTGCGTGGACAGAATACACTATCCGGAGAAGCGACGCTTTCGTGGAATATCCGTCTGTTCTCCAAGCATGCCGACAATGACCTATGGCTCGTGCAACGCGAAGAACGGCCAATGTTCACCAATGTAGGAGAAACATGGCGGCGAGGCATTCAGCTTGGCGCAGCGTTGCAATCCGGTCCATGGAACGTCGGATTAGATTATATCCTTCAAAAGTCGACTTTCGAGGAGGAGTTCTCGTTTTATAGTCCAGAAAACCCTGCGGCTGACGCGTCCCGAAATATCACCGTTCCTCCCGGTTCCGAGATGCCGAATATCCCGAACCAAGTTTTGAATTTCAGTGTTGATTATGCCCTGAACGAGCGGTTGAACGTGGGAGGCATCGTTACAGCGGTTGCAGGGACTTACGCGTTCAATGATGAGAACAATCAATTACAAAAGTCGGATCCATATGCTGTTTTTTCGATCAATGCGCGCTATAAGGTTAGCGATCACTTTGAGTTATTTGGGCTCGTCTCAAACGTCTTTGACACGCAGTATGACACAATAGGCGCGTTGCTGCCGGTCAGTAGAGTGGAGGTTAGCTCGGTACCAGGTGCATCGAACCCCATCAGCTATATTCCAGGGGATCCGCGGACCTTCTATGTCGGAATGCGGGCAACCTTCTGAAAGGAGAGAGCGAGATGCCGGCACCACGGCGGCACTTGTTTATAGCGCTGTGTATTTCGGCCCTTCAAATGGCGTGATCATGGTCCTTTAGGTCATAGCTGTTGGTTGCCACGCGGAACTGAGGCGGTTTTGGAGTGAACCCCCTCGGGCTGGACCAGCGAGGAGCTTCAAACTAAGCCGCCTGCTGGGCGAGTTGGGTTTCAAACTCCGCTGGCGGTCTGTAGCCATGGGCCGAGTGCCGCCGCTTGGCATTGTAGACATCTTCAATGAACCTGGGCAATCGCTCGGCCACGTCCGCGAAGGTTTCGTAGCCAGCGGGGTAGAGGTCCTCCACTTTCAGGGTCTTCATGAAGCTCTCCGCCTGCGCATTGTGATATCGGTTGCCGACGGCGCTCATCGAACCCTGCAGGTCCGCGGCATCGAGCGCCCGTCGATAGGTTTCACTTGCGTATTGGGCAGATTCAACCGGTCGCTGCAACACCTTCGCTCATATCCGATTTAAGCAGGCCGTCCAGCGCTTCTGCCGGCGTGCGATAACCCAGCGACTTGCGAGGCCTGCTATTAAGGGCATGCGCCACAGCACTAAGCTCATCGGCTCCGTGCTGGCTTAAATCTGTACCTTCGGAAAGTACTGACGTAACAAACCGTCGGTGTTTTCGTTGCTTCCACGGTGCCAGGGGCTTTGAGAGTCACAGAAGTAGATATCCAGGCCAGTGTCAATCCCAAGCTGTGCGTGCTGCGACATTTCTGTGCCTTGGTCCCAGGTCAGGGATCGGCGTAGATGCGCCGGAAGTTCCATGATGGTCTCAGCGATCGCATCACGAACCGCTCCAGCACCGTGTCCAGCGAGTGCAGGACCGTTCTTGACGGATTTTTCGATTCCGTGACCTTCCATGCGTGGCAGGTGCAGGAGCATTGTGAACCGTGTCGTGCGTTCGACCAGAGTGCCGATCGCGGAGCTGCCGAGACCGAGAATGAGATCACCTTCCCGGTGACCGGGCGCAGCTCTGTCGCCGATCTCCGCGGGACGGTCGCTGATCATCGGTGCATCACCAAGAAAGGACTTACCACGGCTACGAGTCCGTTCGCGAGGCAACCTCAGCGCTCGACCGGAACGCAAGCAGGCCATAGTTCACGCTTCAGAGCGCCTCGACCTCGAATGTAAAGCGTCTGATAGATGGCTTCGTGGCTGATGCGCATCGTCATGTCCTCGGGGAAAGTCAAGTCTCAGACGCCCCGCAATCTGTTCTGGACTCCAGGCTTTGGACCAGCGTCGGCTTTGCCGATGAACGGCCTGTCGTCCTTTCCATACCACGGCAGGTCCATCAAACGCGATGCCATGGGGTGTGGCAATGAGGCCGTCGAGCCGGTCCTGTACTAGTCGCGAAGGGCAATATTGGCTGCCAGTTTCGCCACCTTCGGCCGTCGAGCCGCTCGATCAGCATGCCACTATGCAGTAATCGCACGACAGTCGAAGTCGCCGCCGCGCGTCGCTGAATTCAGCCTGATCTCGCGCGAGATTGTGCTCGGTGATCGTCCCAGCTTACGTGCGATGGCACGGATTCCAGCACCTCGGGCGCATTTTTCCAAAGCAATTTCCTCACGCTCTCTGAGCGTCAGGCTGCGGTTCCTGAGTGGTATTGCCGAGGGTGAAAGATGTGTGGCAGGCAGACCGCCTGAACTCCGAAACCACCGGTTCCTGTCAAGCGAAGCGAAGAATTGATCGATCATTTTGCACCCCCGTCTGACAGTGATGGCGGAGCATCTCCCGCTGTCGCCGGCGATCGGCTGGCGCGGTGTTTTTTCACTAGCCGGGTTACTGTCCTGTGCCCGCTGGCCAGCGTTGCGGCTGTGGGGATGATGCCTTCGTGAAACGATCATGGAAGGCGGCGCGCGGTGCTACGTCGGGATCGGCGACGGAGGCTGGAAATGGACTATTACTCGGGACTGGACGTATCGCTGGAGGCGACCAGCGTGTGCGTGGTGAATGGCGAGGGCAAGGCCCGTCCGGGAGGCAAAGCTGCCGTCCGACCCGGATGCGATCGAGTTGTTTTTGGCCGAATGGGGCGTCCACCTGAAACGTGTCGGGCTGGAAGCTTTTTCGTTCAGCGCCTGGCTGCATACGGCCCTCGACGACAAGGGCCTGCCGGTCGTGTGCATCGAGACGCGCCACACCAAGGCGGCGCTGAACGCCATGCTGAACAAGACCGACCGCAACGACGCGCGCGGCATCGCGCAGCTGATGCGCACCGGCTGGTTCCGGCCCGTGCATGTGGAATCCGAAGCTGCGCAGGCGCTGCGCGTGCTCCTGGCCAGCCGCAAGGCGCTGCTCGGCAAGATGATCGACATGGAGAACATGATCCGCGGCCTGATCCGGCCGTTCGGACCGAAGGTCGGACAGGTTTCGACAGGCCGGTTCGATGCCCGCGTGCGCGAGCTGGTCGCCGGCATGGCCGAGCTGGAACAGATCGTCGAGCCGCTGCTGGCGGCCCGGGCGGAGATGTGCCTCCAGTTCGCGCGGATGCATCGCATGGCGCTGGCGGCAGCGCGCAACGACAAGGCGGTGCGGCGACTGATGACGGTGCCCGGCGTCGGCGCGATCGTGGCGCTGACCTTCCGCGCCACCGTCGACGATCCCGGCCGTTTCAAAAAGTCCGTGACCGTTGGCGCCCACTTCGGGCTGACGCCGCGACGATGCCAGTCCGGCGAGACCGACTGGTCGGGACGCATCTCCAAATGCGGCAACGAAATGATCACATCCAACGCGTCGGGTATTAGCTGGCTTGCGGATGTAGTCGTTGCCAACGACATCGAATTTGCGTGCCTGGTTGGTGTCAAGAATCTGGATTCGAGACATGCGAAGCTTTGCTTAAACGACTTCACGAAAATACAGGTCAGGCGCTCGTCGTGACACTCGGCGCCAATGGCGTAATTGCTATCCGGCAAGGCCGGATCCATCGGGCCAACGGATTGAACATTCTTCCCGTGGATACCGTTGGTGCGGGGACACCTTTTGCTGATACTTGGTAGCTGGGTTGGACGAACAACTTGATTTCGATCATGCCTTGTGCCGGGCCGCCGCCGCGGCTTCTCTCGCCTGTCTCGCTTCTGGCGCACAGTCTTCGATACCCGACGCAGCGAGAGTTGCCGCGGAGCATCGAGTGCGCAGCAACCCTACTCGCTGACGATCCAGTGAAAATCAACAGAACCATCCTGCACAGATCCCCAGAATGATCCCTGATGGCTGTGGCACGCGGTGAGGACATTGCTACGTTCGACTGAACCCCCGCCAAATTTCCCGCTCAACCTAGAGTCTAAATGAAGGTAGAAATCGCCCAGCGCAAGAACTATTCATCAGTTTATCGCGCGACAAACATTGTTCGAGATCAACAGACCGCGTTTAGGATCCTAACCTGCCAGTGGAAGGCGAAGCCACAGCGTGATCGCACGGTCTCCGTCTTCTCCTCTAGATTAGGCCGTCGTGATTGAACCACGACCACCACAGGTAGTTGAAACGACTGACCATAGTCAGTTCTGAAGTCTAAGTTGATTCAGTGTCTCTGTTGCCAGCGCAGCAGGCGCCGCTCTATCGTGGCGAAAATCACCGATGTCAGATAACCAAGCCCGCCGAGCACAATAATCCCTGCATAGAGATCTGGCGCGCGAAAGGCCCGAGCCGCGAGCAGAATCCAGCTACCCAGACCTTCCTGACTGGCTAGCATTTCACCGACAACCGAGAGGATCAGCGCCACGGTCAGGCCAAGCCGCATTCCGGCAAGGATATCCGGCATCGAACTTGGCAGCGCGATTTTGAAGATGACCTCTCCACGCGACATCCTGAACATCCGCGAAACTTCGTAAAGCCGGGGCTCGACTGCAGAGAACCCATGAATCGTGGCCAGAAGCATAGGCCAGATTGCTCCGAAGGCGATGACAGCCAGCACCATGGTTTCGCTGAGGCCGAGTAGCGCTATCGCCAAGGGCACGACGGCCGAAGCCGGCAACGGACGCAGAAACTCGACACCGGGTCCCAAATATTCGCGAATGCGTGGCGAGATACCGATGAAGGCGCCAATCGCGATGCCCAAGAGTGATGCGAGCAGCCAACCATACAGCATTCGCCGCACTGTTCCGAGCGTATTGTCAATCAAAACACCGCTTTCCACGCCGCGAAGTAGCGCGTTCCAAGCGCTGGCTGGTCCGGGAAGGAAGACGGGTGACACAAGGCGTTGAGCGGTGATCCACTGCCATAGCAGAACGAGAAGCGCGCCGACGCAAACGCTGACAGCGAGCCAAATTATGCGTTCCGACCGGGTCATGCGGTGCCCTCGACAAGTGCTGCAGGCCCGAACAGAGTTCGCTGGATCATCAGAAGTATGGCGCCGAGTGCCCAGCCAACAATGCCGATCCACACCAGAAGCGCCAAGGCATCATCTGGTCGCAGCGACTGTTGTGCGTTCATGATCGCATACCCCAATCCAAGCGTGTTGATGCTGATCTCGACGGTGACCGCGACGATGAGAGAAATGCCCACCCCCAGCCGCAACGCCACGAAAATTCGGGGAAGGGCAGCAGGCAGGATGATTTTTGTAATTCTATCGATCAGTCCGAATCGCAGCACGCGTGCGACATCGTTGAGCTTCGGTTCAATCCCCGCGACGGCGCTCCGCGTCAGAATGAGCGCGGGCCAGAGAGTTGCGAAGGCGACGATCGAGTACTCTAGCCTGTATCCGAAACCGAACACCAGAAGCCCGATTGGCATCAGGGCGATCGGAGGCACGGGACGTATTGCCTCTACGCTGACTTCGAACATCCGATCGAACACCGGCAAGACCGCGAATAATATGCCGAGGATCATCCCGAGCGAAAATCCGATCGCAAGGCCGGCTAAGGCTGCGGTCAGGGTCTGAACGGTAGCAAGAAGGATCGTGCCATCGACGAGTTGCCTCCAAAGCGCAACGAAGATTGCGCTCGGGGCTGCCAAGCTGTCGCTTTGAAGATGCGATACCTGTGCGCCGACTTCGGCGAGCAGCACCAAGGCGATCGGTAGAACGAAGCCACGCCAGCGGATTTTTCGCGCGCCAGTTTTGTCCGGCCCACTCATCTTTTTTCCGCCTCCGCGATGAAATCGAAGAGCTGGCGGCGCATATGCAGGAATTGCGGCAGCTCCCGCGTCGTGAGCTGGTTGCGCGGCCGCGGCAGATCGACATTGATGGAGAGCGCCGTGCGTCCCGGATACGGGAGTAGGCCAATCACCCGATCGCCGAGGTAGATTGCCTCTTCAAGATCGTGAGTGACGAAGAATACCGTAGCTCCCGATTGGGCGACGAGGGAAAGGACTTCGTCCTGCAAGTGCTGCCGCGTCATCGCATCGAGCGCTCCGAAAGGCTCGTCCATCAACAGAACGGCCGGCTGCTGAGCGAGACAACGAGCGATCTGCAGGCGCTGCTGCATCCCGCCGGACATTTGAGCCGGAAATTTCTCGGCTTGCCCAGCCAGTCCAACCTTAGCGAGAAGCGCATTGATGCGATCAGGTCTTTCAGCCTTCGGAACACCGAGCGATTCCAGCGCCAGCGAAACGTTTCCGGCGGCAGTGCGCCACGGAAGCAGTGCCTTTCCGTAATCCTGGAAGACGAATGCGATATCCGGTCGTGGCTCCGTAACCTTTTGTCCGTCTATCGAGACAGTGCCGGTTGTGGGTTGATGAAGGCCGGAGAGAAGGCGCAGCAATGTCGTCTTACCGCAGCCCGACGGGCCTACAACACAAACGAATTCTCCCCTGCGAATGTCGAGATTGATGTCTCGCAGGATTTCATATCCACCCAGTGAGAGACCCACACCGGACAACTTCAAGAGTGACGAGTTGCCGACTGCCCGGTTTTTCAGTTGTGAAAGATATTTATCCGGGTCTGCTGATACCACTTTGTCTCTCCCGTGCATTGACCACCATCATTATAATAGGCACAGCGTCCTGCAGACGCCCCTCCTCAGAACTGAAGAGAGCAGACCGAGTGGCCCAGACGATCTGCGCGCGTGTCGTTCGGCTCACATGGAGCTGACGGCAGACACTATGCCATTTATGGCCAGATCACATCGGCAACGGCAATTTTCGAAATCCGGCCTTGGCGCTTCATCTCGGCCATCCACCAGTTGAAACCGACCTCGCTGATCTCGGGGCTGAGCGTCGGCAGACCGAAATTGGCGAGAACCTCCGGCGTCAGCTTGAGATATTTGCCGATGCTCGCGCGAAGTTGCGTCGGGTCGGCCTGCCCCTTCGAGACACCCTCCTTCATGGACTTGCGGAAAGCGGCGAGCAATTCGCTATTGTTCTGCGCCCATTCGCGCTTGGTAACGTAGAGATTGAGAGGCAGGTTGTCGGGAAGTTCAGCGGGGAGAAGCGCCAGAATTTCGCCAACGCCGGAGTTGATGATGTTGGTCATGAACGGGATGGATGAGATGGCCGCATCCAGAGTTCCGGCTTTGATCTGGTCGAGTTGTGTCGGGAACGTTGCTTCGACGATCTTGACCTTCTTGACGTCTATCCCCTTTTGACTGAGCCAGGCACGCAGAATGACGTCGAACACCGCGCCAAGGCCGGGCACGCCAATGGTTTTGCCAGCCAAATCTTCAACCCTGCTCACTCCACCGCCCTTGCGGACCACGATGCCGTAATCAGGCTTGTTCTTGTTGCTGACGGCGGCACCGCCGACAATCACGATATCAAGCCCGTTCTCTGCCGCCTGCAGAATGGTTGAAACCGTGCAGACACCGATATCAATAGATCCTGCGAGCAATGCTGGCGGCACGTTCGGATCAAGGCCAATCAGAAGGTGTTCGTAACTGATGCCGTTCGCTGCGAAAATCCCCGTATCGGCAGCAACAAAGCAGCCGGCGGGACCGGGTTGAGGTGTACTTCCCAGTCTGATGGTCGTTGCCGCCGAAGCCGGTGATCCAAATCCAAGTGCCATCGCTCCCCCGCCCAGGAAAGCCATAAAATCTCTTCGAAGCACATTCTGAAACATTTAATCCTCCCAAATCGCGCTCAGGGCGCCACCTACTGACTTCTCAGGTCTCGGCGCAGGATCGGCTCTTATGGTCGTTGCGACGTCGCAATCCCTGCTCCGACGAGGGAGATCGCACAAATAGATATAATTAGCAAGAAAAAATATTTTCTGTGGACAGGTCGCCATAGCTTCCGCTACAAGAGCGCCACATGACACTGAAGGGAGAGAAGATGCGCTTCATAGCTTTTAAGGAAGATGGCAAGTTAGGTATGGCCGTTAGTCAGGACGGTAAGACATGGAAAGGTCTGAAAGTCGGCGACCCCGGTTATCCAGGCAATCTTGAGGAGATTTTGCGGGCGGGCGAGATCGTCGAAGCTGGCAAGGTGCTTCTGCAAGGACGCTCGGTTGATCTTGCCGAGATCGAATTTTTGCCGCCGGTTTCGAATGCATCGAAAGTCATCTGCGTTGGTCTGAACTACGCGGACCATGCTGCCGAGGGTGGTTCGAAAGTGCCGGACTATCCGACTGTCTTCGCCCGCTTCAACTCCAGCCTGATTGGCCATGGTGCGCCTCTTGTGTGCCCGAAGGTGTCCGAACAGTTCGATTACGAAGCTGAGATGGTCGCCATCATCGGAAAGGGCGGCCGTGCGATATCGGAAGCCGAGGCCCTCTCGCACGTTGCCGGTTACTCCGTCTTCAACGACGGTTCGGTACGCGATTATCAGCTTCGCACACCGCAATGGACGATCGGTAAGAATTTCGACGGAACCGGAGCATTCGGACCGGCCTTCGTGACTGCTGACGAACTCGAGCCCGGCGCGACCGGTCTGCGCATCCAGACCAGGCTGAACGGCCGTGTCCTACAGGATGCCTCGACGAGCGACCTCGTTTTCAGCGTGGCGCGTCTTGTCTCCCTCATCAGCGCGGCCATGACCCTTGAACCGGGCGATGTCATCGTCACCGGCACTCCTGCGGGCGTCGGCCTTGGCCACAAACCCCCGATCTTCATGAAGGAAGGCGATGTCTGCGAGATCGAAATCGAAAAGATCGGTCTTCTGAGCAATCCGGTCGTCAAGGAAAAGTGAGGCGGACGGTTCGGGCATCGCAAGCGGAGGAATAAGATGACTTACATGATACGACAGATGGGCCACGTGGCCTTCTACTCACCCGATCCGGAGAATGCCGCCCAGGATCTCGTCGAAATCGTCGGGATGAGGATTACCGAGCGCGACGGCGACACGGTCTATCTGTCCAGCAATGACCGTCACCATGAGATCAGCTTCACCAAGGGTGGATCGGGCACCGCGATCGCGATCGGCCTCGAAGCCGTCTCAGTCGAGGCCGTCGATGAAGTGAAGCGACGTGCCCAATCCGACGGTCTGGAGATCATCGACGACAAGCCCCTCGGAAAACATTACGACAAGGCCGTCCGGCTGGTCGCTCCGGGTGGCGCTGTCCTGGAAATACATACTCCGATCGCTCGCAACCAGCCCCGGCGTTATAATGGTGTCGGCGCCAATCCCAAGCGTATCGAACATGCCAATGCATTCGCGCCCAACGTTGCGGCATTCGGAGACTTCGTCGAAAAGGTCCTGGGCATGAAGTTGTCGGATCGCACCGCCGATGACAAGTTGCGATGGTACCGCGCCGAGGACGGCTTCCATCATGCGATCGCGATGGGGACGGGAGACAGCGTCCTGCATCATTACGCGTTTGACCACTTTGCAGTGGAAGACCTCGTCAAGATCGCCGACACGCTCTCGCTCAAGGGCAGAGCTATGGCCTGGGGGCCAGGACGTCATGGGGCCGGCGAAAACATCTTCACTTACTACGCCGATCCGCACGGCTGCATCGTCGAGAATTCGGTGCAGATGGCACATATCGATAACGATGCTGTGTACCAGCCCGGCAATTGGGATGCATCCGAAGGTTTGAATGGCCGCTGGATCAATCTCTGGGGAACTCCGCCGACCCCGGCATTCCTCGTACCCGGAATTCCGTTCGCACGCTGAGAAGATGCGCCTCCCGGCATGGCTTGAATGCCGGGAGGCCGTTTGAAGACGAAGATTGTAGTTTTGAACCGATGGGCGGTGTCGCGCCCATCGGAACGTTAGCTGATTGCCGCGAAGACGACGTCGTAGTTGGCGCAACAGGTCAGGGAGGACAGGTCGTGAGGATTGGAGTGACCGGAGCCGGCGGTTTTGTCGGTACTGCGCTGATCCATCGCCTTGTAGCGAAGGACATTGGTTGCGGATTTGCAAATCCGACCATCGTCGCGATTGATGCAATGTTGCCTGCCGATCTGCCAACGACGGTTGAACGCGCGGAAGGCGATCTGTGTGATCCCTCATTTCGACAGCAGCTTTTTGCCGAACCATTCGATGTTCTGTTCCATCTGGCAGCCGTTCCGGGTGGCGCCGCCGAGCGAGATTATTCTGCCGGGTGGAATCTCAACGTAGAAGCTGCCGTCGCGATGCTGGAATTGCTCGCGCAGCAGAAAACGCCAGCCAGACTGGTCTTCGCATCGTCGATCGGGGTGTTTGGCGTGCCGCTGCCGAAGACGTCGGTAGATGACGAGACGCTGCCTCTGCCTTCAATGAGCTATGGCACGCAGAAGCTTATCCTGGAGGCATTGATTGCGGATTATGCCCGGCGGAAGCTCGTTGACGGTATTGCTGTTCGGCTGCCAGGAATCTTGGCGCGTCCACGCGTCAAGGGCGGACATCTCTCTGCTTATATGAGTGACATCCTTCATTCTCTTCGCGCAGGCGAATCCTTTACATGTCCAGTTTCAGAGGATTCATCCTCGTGGTTCATGTCGCGGTACCGATGTGTCGAAAACCTGGTCCATGCGGCTGCACTACCGAGCTTTTCTCTCGGCCCACGCCGCGCCTTCAACCTTCCGGCCCTACGCCTGACAATGACAGAACTGGTCGACGGTGCCGCTGTTCATTTTGGCTCGCGAGTCCGTTCGCTTGTTTCTTACGAACCGGATGCGGCGCTTCAGGCCCAGTTCGGATCCTATCCGCCGCTTGTGACGGCAATCGCCGACAGGCTCGGTTTCAAACATGACGGCAGTGCGGCGGTGCTGGTCGCGGAAGCGTTGGGCCTCGACCCGGTCGAAATCGGCGTGGGTGCGGCATGAGTGCTGCTTTGACGCTGCCCATTTCCCCCGGCTTCCGCCTCGACGGACGCCATGCTCTGGTGACGGGCGCAGGCCGCGGGCTTGGTCTCGCAGCGGCGACGGCACTGGCCGAGGCCGGGGCTGCGGTGACACTTGCGGCGCGGACGCTCGCGGAGATCGAAGACGCAGCCAGGGCCCTTCGCGACCGAGGTCTGAAGGCTTCGGCCCATGCCGTGGATGTCACCGATACCCAGGCGATAGCCGCGCTGATGGTAGGCGCCGACGCGCCGTTCGACATCCTCGTCAACAATGCCGGCACCAACAAGCCTGGACCGTTCGTCGAGGTGACGGAGGCGAACTACGACCTCGTCATGGGTTTGAACGTCCGCTCAGCCTTCTTCACGTCGCAGGCCTTCGCGCGGCGGCTGATCGTGGAGAACCGGCCGGGCGTCATCATCAACATGACCTCGCAGATGGGGCATGTGGGCGCTGCTAGACGGACGATCTATT
Organism: Agrobacterium vitis; assembly: GCF_014926405.1. Classification (NCBI taxonomy): domain Bacteria; kingdom Pseudomonadati; phylum Pseudomonadota; class Alphaproteobacteria; order Hyphomicrobiales; family Rhizobiaceae; genus Gillisella; species Gillisella vitis. Next base: position 1,431,913 of record NZ_JACXXJ020000003.1, read on the forward strand.
GCGCGTCGAAGCATGCGCTCGAAGGCCTGACGAAGGCGCTCGCCGTCGAGCTTGCGGAGCATGGCATCCGCGTCAACAGCGTGGCGCCGACCTTTATCGAAACCCCGATGACGAAGCCCTTTTTCGAAGACGAGGAATTCCGGCGGCAGACACTCTCGAAGATCAAGCTCGGGCGCATCGGCAGGGTCGAGGATATCATGGGCGCGATCGTCTACCTGGCCTCCGATGCGGCGGCCCTGGTGACGGGAACGTCCCTTCTGGTGGATGGCGGCTGGACCGCCGAATGATGAGTGCCGCGTTTTGCGGCTGAGTGAGGAAACGATGATCCGGTACCTGAAAAAGGGCGGCAATGCCGCCGAATCCGCCGAGGCCGACCGCAAGGTCCGCCAGACCGTCGAGGCGATCCTGGAGGACGTGACCACCCGCGGCGACGCGGCGGTCCGCGACCTTTCGGTGAAGTTCGACAAGTGGTCGCCCGAGAGCTTCCGCCTGACGAAAGAAGAAATCGATGCGCTGATCGCCAGCGTACCGGTCGGCGTCATCGACGACATCAAGTTCGCGCAGGCGCAGATTCGTCGGTTTGCCGAAGCCCAACTCGCCTCGATGAAAGAGATCGAGGTGGAGACGCTGCCGGGCATCCGGCTCGGCCACCGCCACGTGCCGATGGAAAGCGTCGGCTGCTATATTCCCGGCGGCCGCTACCCGATGGTGGCCTCGGCCCATATGAGCGTGCTGACCGCCAAGGTCGCGGGCGTGAAACGCGTCATCGCCTGCACGCCGCCCTTGAACGGTGCTGCGCCGGCCGCGACCATCGCCGCCATGGCGCTTGCCGGCGCCGACGAGATCTACGTGCTCGGCGGCATCCAGGCCGTCGCAGCCATGGGTATCGGCACCGAGACGATCAAACCCGTCGACATGCTGGTCGGCCCCGGCAACGCCTTCGTCGCCGAAGCCAAGCGACAGCTCTACGGCAAGGTCGGCATCGACCTCTTCGCCGGCCCGACCGAGACGCTTGTGATTGCAGACGATACCGTCGATGCCGAGATCTGCGCGACCGACCTTCTCGGCCAGGCCGAACATGGCCCGACCTCTCCGGCCGTGCTGCTCACCACCTCGCAACGCATCGCCGACCAGATCGAAGATCAGATCCAGCGGCAGCTTTCCCGCCTTCCGACCGCCGATATCGCCTCGGTCTCCTGGCGCGACTATGGCGAGGTCATCCTGTGCGATACGGACGAGGAACTGCTTTCCGAAGCCGATCGCATCGCCTCGGAACATGTGCAGGTGATGACCGCCAACCCGCGCTGGTTCCTGGAGAATATGCGCAATTACGGCGCGCTGTTCCTCGGCCCGCGCACCAACGTTGCTTATGGTGACAAGGTGATCGGCACCAACCACACGCTGCCGACCAAGCGCGCGGCGCGCTACACCGGCGGCCTGTGGGTCGGCAAGTTCCTGAAGACCTGCACCTATCAGGAGGTGACGACGGATGCCGCCTCCGCACTGATCGGCGACTATTGCTCGCGGCTCTGCGCCATCGAAAACTTTGCCGGCCACAAGGAACAGGCCGACATCCGCGTGCGCCGCTATGGCGGCAAGAATGCCTGAGTATTCGGAAGGGAGGAAGACATGAAGCTTGCGACAATTCCGAACGGCACCCGAGATGGCGAACTGGTGGTCGTCTCGGCCGATCTTTCCCGGGCGGTCTCCGCCCGTGAGATCGCGCCGAACCTTTTGACCGCCTTCGAGGACTGGTCATCCGCCGAACCGAAACTCAGGGCACTTGCCAAGGACTTGGCCGAAGACCTCGCCAAAAACACCTTCGCCTTCGACCAGGCGACGGCGCTTTCGCCGCTGCCGCGGTCCTTCCAGTGGATCGACGGTTCCTGCTTCAAGAACCATCTCTATCTGATGGCGAAGGCGACGGGCCGTGATCCCGAGATCGAGATGAACTCGCCCTTTCCGCTGATGTACCAGGGCATGTCGGACGACTTCTACCGTCCGCATGGCGATATCCCGTTGCCGCGCGAGGAGGACAATATCGACTTCGAGGCGGAAGTCGGGATCGTGCTGGACGAGGTGCCGATGGGCACGACGGCCGCAGAAGCTCCGCAATACGTCAGGCTGATCCTGCTGATCAACGACGTCTCCTGCCGCGTCTATGTGAAGCGGGAGATTACCGTCGGCTTCGGCTGGATGAACGCCAAGCCGTCGACCGCCTTCTCGCCGGTTGCCGTGACGCCCGATGAATTGGGTGCGGCATGGACCGGGAAGGTGGAACTGCCGATCCGGGTGGACTGGAACGGCATCCGGTTCGGCGAACCGAACGGCCGGGAAATGTCCTACACGTTCTACGAACTGATCGAACACGCTGCCCGCACCCGCAAGCTTGCCGCCGGCACGATCTTCGGTTCCGGCACGATCTCCAACGCCGACTACAGGAATGTCGGCTCCGCCTGCATCGCCGAGCGTCGCTCGATCGAAATGCTCGAACATGGCGAACACCGGACCGGCTTCATGAAGTTCGGTGATACCGTCCGAATCGAGATGTTCGACAAGGACGGCATCTCCATCTTCGGAGCTATCGAACAGACGGTCACCAAGTACGAAAAGGTGGCGTGATATGGCTGTAGCAAACGAACTTTTCGACCTGACGGGAAAGGTCGCCCTCGTCACCGGAGCTCATCGCGGGATTGGCTTTGCGATAGCCGAGGAGCTGGCAAAAGCCGGCGCGCGGGTTGCGATCTGCAGCAACGATCAGCAGGCTGTCGCACAAGCAGCGAACACGCTTCGCGAAAGAGGCCATGACGTCCGTGGTTTCTGCTGCGACGTGTCCTCCAATCCCGCACTGGATGATCTGGTGTCGGCGACGCGGAAGGCTTTCGGCCGGATCGACATCCTCGTCTGCAACGCCGGGATCGCACCCCATTTCGGGCCGATGGCAACCGCCAGCGACGAAGAGTACGACGCGACGATGCGGGTAAACCTCTACAGCGCCATGCAGCTTGCCAACTGCGTCATTCCGGAGATGGTGGAGCGCCAGGACGGCGTGGTGATCTTCACCTCAAGCATTGCTGGACTGCGTGGTAATGGAAAACTCGGCGTTTATGCTCTGTCCAAAGCCGCAATCGCCCAGCTTGCGCGCAATCTCGCCGTGGAGCATGGACCGGACAATGTCAGGGTCAACGCTATTTCTCCCGGACTTACCAAAACCGAGTTCGCCACCCCCATCCTCAGCAACGAAGAGGGGCTTAAGGTGAGGCTCGGGAAAACGCCATTGCGTCGAGCTGCAGACCCCCGGGAGATTGCCGGTGCCGCGGTGTTTTTATCTGCGGCGGCAGGCGGATTCATAACAGGGCATAATCTGGTCATTGACGGGGGAACAATGATTTCGGATTGATTCGAAAACATGCGACTGAATCGACAATAGAAAAGGCGAGGGCACCAAATATTCGACACAAAAGTATTTTTTTTTGAAAAAAATATTTTATTGTGCCATCAAGGTGGCGGAGGATCTAAATGGTCAATACAAGTCGCATTGTTCAAGCTTACGATACGCTGAAGCAGAGCATTCTGAACGGCTCCTTCCGACCTCGGACAAGGCTGCGCATCGAACATCTCTCGGAAAAGTTCGATGTAGGGCCTGGAGCGATCCGTGAGGCGCTGTCTCGGCTGACCTCGGAAGGCATGGTCGTGGCGGAGCCGCAACGCGGGTTTCTGGTTGCGCCGATCTCGAAGTCGGATCTTCAGGATCTGACCACAGTCCGGATAGAAATCGAGGTGAAATGCCTTCGCCGTTCGATCGAGCTGGGAGACGTCGCTTGGGAGACGCAGGTTTTGTCTGCAAACCACCTTATGGCAAGGACTCCCGAATATACGGATAACGGCGAAAGCCACCCGGACTGGGCGGTTGTTCATACCAATTTTCATGACGCGCTTGTCGCTGCATGCGGAAGTCCCTGGCGGCTGAAGCTTCGCGGCCAGCTTTTCCTTCAAGCCGAACGCTACCGCCGCCTGTCAGTACCTCATGCACGGTTGGAGCGTGATGTTGCCGGCGAGCATCGGATGCTGGCAGAGGCGACGCTTGCCCGGGATGCTGATACTGCGATGAAGCTGGTGGAAGAGCACTTCCAGAAGACGGCCGATCTGCTGTTGGCTTCCGATGCCCCATTCGATGACTGAGACACCCGACGATCATTTTTGGTCCGCGGTATCCCGGAAACCTTTCGAGGCAATATCCGAATTTCGGCTTCATCCCGTCGGCTTTGCCGGATGGGCCTCTGACGACTTTTACCCAGGATTGCCGCCACGCGCGCGAAACCCCATCAATTACGGAGATCAAAGATGCCAAAGCTTCTCGTTATCGCCTGCAGCACACGCCCAACCCGCGTCGGCTTTCCAATTGCCGAATGGACAGTCGAGCGCGCGCGACTTGATGGAAGGTTCGAGGTCGAGCTCGCCGATCTACGTGAGCTCAATCTGCCGAACTACGACGAACCGCACCATCCGCGCCTTCATCAGTACCAGCACGAGCATACCAAGAAATGGAGCGCAGTCGTGGAGCGTGCAGATGCGGTCGTTTTCGTGACGCCGGAATACAATCACAGCTTTCCCGGGGCCCTTAAGAACGCGATCGATTATCTCCATGACGAATGGAAGTTCAAGCCTGCTGCTTTCGTCAGTTATGGCGGTATCGCTGCCGGAACGCGTTCGGTCCAGGCGCTGAAGCCGGTGATAGATTGCCTGCGTATGATCCCGGTCTTCGAAGGGATCAACATCGCCTTCGTGCACGAGCTTCTCAAGGACGGAAAGTTTGCCGCAACTCAGCCGCATGAGGTCGCAGCCACATCGATGTTTGACACCTTGTTTTTCTGGTCGGGACGTAACAGCGAACTGTATGTGCATTGAAGGCCTCAGTGTAAACCCGGCCCAAACTGTCGTTGCGGTTCGCAAATTCGCTTGCTTGGCCGGATCGCACCAAGCCGATTCAGAAAAACTCCGGGAACGCTTTTCATATCACACTCTCTGCTTCTTGTGAGATAAGAAGCGCTGGCTCGGGTAGCGGCGCTTGCCGGCGATGGGGGATGGACCGTAGAACGCGAGGCACCATTTTAAGGAATGCCGGGCCGGGTTAGAGCGTCCCAGGGTATCGCTTGCCCACTCCGTGATCGGACTGTCTCCATCTCCGCTTCAATCTCACCGCCATTCCAAATTTCGACCGGCCTGCTTGGGAATCTCAAGCACCACTGCCAGCCCGCCACCGGCCGCTGTCGATGCCGAGACACGGCCGCCATGCTGCTCGACCGCGTGCTTTGTGATGGCGAGGCCCAGGCCAAAGGCGTTTGACGCCGTGTCGCTTCCGCGCGCAAACGGCTGGAATATCCAGTCGACTTGAGGCGCAGGCAGACCTGGCCCCATGAATAATCTCCGAGCGAATGGAAACGCGAGAGTTGTTGGGGGAATATTTCAGGGCGTTGCGGATGACATTCGCGAAGGCGCGATAGATTAGCTCCCCGTTGACCTCGGCGATGAAGGTGGCGGAGCCGTCATGGGACACCGCGCCTGTCCCTCCAAAGCCGCGTCTTCGATGATCCCATTCAGCAGATCCATCAGATCGAGAGTTTGAACGACGTTGCTACCGGAGCCGGCGGTCAATCGCGCGAGGGTGAGGATCTCGCCAACCATCCCGTCGATGCGCTCAATCTCACCGCCCATGCGGTCCATCATTATCTCAAGCTTCGAAGGATTCTGCCGCAGCACCCCAATGGCCGCCTGAAGGCGGGACAGCGGCAAGCGCAGTTCATGGGACACGTCGTGAAACGGGCGTTGTTGGACCTCCTGAAGTTCCTGCAGGCGCGCGGCACTGGCGTCGAAGTCATGAGCCAGAGCGGTTACCTCGTCCTTCCGACCGTCCATTTTGTCACCGATGCGGACGTTGAACCGGCCATAGGCGAGAGCGCTCAGGCCGTGACGGAGGTGGGCGACAGGACGAATGAGATAGCGAGCGAGCCAGATGGCGGAGATCGCGCTTGCGATCAGGGCCGATGCCAAGGGCACCAGCTTCGGCCAGGTCTCCGCGACAACTCCTGGTTCCTGCGCGATGACCGTCGCGCGGTAGCAAGCGTCACCGACAACGACGTTGCGCATGTTCGTTGTACCGACATCCGGGCAAGCAGTCGCCGGACCGATGTCCGATATGGAAAGGTCGACGGGCTGGTGCACCGCCCTTGCGGCTCGCGCAAACGATTTGGCAGCTTCCCCCTTCTAGCGCCAGCAACTGTTGCGCTACGTCAAGCGCGAAAACCCGCTGCTGGCGGGCCGATGTCCTGAGAGAGCGGGCCGACATCGAGTAGAGCGCCGATTGCAAACAAACCTGCGATTGATGCAGCCATCATCAACCATGTGATGGTGAAGAACTTCCAGAACAGGGCACGCATCATCCATCTTGCAGGAGTAGATAGCCCTGTCCCCGCACCGTTTCTATCCAGGATTGGCCGTCATCCCTGGTGCCGAGCTTCTGGCGGACGCTGCTCAGGTGAACGTCGATCCGCCGGTCGAACGGCGTCAGGGGGCGTCCGAAGGCGTGCTTTGATATTTCCTGCTTGGAGACGAGCTGACCGGCACGGGCAAGCACCTCGAACTCAGTGCCTGTCAGTCCCAGACGCTTTCCGCGCCATTCCGCCGTCCTGTTTCCCGGATGGATGGCCAATTCTCCAGCCCGGAGCGCGTCCTGCGAGATGCCGGCGCCAGAGGAGCCGGCCCGGCGCAATATGGCCTTCAGCCTTGCCGCGAGCTCGCCGGGGGAGCATGGCTTTGGCACATAATCGTCGGCGCCGAGATTGAGCCCGGCGATGCGGTCCACGTCGTCGCCCCGGACCGTCAGCATAAGAACGGGCACTTTGCTCACTCGCCTGATCCGTTGCAGGAAGTCGATGCCATTCATGTGTGGCATCATGATGTCGAGAACAATGATGTCGGCGGCGCCTGATGCGGCCTGAACGATCGCGGCGCGCCCGTCCTGCGCGGTCGCGACGTCGAAGCCCTCTTCGGAGAGATACTCCTTGAGAAGCGTTGTGAGATCGGCGTCGTCGTCGATGAGAAGAGCCTTTGCCATTTGGAAAGCATATCACTCGTTCACAGGGGGCAGCCATACAGGACAAACCCCTGTCGGACAGTGCATTTTACTTATCTTAACATCGGCTTGACAGCACTTGACGTTCGATCCGCTACGGACAGGGAAATTCCTCGCTAGTCCGGGCAGGTCAATGAAAATCGCATTCAGAAAAAGATCCAACCCGCCTTTGGCGGTCACGCTCTGCCTGCTCCTGTCCGGTTGCGCGACATTCGCGGAGCTTCAACCATCCGACGTCAAGGTAGCGAATGTCTGGCATGCCACCCTGCCGCATGGCGGCAATGCATCAAGCCTCTTGTCGTGGTGGTCGACCTTCAACGACCCGTCGCTGACAGCACTCATCGGCTACGCCCAGGAGGAGAATCCGAGCCTTGCCTCGGCCACCGCCGAGATCGACAAGGCGCGCGCAACGCTGGCTTCCGCGCGATCGAGTCTGTTTCCCGGACTGGACGGCTCGGCCTCGGTCACACGGTCCGGCACTGATGGTGACGCTGCCAACCGTATTACCGCCTCGACAGCGTCAAGCGGCGGCCTGGACGCTTCGTGGGAAATCGATCTGTTCGGTAAAACGCGGCAAACGAGCGAAGCAGCGCGTGTTCGGGTCGATAAGCAGATCGCCAACTGGCACGACGCACGGGTCTCTCTCGCCGCCGAGGTGGCCGACTACTATGTCCAGTACAAGGCCTGTCGGCAGCTCGAGAATGTCTACAGCGTCGAACTCGCCTCGCAACGGGAAACGATCCGTGCTACGGAAACGGCTGCGACATCGGGCTTCACCTCCACCGCCGATCTCGCTCTGGCGCGGGCGAGTGCCGCCTCATCCTCCTCGACACTGACGGCGCAAAAGGCCGAATGCGAGGTCCTGGTCAAGTCACTGGCGGAGGTCACCGGTGGTGACGAGGCAAGGGTCCGGCAATTGCTGGCCAAAGGCAAGGCTGGCATCCCGGCGCCGAAGACCTTCAAACCCGCGGCAGTGCCGGCAGAAGCGTTGCGGCAACGTCCGGACATCGGGGCACTCGAACTGGAACTGGCCGCGTCCATTGCCGATGTAGGCGCGGCAAAGGCAGATCTCTATCCAAGCCTGAGCCTTGGCGGTTCCGTGACGGTCAGCAGCTCGACATTGACCGGTGGATCCCTGCCCTGGTCCTTCGGCCCGGCGCTGACCATTCCCCTGCTGGACGGCGGATCACGACGCGCTGCCGTCAGGAGCGCAATCGCCGATTACGACACAGCGGTCGCCAACTACAAGTCCGGCGTGCTGAGCGCTGTTTCCGAGGTGGAAATCGCGCTCGTTCGGGTCGACAGCACTCGCAGGCGGATCGGCGACGCGAGCAGTGCAGCCCGCAATTACCGCAGTTACTTTACCTCCATCGACTCAAACTGGCGCGCAGGCGGTGCCAGCCTGCTGGATCGGGAGGAGGCCCGGCGGTCGGCGCAGTCTGCGGAAATCTCGCTCATCGAAATCCGGCGCGATGCGGTGCGCTACTGGATTGCCCTCTACAAGGCGCTGGGCGGAGGCTGGAACGCCGATGCCGTTACCCCGGCGCAGCGCCAAACGAAATCACAAGGAAATTCTCTCTGATGCGAATAGCCCCTTATTTTGTTGTCCTCCTCACGGGGGCAAGCCTCGCATTCTCTGGTCAATCTTCACGCGCGCAGCAAGAAGAAGCTGCGGCCCTCACCGTAGCCGTCGTGAAGCCGTCTGAGCGCCAGTGGGCGGAGACCGTGCCGGCGAGCGGCTGGCTGAAGCCATGGCACGAGGCGATCATCGCATCGGAAATCAGTGGGCTTCGCATCACCGATGTTCTTGTCGATGTCGGCTCGGTGGTCGCGAAGGGTCAGCCGCTTGTTCAGCTGGCGGACGAAACCGTGCTTGCGGATTTGCGCAAAGAGGAGGCGTCGGTTGAGACCGCCAAGGCAGACCTCGCCAAAGCGAAGGCCAATGCCGACCGCGCGCGGCAGGTGCGGGGAAGCGGCGCGCTTTCGGATGAGAAGGTCACGGAATACCTGATCGCCGAGCAGACAGCCGAAGCGAGCCTCAAGTCGGCCGAAGCCACGCTGGACAGCCAGAAGATCAAGGTCAGCCAGACCAAGATCGTCGCGATCGATGACGGGCTGATCACATCCCGCTCCGCCCAACTCGGCGCGGTGGTTTCCTCCGGTACGGAGCTGTTTCGCATGGTCCGGCAAAACCGTGTGGAGTGGCAGGCCGAGGTCTCCGCCCGGCACTATCCTCACATCAAGGAGGGCCTTGCTGCCGCGATTGCCGGTCCCGGCGGCAGGCGCATCGAGGGCAAGGTCAGGCTGGTCGGACCGACGGTCAGCACCGATACGGGTCGCGCGATCGTTTATGTCACGCTGCCACCGGAGGATCATCCTCCTGTCGGCATCTATGTCACCGGACAGATCGAGCTGCAGTCGACAAGCGCCCTCACGGTGCCCGAGACCGCGCTCGTGTTCCGCGACGGCATCAACTACGTCTTTACGGTCGATAAGGATCGGCGCGCCTCTCGCGTGCGCGTCGAGACCGGACGCCGCAATGGGGGCGAGGTGGAGATCCTGTCGGGAATCGATCGATCAACCTCAGTTGTAAAATCCGGTGGCGCATTCCTTTCGGACAAAGCGCTGGTGCGGGTTGAAGGAGATGCGCAATGAACTTCTCCGCCTGGTCGATCCGCAATCCCGTTCCCGCCATTCTGTTGTTTGCTCTCCTGACGGTGGGCGGCCTGCTCGCCTTCGAGCGGCTTGCGGTCCAGAACTTTCCGGACATGGACCTGCCGACGGTCAAGATTACAGCGACGCTTGAAGGCGCCGCGCCGTCGCAACTGGAGACCGAGGTCGCCCGCAAGATCGAGGACAATCTCGCCTCGCTCAGCCTTCTCGATCATATCACGACGACCATCACGGACGGATCGGTGTCGATCAGCGTCTCCTTCAAGCTGGAGAAGGACAGCGAGGAGGCTCTCAACGAAGTTCGCAACGCGGTGGACAGCACCACCGATCTTCCTGCAGCCATGGAGTCTCCGAGCGTGACGAAAGTCACGGTGCAGAGTTCTCCGCTGATCACCTATGCCGTGCGCTCGACGCGCTTCAACGAAACGGAGCTGTCCTGGTTCGTCGATAACGACATGACCAAGGCGCTTCTTTCTGTATCCGGGGTCGGCGAGGTCGGCCGCATAGGCGGCATCGACCGCGAAGTGCATGTCGATCTCAACCCGCAGATCATGGGATCGCTGGGGATTACGGCCGCGACGGTCTCTTCCCGACTGAAGTCCGTTCAGGCCGACAGCTCGGGCGGTCGTGGCGAAGTTGGCGGCAGCAGGCAATCGATCCGCACGCTGGGGGCCGTCGCCTCGGTGGAGGATCTTAAGGCGCTCGCGATCCCGCTTCCGAGCGGGGAACTGGTGCGCCTCGACGAAGTCGGCACGGTAACGGACAGTTTCTCCGACCGCTCCTCGCTCGCCTATCTTGACGGTCAGCCGGTGATCGGCGTTCAGGTCAAGCGCTCGAACGGCTTTTCGGACACGGGCGTCGCAGCCGACATCCAGGCCGCGATGAAGATGTTCGCGGCCGCCAATCCCGATGTGGAGATCGTCCAGGCCTACAGCACAGTCGGGCCGATCATAGAGAATTACGACGGCTCCATGCACATGCTCTATGAGGGCGCGATTCTCGCTGTTGTGGTCGTCTGGCTGTTCCTGCGTGACTGGCGGGCGACCTTCCTGTCCGCCGTGGCTTTGCCCCTGTCGGTCATCCCGACCTTTCTGGCGATGTACTTCGCTGATTTCAGCCTGAATACCGTGACGCTGCTCGCGCTCTCCCTGGTGGTCGGCATCCTTGTCGACGACGCCATCGTCGAGGTCGAAAACATCGCCCGTCATCTCAACATGGGAAAATCGCCGATGGACGCGGCGCTGGAGGCCGCCGACGAGATCGGCCTTGCTGTCATCGCCACGACCTTCACCCTCGTCGCCGTGTTCCTGCCGACCGCGTTCATGAGTGGCATTCCCGGCCTCATCTTCCGGCAGTTCGGGATCACCGCGGCCGTCGCGGTGCTGGCCTCGTTGCTGGTCGCACGTCTGCTGACGCCAATGATGGCCGCCTACATGATGAAAGCGCATCCGACGGAAGAGAAGGATGGCCGTATCATGCGCGCCTACCTGGCCGTTGTAAAAGCCTGCCTCGGCCACCGGAAGCTGACGATTTTCGGCGTCTGCGTTTTCCTCGGCCTCTCAGTTTCGGCCATCCCTCTTCTCAAATCAGGATTCCTGCCGGCGTCGGACGACGCACAGACGAAAGTCACGCTCACACTGCAGCCGGGAAGCACTATAGAGCAGACAGACGCCGTGACGCGCCAGGCCGCGGGCATCATCGCGAAGCTGTCGGACGTGACCCGTGTGTTCTCCTCGGTCGGCACCGCCTCCTCGGGAGGCGGCCTGGAGTCCTCAACAACAAATGACGTCACTTCAGCAACACTCGTCGTTGATCTGACACCGATCGGAGATCGTGATCGCAAGCAGTCAGAGATCGAAAACGCCATCCGGCAGGCGCTTGCCGTGCTGCCGGGCGTGAGGGTCGAAGTCGGTTCGGGAGGCAACGGAACCACGCTCGAGATCACGCTTGCCAGTGACGACTCCAATGTGCTCGATCAAGCCGGCAGCGCGCTTGAGGAGCAGTTGCGCACTCTCAAGGGCATTGGCGCCGTTACCTCCAGTGCCTCACTCCAGGCCCCGGAGATCCAGATCGTCCCCGATTTTACGCGCGCCGCAGCACTTGGCGTGACGTCGGAGTCGATTTCCGAGGCGGTGCGCGTCGCGACCAATGGCGACTACTCTTCTTCGATGGCAAAGCTCAATCTGCCGCAACGCCAGGTATCGATCCGCGTGCGGCTCGATCCCGGGAACCGCACGACCCTGGACGACATCGCCAATCTCCGCGTCAGCGGGACCAACGGCAGCGTCGATCTCGGTTCCATCGCCGAAATTGGCATCGGCGGCAGCCCGTCGGAAATCAACCGCATCGACCGCTCCCGCAACATCACCCTTTCCGTCGAGCTGAACGGCCGGATTCTTGGCGACGTTAACCGAGAAGCCCAGGAACTACTCGCACTGAAGAACCTTCCGCAGGGCGTCCACCTTGTCGAACAGGGAGAACTGCAGCGCAGCTCTGAATTGTTTGAAAGCTTCGGCATTGCCATGGCCATTGGCGTGTTCTGCATTTACGCCGTGCTGGTTCTTCTCTTCCACGATTTCCTGCAACCACTCACAATCCTCATGGCGTTGCCGCTGTCGCTCGGCGGAGCACTTCTGCCGCTCATTGTCACCGGTACAAGCTTCTCGATGCCAGCGGTGATTGGACTGCTCATGCTGATGGGCGTCGTAACGAAGAATTCCATCTTGCTTGTTGAGTATGCCATCATGTCGAGACGCGGTGGCATGTCGCGATTTGATGCTCTGGTGGATGCGTGCCACAAGCGAGCGCGGCCGATCATCATGACCACGATCGCCATGGGATGCGGCATGCTGCCCGTGGCACTGAGCCTCACCGGCGGCGATGGAAGTTTCAGGCAGCCTATGGCAATCGTCGTGATCGGCGGGCTACTAACCTCGACGTTCCTCAGCCTCCTCGTTATCCCGGTCATCTTCACCTTCATCGATGACTTTCTCGAGCTGCTCAAGCGGCCGTTTCGTGGGAGGCAGGCGAAAGAGACGCAGCCAATGCCGGCGGAGGCTGGCTGACGCCTCCGCGGTGGGAGCATGAAATGTGCGAGGACACGTCAACATGGACGATCATCGGATGCGAAGCCGGTTGGCGCAACATCTTGCAGCCCATCTGATGGCGCTGGTGCGGCTCATACTCGCACAGGCGATTCAGACGATCGCAGTTCTCCTGCTTCGGAGCCTGAGCGCCACTGTGCTCAATGGGAGCATTCTCGCCGGAAGTTCATGGGAGCGGATCATTGAGTGGGGTAGCAGGTTTCTCAGTAAGGATGCCGAATGGATCGACGTTTCGCCTTCGCGTGGTTTGCATTTAAGCGTTCGACGCCAGCAGCTTTGGCTGAACCGGCGCGCGTTGATAGCTCACTTTCACGCTCAGGTACGCGAAGGATGCGCAAGCCAGGGAACAGTGTGCTTTCATTCATCCTTGTCGTTGTGCTCTGCATCCCTGTGTACGGCTGCGTGACGACAACCCGGGCAGTCTATTCGGCCAGCGAAGCGGCAGTTGCCGAAGTCGATGGCTTCGACAACATCCGTGCTTATGCCGATGCCCCGGATAGCAGCATTAGAGACCAGACACAGTGGTTGCCCCGCACGACCGGCAGGAACCTCAACGTTCTCTGCGTCTCGGGGGAGGTTCGGGAGGGGCATTTACGGTTGGCTCCTGTCCGCCTGGAGCGATCAACATACACGGCCAGTATTCGATGTTGTCACAGGTGTCAGCACAGGTGCGCTGATAGCACCTTACGCATTTCTCGGCTCCGCATACGACAAGTCGCTCGCCGGCCTTTACACCGGTGGTCAGGCGAGAGAGCTCGTGGACATGAGGTGGATGGGAACCGGTCTTTTTGGAACAAGCCTTCTCAAGGGGGAGCGCTTGCGGCAGATGGTTTCCAACTACATAACAAATGATATCCTGCAAAAGGTTGCAGCTGAGCACCGCCGCGGAAGACGGCTGTTCGTTCTGACGACCAATCTCGATTCCCAGCGGGGCGTGCTCTGGAACATGGGCGCTATTGCAAACAGCGGCCGGCCCGATGCGCTGGCGCTTTTTCGGGATGTCCTGATCGCCTCCGCCAGCATACCGGGCGTCTTTCCAGCGGTGACAATCAAGGCGAAATCCGGGGCCAGGCAGATCGAGGAGCTGCATTCCGATGGCGGCTCATCCATGCAATTCTTTGGATTGCCTGACGCGGTGCTCGCCTCGCCAGGCAAACCACCACCTCTCAACAATCGCCATCCCGAAATGTACGTGATCGTGAACAACGCCCTCATGCCGGAGTTCGCCGAGACGAAGAATTCGACGATCTCGGTGGCCGGACGGTCCTACGCAACGATGGTTAAATCTCAGACCAAACAGGCTTTGCTTGCCCTCTATAACCATAGTCAAAGAACCGGCAGTCGATTGAGGATCGCATGGATCGACAAACAGATTCCCTATTCGATGCTCGATCCCTTCAATACCGACTATATGCGAGCTGTCTATGCGGACGGATACAATCAGACCAAGGTCGGTATGATATGGAAGAACGCGCCAGTCTTTTGAGCCAGGCGTTGCAGCAAGCGGCGGGGGTCTGTTTCAGGAAGGCAGAAGAGAAATCAACTTCGCCAACGCCGCAACCAAATCGCGCCGTTCGGAGAATTCAAGAGCACGAATGCCCTGGAGCAGATGAGACGACTTCGCAACTTCTTCCCTCGTCCTGTTCAAAAGTTCCCGACCTGCCTCCGTAATTTCAACGTAGATCGTTCGCTTATCTGAAGGATGCGGTACCCGTTTAAGGCACTTTCGCTGCTCCAGTTTGGTTAGCCGCCCCGTGATGGCGCCAGTCGTCACCATGCAGAGTTCCGCAAGATCGCTCGGTCGAACAGGGCGGTCCTCCGGACGCTGAGCGAGATGGGTCAGAACATCGATATCACCCACTCCAAGACCAAAAGGCGTGAGAATTGCCTGGAGAGATTCCTGATCCAGCTGATAAAGGTGCCGTATCCTCATAGCAATCGCAATCGGAGAGCTGTCTTCGCCGGGGAAATCAATTTCCCACTGTCGAACAAGTTCCTCGAACACCTTTTGGGTTTGAGATACAACGCGATCGCTACTATCTAACATGTCTAAATCCGATTCATGCGGCCTAGCCTTTACTTACCAAAGCCGGGCATGATGCGCAAAGGGTCCACGCGTAGCCGCGTCCATCACTAATCGCATATGACGCTTGACAGACGATATCTTAGATCTAAGATACCTCTAAACGATATGGGAGGTATCGATGAAAATAAATGCTGCTGCTGCGCCGCCGCTTCCTTATTCGCCACAGGTACAAGCTTACCCCAGCCGGAACGAGTTGAAGGACGTCTTTGGTCGTCTCCCGTCCGGAGTGGTAATCGTCACAAGTATCGCCGAAGATCAACTCACGGGCGCGACTGTCAGCTCCTTCAGTTCGCTATCATTTGACCCACCTTTGGTCGTCTTCGGCCTCGCACAAAAGTCAAAGACGCTCCAGGCGATTTTGCACTCGAGGAAGTTTGCTGCTCACATCGTTTCCGAGCCCAACCGCGAGCTCGCCCTCCGGTTTTCATCGGACGGGCATGACAAATTCGAAGGGTTGGTCTGCACGCTATCTCGCTACGGAGTTCCGGTCCTTCCCGGGTTCGATGCGTCCATCGAGTGCTCCTTGGACGGTACGCATATCATCGGAGATCACCAACTCCTGATCGGCGGGGTTCTTGCCACCTCGACCAATGATGAAGTCAGCGCGCCGGTGGCGTGGTTTCGCAGAGACTTTCATTCATGTGTACCCTTTGCCGCCCCGTGAACACAGGGCACCATCAGCACCAAAAAACAAGGAATTATAGCGTGGACATGAACTTGAAGCTGTTTAAGGAGTCGGCCACGAACGTGCTTGAATCGCCTTACTCCAGTGAGATCGGACGCGGCGTTCGGGAAAAAGCCGCTAAACTCGTTCCCCTGTTGCGCAAGAATGCGTTGGAGGGCGAAAAGCTCGGCGCCTTGAGCCGCGAAAGCCTTCAAGCGCTTAACGATATCGGCGCGTTTCGGCTTACGCTTCCGACCGATTTCGGAGGTTATGCGCTCGGAGCGCGTGACGTGGTCGAGATTGTCAGCGAAATCGGTCGCGGCGACGGTGCCGCGGGGTGGATGGTGTTCGTCGCGGGGGGCTTGCGCAATATCATCTCCTTTCCGGACGACGCGGTCCGGGAAATCTTCGACGGGGGACAGAATTGGGTCGGACCGCTTGCCGCCGGAGCCTCAATCTTCGCGACCAAGGTTGGTTCTGCTCGCCGCGTCGAAGGGGGCTGGATGCTCAGTGGATCGTGGCACTTCGGCAGCGGCTGCAAGCATGCAAAATGGATCGCCGTTGGCGTCGATTACGAGCGTGCCCCGGGAGAGATGAGCCGTGCAATGGCCATCCTTCAAGCTGACCAGGTAGAGATCGTCGACAATTGGCACGTGATGGGATTGAAGGCGACATCATCGAACAGTCTCACAGTAAAGGAAGAGCAATTCGTTCCCGATCGACGCTTCATGGACATGCGTGATTTCCCGATAAGGATGGACGAAACGCGCCGGCGTTACAGCGGCCTCGCCAGCAAATTCGATGCGCGTGGCCTGATGCTTCTCACCAACCTTACTCACATGGCGATTGTCCTTGGGATGGCTCGAGGCGCATTCGAATGCTACGTCGAGATGGCCAAGAAGCAGCAACCCTTCAATCTGCCTTATGCAAAAGTTGCTGAAATGGCCTCGACGCAGGTCTGCGCGGCGAAGGCCTATGCCATGATCAAGATGGCGGAGGCGGTTGCCGATCGCAGCGCCGACATTCTCGATCGCCATGCACTCGAAGGCATCGAGATCACTCGCGACCAGGAACAGGCAATGATGATGGAGTCCGTCTACGCGACAAACTCCCTCGATGCCGTCCTCAGCATGCTTCAACTCAGTATCGGGTCGGCGACCGCGAGCGAAAACAATCCAGTGCAGCGCTTTGCCCGCGATGTACGCGTCGCTCTGCTGCATGGTGCGGTTCGTCTCGACCCGACGGCAGAAATTTTCGGGAGGCACCTTATGGGAATTGAACCATTCCCGATGTTCGCGGGTGGTCTTCCAGACCGGTCGCCACCCGCATCGGCCGCATGAATCAGGGGCTTGTGCGGTAGGAGGCCGCGCAAGAAGCAACTCGGGAGGAGAGAGTTTTGGAACAGGGAGTAAGAGCGCACGCGGTCGGCAGGCCAGTGGCGGTGCGTGGATTTGAATACAGCGCGGAGGCTTGGAGGGTTCTCGGGGCGCTTTGGCTGGTAGTGCTCCTGGTTGTGGCGGTGCCTAGCGCCGGCATCTCCGTAATCAACGCTCAGATGATAGAAGATCTCAATCTCGATCGTTCAGTCTTCGGTTTGGGCTTCGGCGTGTTCGTCTTGATGATGGGCCTCCAGGGTCCTGTCGTGGCGATACTGATGAGGAAATTCGGATATCAGCGCACAGTCACGTTTGGCTGTTTCGTTCTGCTTGTCGGATCTGTTTCCATGGCGTCCGTCGTGAACACCGGCTGGCAGTATGTCATCGCCTTCGGGTTAGTCGTCGGGACCGGTGTATGCGTCGCTGGCATGTTGCCTGCGCAAGCGGCTATTGCGCGGTGGTTTCACGTCCGCCGCGCCTTGGCAGTCTCGGTCGTGCTTTCGGCCATCGAGTTTGGTGGGTTCCTGTCGCCACCGGCCCTTGACCGCTTGCTGGCGGTTTCGGGCAACAACTGGCGCCTCGGCTGGTGGGTGATCGCAGGCCTCGCCTCCGTCGCCTTGCTTACCGTCCGGTTCGCCCTGAACGAACGCGATATTGAGCGGCTCGTAGTTGAAAACCCTACGATTTCTCAAGCGGAGGGGAGACTGCTGTTTTCAAGAGCCAGATCTACTGGACTCTGAAGGAGGCGGTAAAAAGCAGATCCTATTGGCTCATCCTCGCTTATATGAGCGTTGCTGGAGTGGCGTGGGTATTTCTGATGGCGCACGGGGTCGTCCACCTGCAGGACGTTGGCTACACGTCAGCGGACGCGGCTATGGCCATGGCGATCACGATCGTCGCCTCCTTCGTCGGCAATATGACGGCAGGATTTTTGGGTGATCGCATATCGCCGGCAATCATTGCCGCAGCCAGTATGGTGCTCGTCACCCTTGGCTTCTATCTGCTGAGGCAACCGCAGGGCTTTGCGGGGATACTGCTTTACGCCGTGCCTGCGAGGATCGGTTACGGTGCTTCGCAAGTCTGCATTATGGCGCTTTTGGGAAACTACTTCGGGCGAGAAGCCTTCCCGTCGATGTTCGGTTCGATGATGCCGGTATCCACGTTCTGCGCAGCATCGGGAGCGGCCGGCGCCGGAGCGATTTTCGACCAGACCGGATCTTACGCGCTGATGTTCAACATCATTATCGGCCTCTGCATCATTGGCGCACTCGCCGTGCTGCTCGCCTCGCCGCCCAGACTGAACAGAATTGAAGAATATCCTGCCGGGGGAGCAGGCCGATGAAAGCATCAACTTACATATGGGAGGGGAAAATGCGCGTCCGACTTGGCTATGCCGCCTCGATTGTTCTTGTGACTGCAGCTACTGCTTGTGCAGATGATAACGGCCTTGCCATCGCGGTGCCGCCAGTTAATCCGGTCGGCAGCGTCCAGGAACCCGTATTCGTTGGACCATTGTCGGAAACCGGCAAATGGCTTCACGACAACGGAGTCGATATTCAACTTGATTATGTGAACATCTATCAGAATGCACCGTCCTTTGGATTCGAAGGAGGCTCCTCCGCAAATTACGGAATGTTCGTCTTCGGAGCCACGGGCAACCTGACGCCTGACCTGAGGATCAAATGGGTCGAGACAATCAACTACCCATCGTACAACACTGACAATTATCTCTTCGATCTGTCGAACGCATTTTTTCCGGTGCCTGTTGTGGATTCACGGACTGATCTGACGCGCCTGACGATCGAAGCCGATTTCCTTGATGACAGGCTTCAGATCGAGGCGGGCAGAATGGGACTCGGAAAAGACTTCATGACGCGGGGCTTTTGCGGGGGGCTCGGATGTCTGAACTCGACGCTGGCGACAACTCTCAATATGCCGGGGGAATCGCTTTCAGTTTGGGGTGCGCGCGCAGGCTATCATTTCACGCCCAATACCGCGATCGGTTTCGGGGTCGTTGAGGACAATCCAGACAACTGGCAGGAGGGAAATGGCTGGGACTGGGGCAAGGGTGATGCCGAGGGCGTAATTGCGATCGCGAACCTCACGCACCAGGAGTCGTTTTTCGATAATCCGAATCCGTTGAAATTTGAGGTTGGCGCCTACTATCGCTCCACGCGTTATGAGGATGCTCTCTACAATTCCGGTTGGGGTAACCCGACCTTTGGGCCGGCACCCACGATCGTCGAGCACGAAGGCACGACCGGCGTTTACGGGCAGGTCCGCAAAGTCGTCTGGAGCGCGCCAGGTGCTGGGCCCGTTCCAGAGAACATCGCGCTCTATGGCGGATTGTTTCACACCTTCGGCGACGGTCAGGCCTATCCGTGGGAGGCCTATGCGGGGATCGAATATTCGGGCTTCTGGGCGGAAAATCCCGTCGCCACGATTGGCGCTTCGGTGCATTACATCGGGCTCAGCGAGAAGCGTGCGCAATACGAGAGAAACGCGCGACTATTCTTTTCCGGCATCGACGAGAAGCAGCCGCGGGATACGTTCATGTTCGACGTCCATGGAAGCGTTGGACTTTTCGAGCGCGGTGTTCTCGATCTCGGCGCCGCCTATATCGTCAACCCCAACACGTCTGTGCTCGCAGATTATTCCTCCGGCCGGCAGAAGGACGGCTTTGTCTTCTATGCCACCCTTGCCTTCGACATCAGCGGCGGCCTCGGACTCTCCCCGTTGCGCCGGCCGTGAGGACGTCGTTGCGGACCACAAAGGACAATGTCATGGAACATGAAAACAAAGAACAGCTGGAACGCAACAAGCATCTGGTTCGGGAATTCTATCGTCGGGTCTTCGATGGTCAGAACCCTGATGCCGCGAAGGACTTCGTGACTGAGGACTACCGCCAGCACTGCGACCATATACCCAGCGGTCTGTCTGGGCTCGAAGGTTTCGTGAGGACGATTTTCCCGAATGGGCCGGTGCCAGAACCCGCCGAGATGCTTATTCCTCCGGCATTCATCGTCGCCGAAGGAGACATGGTTGTTGTCGCTGCCTGTTTACCTCAACCTGAACCGGACGGCAGCGGCAAAACCTACGATTATTTCATTTTCGATGCCTTCCGCGTTCGTGGCGATAGGCTTTCCGAGCACTGGAGCAGTGTGAACAAGATCGCACCCCCCAAGCATTGATACCATGCACAACAGCCTCGATTGGGAGTAGCAACATATGAAGCTTTACCAAGTCCCCGGAACCTGCTCGACCGCATCACGGATCGTTCTGGAGGAGGTAGCCATTCCGGTCGATCTCGTGGACGTCGATCTGCAGACCAAGAACCTGCGGGACGGAACGAGCTATCTCGACGTCAATCCCATAGGACAGGTTCCGGCGCTCCTTCTCGACAGCGGCGAGGTCCTTACCGAAGGCGCGGTGATCATGCAGTATGTCGCCGACCAGGCACCGGCTTCCGGGCTTTTGCCGCCACCGGGCGATTTCAACCGCTATCGTGTGCTCGAATGGACGAACTACATCGCAACCGAGTTGCACAAGACCTTCTCGCCGCTCAATCGGCCCAACACGCCGGTGGAATATCGCGACTTGACCAAAACGACCTTCCTGCCCCGGGTTTTCGGTGTCATCGACACTCGTCTCGCCAGTAGCCCTTATCTGGCCGGGGAAGCGTTCACGATCGCCGACGCCTACGCGTTTGTGGTGCTGGGCTGGGCGAAGAGAGCCGAACTCGATCTCTCGGCCTGGCCGGCAATCGTCGCTTATTTGAAGCGCATCGGCGAGCGTCCCTCCGTCAGAAAGGTACTGAAC
Organism: Agrobacterium vitis; assembly: GCF_014926405.1. Taxonomy (NCBI): domain Bacteria; kingdom Pseudomonadati; phylum Pseudomonadota; class Alphaproteobacteria; order Hyphomicrobiales; family Rhizobiaceae; genus Gillisella; species Gillisella vitis. Next base: position 1,452,767 of record NZ_JACXXJ020000003.1, read on the forward strand.
GCGGCGACCTGAGGCCCGACAAAATTCCGGGCGGCGAGCCGCGTGGCTCGCGACCCGCCTACATGCAGACCGAACCTGCGTGTCCGAACATCTCCGGCAAGGTTGTGGTCTCCGCATAGCAGGGTGGGGGAGGGGTGTCTTGCGGACTCGAACGCGAAGAAGCACCACGGGAAAAAATTCATTCATTCAAGAGAAGGAACCGGAATGACATACCTAATTCGACAGATGGGACATGTGGTCATCTCTTCGCCCGATCCGGTCGGCGCTGCCAAGGACCTTTGTGACGTCGTCGGTCTTCGCATCACCGAGCAGGAAGATGACACGGTTTATCTCTCAAGCAACGACCGCCACCACGAAGTGACCTACGTCAAGGGGGACGGCAAGGCGGTGGCCTGCGGGCTGGAGGCCGCCAGCGCCGACGCGGTCGACGAAGTCAAGCGGAGAGCCCTGTCCGATGGCCTCACCGTGCTCGACGACACACCGCTCGGCAAGCACTACGATAAGGCCGTTCGCCTGATCGCGCCGGGAGGCAGTATCTTCGAGGTGCATACGCCGATCACTCGCAATCAGCCACGTCGTTATAACTATTCGACGCCCGGTGCACGGCCCCGCCGCATCGAACATATCAACTCATTTGCGCCGGATACCCAGGCCTTCGGCGAGTTTTGCGAGAAGGTGCTTGGCATGAAGCTGTCGGACCAGACCGGAGAAGATGGCCTGCGTTGGTACCGAGCCGAGGACGGATTTCACCACACCATCGCCATGGGGCCGGGGGAGAGCGGCCTTCACCATTACGCCTTCGATCTCCACTCGCTCGAGGATCTGGCGGCAATCGCCGACAATCTCACCCTTAAGGACAGGGCGCTGGTCTGGGGCCCGGGGCGGCACGGCGCCGGCGGCAACATCTTCACCTACTACGCCGACCCGCATGGCTGCCTGGTCGAAAATTCGATTGAGCTGGACCGTATCGATAATGACGCAACCTACGAGCCACGCACCTGGGACATTTCCGAAGGTCTGGCCGGTCGCTGGCTCAATCTGTGGGGCACACCTCCCACACCGGAGTTCCTACGTCCGGGCATCGCCTTCGACCCGGATTTCTGAGCGTCCGGCTTTCAGAAGCGGTCGCCGGTTGTTCATGCGCGGTTGAGGGAGGAAAGTCATGACAGAATACGATGTCATCATTATCGGCTATGGACCGACAGGCAAGGTACTTGCCCGGCAGCTTGTCGACGTCGGGCACACTGTGGCGGTCGTGGAGCGCTGGCCGCAGACCTATCCGTTGCCGCGTGCGATCGGCTACGACCACGAGATAAAGCGCATTTTCCACGCTCTTGGCATAGCCAGCGAAGTCGCCGCCATCTCCCGGGAGATGGGTCATTACGTCTGGTACAATGAAGACTGGAAAGCGCTGATCGATATCGACGAGACCCGGGAATCGATCTCCGGCGGCCCGACCGGATATACGTTCAACCAGCCCGACCTTGAACAGATCCTTCATGAGGATCTTCTGCACCGCGACGGGATCTCCTATCACCTCGGCATGGAGGCCGTCGCAGCACACGACGCAGAAGATCATATTGTGGTCGAGCTGGCCCGCTTCGACGCGCAGACCCTGACCATCGATCATTCAGAAACACTAACGCTGACCGGCAGCTATCTGGTTGGCTGCGACGGAGCCAACAGCTTCGTACGCAAGATGATGGATGTATCCGTCATCGACCATGGGTTCGACGAATCCTGGCTCGTCGTCGACGTTAGGCCACACGATCTGGATAAGCTTTCGATTCCCAATGCGGCCCAGTGGTGCAACCCGGCACGCCCCACCACGATCGTGCCAAGCGGGGTGCGCAACAGACGCTGGGAATTCATGCTTCGCTCCGACGAATCGCCCACGCAGATGTGCGAAGCCGACAAGGTTTGGGAACTTTTATCCCCGTGGCTTTCACAAGAAGACGGCGAGCTCATCCGCAGCGCGAGCTATCGATTCCGCTCGCTGGTTGCGGGTGGCTGGCGGAAGGGCCGGATGCTGATTGCCGGTGATGCCGCCCATCTCATGCCACCCTTCATGGGCCAAGGCATGTGCGCCGGGCTGCGCGACGTCTGGAATCTCGGTTGGAAGCTCAATCGGGTCCTCGACGGTTCCGCGCCAGAAAACCTGCTCGACACCTACGAAGCCGAGCGTTCTCCCCACGTGGACGCCGTCATCAGAATCTCGATGGCGATGGGACAGGTGATTTGCGTCCCCAATCCCGAAGCAGCTCGCCGCAGGGATGAGGCCTTTTTTGCCGGAAACCTGCCGCCACCGCCGGCTTTCCCGCCGTTGTCCGGTGGCATCATAGCGCGAGACGGTGATGGTAAGCCCATCGGCGGTGCCGGTGAACTTCTCCCGCATGATGATCTGGCGCGCGGCGGGATTCGGGTTCGTCTCGATGATCTGGTCGGCCGGGATTTGGTACTGGTCACACGCATTGCGGTCGATGACGGGCGACTGGAAAGACTTGGCATCCGCCAAGTCTTTCTCGGCGAAGCCGGCTGGCGGGATGTCAACGGGCGCCTCGCACGTTGGCTCGACAGCCGTGGTGCTGTCGCCTACCTCGCGCGACCTGATTTTTACGCTTTCGGCACTGCTGCCAATACCGATGAGGTCGACACCTTGCTTGAGACCTTTGAATGCATGGTGGGGGGAAGAGAGCATGTTCTCAATGAAATCGCATAGCGCCACCATCGCGCTGATATTTGGTCATATCGCCGGGATGATCGATCTTGCGGGCTTGCCGGTCTGGGTCGGGACGCTCTCGGCCGGCTTCGGGTTCGGAAACACGCATGCCGGCGGACTGGTTACCGCATTCCTGCTCGGCGTCGTGCTGGCAAGCCTCTGGGTAGCGCGCATGTTCCACAAACTCCCCGGCCATTTGCTGGCGCCGGGTGGCTACGGCGCAAGTGCAGTCTGCTTCGTTTTGATGTCGCAGCTTCCGCCGGAGTTTGGAACCTTCCTCGCCCTGCATACACTCGCCGGTATGGCCACGGGAGCGGCGCTTTCGTCAACGCATGGAACAATGGGACGGACGGCAAATCCTTTGCGGATCTTTGCGCTCTGCTCGGCCGGATTCGGCGTCTTCGCGCTCGTATTCCTCGGGACCGCGCCAGCGGTGATCGCCCAAAGCGGGCCTCCAACCTTTTTTATGATCCTTGCCGCGATCATGGGAACGGCGGCGCTTGTGACGTCGATGTTCTTCCCCAAGCAGCAGGCGGGGACGGACGTCCAGCACTATACGGCCGCTCGCATCCCTGCCACCGCTTGGCTTGTAACCATTGGAGTGATGCTGATGAACTTCGTCCAGGCCCTGACCTTTTCCTATGTGGAAAGGATCGGCATGGCGAGGGGCTACGGCGAGGGAGAGGTTCAGACAGTCCTCCTGTCGATCGGGATCGTCAATATGTTCCCGGGATTGATCGCCGCTGCTCTCCAGAAGCGGTTACCGCCGCTTGTAGTTGGCATTGCCGGCGCCGCCGTTCAGGCTCTTCTTTCCGTTCTCATCACCGGGTCGAACGATTTCCTGCTGTATGCGGTGCCATCGCTCTTCTTCGCTGCGGTTATGATCTTCACCCACACCTTTCTGTTTGGCTTCCTCGCCAAGGTCGATCCCTCCGCTCGGGCTGCGGCCGCGACGCCTGCGATGACGATGGCGGGCTCTGCGATCGCGCCTCTCCTCGGTGGCGTCCTGTCGGATGTGATCGGCTACCATGCCATTGGCCTAACGGCCGCCGTGGTCGCCTGCGTGACCGTGGCGCTGTTCGCCCGGGCCCATCTGTCCACGCGCGTGATCCAGCAGGCCGGGACAACGTGACATTTACTGACTAGACGCTTTCAAGGAGATCAAAACATGGGCTTCACACCAAACCCCGATCATCGCTACCGAATGCCTGCGGTTTTCGGGCCGGCGGTAGGTCCCCGCCAAAGGCCAGGCGGCGGCATGTGGTCACCGGAAGAAACCGGCACGATGAATGCGGAGTGGATGGCGATCACATATCGCACCGACCCCGAGAAGCTGGCGGCTCTTCTTCCACCCGGCATGAGCTTGCGGGGCGAACCACTGCTCAGCGTTTCCTGCGCCTGGTTCAAAAACCTCTACTGGCTCGCCGGCCGAGGTTACGGCATTCTGTCGCTTGATTTTCCGGTTGCTTATCAGGGCAAAACCGAGACCCTTGATGGCTCTTTCTGCCCGGTGATCTGGGAGGGCCAACCTGAGGCGATCCTGACCGGCCGCGACGAGATGGGCTTCCCGAAACTCTTTTGCGACATGCCCGAAATTGCCTGGGATCGCAAAAAGGGTACGGCTTCTTGCGAGACGTCCTGGTTCGGCTTCAAGTTCTTCGATATCGCGCTCACGGATATGGTCGAAGATGATGCACCACCGAGCCTGCCCGGTTCGGGCGGTGGCGCGGCCATGTACTATAAATATGTGCCCCGCACGAACCCGCGGAAGGGGGGTGGCGCCGACGTCGCCTATGTCACCACACCGGCGCCGCGGCCAGGCGAAGGCCGTCCCGACGCCATCAGTTTCGAGGGCTACGACTTCAAGCGGTGGAGGGCCAACGGCAGCTTCAATTGGCACCGCGCCACGTTCGAGCAGCTCCCGACGACCTTTCACATCGTCAACACCATTGCAGACCTCCCATGTCTCGAAATCGTCAGAACCGAGATGGTCGCCTTTTCGGGCCCTGGCATCGGTGTATCCGTAAACAGCATCCGGCCGGTCGAACCGGCGACTGAGTAAACAGGAAAAAGATATGAAACTTGCCAGATTTGCGGTCGAAGGAAAAATCAGGCTCGGGAGGGTCGAAGGCGACTATGTCTTCGATCTCACGAATGTCGCGCCAGACCTGAATGGCTCCATGAAGCTCTTGATCGAAAGGTTGCACGAACTGCGATCTGCCATTCAGTCCGTGAATGCGCCCTGTTTCCAGCTATCCGAAGTACGTTTGCTTGCGCCGATCGATGATCCCCGCAAGTTTCTGGCCATCGGGATGAACTACAAGGCTCATGCGGAGGAGGCTGCCGCCGCGGGGATTCCGACACCGAAGTCGCAACTCTGGTTCAACAAGCAGGTCACCTGCATCAATGGACCCTTCGACGACGTCGTGATCCCGAACGTCTCCGGAAAAGTCGACTACGAGGCAGAACTGGGTTTCGTCATCGGAAGACGGTGCCGGCATGTCAGCCGCGAGGACGCCCGATCCGTTATTGCTGGCTATTTCGTCGCAAACGACGTCACGGCACGTGACTGGCAGTTCCGCTCGCCCACCTATACACTCGGCAAGAGCTTTGACACGCATGGTCCGATCGGTCCATGGATCACCACCGACGATGAGATCGCTGATCCTCACGGTTTGACCCTTACCCTCTCCCTCAATGGTGAAGAGCGCCAGCGGACGTCGACCGGCGACATGATCTACAACATCTGGGATCAAATCGCCTACCTCTCAACCGTTATGACCCTCGAACCGGGCGATATCATCGCAACCGGAACGCCGTCGAACGTAGGAATTGCGACAGAAACGTTCATGAAGCCGGGGGACGTCGTGCGGGTGGAGGTCAGCGGCCTCGGTGCAATCGAAAACCACTTTGTCGCCGAATGAGGAGAAACGACATGAACGTAGATCTTTTGATTTCCGGAAGCAGCGTGCTCGCGTCACAAAACAAGACGTTCCAGCGGTTTAACCCCTATAATAACGAGGTCGCTTCAGTTGTAGCCGCCGGCTCACCGGAAGACGCGATCGCCGCGGTGCGCGCTGCACACCGGGCCTTTCCCGCTTGGTCTGCAAAAGGTCCGCATGAGCGACGAAAGCTCCTTCTCAAGGCGGCGGACCTTATGGAGCAGCGCTCCGGTGATTTCATCGCGGCTACGACTGAGGAAACAGGTGCGACTGGACCTTGGGGCTCCTTCAACGTTGGAGTTGCTGCGAAGATGCTGCGAGAGGCGGCATCAATGACGACCCAGGTTACCGGGGAAATCATCCCCAGCGAGAAGCCCGGCAGCATGGCAATGGCTGTCCGCCAGGCCGTTGGTGTGTGTGTTGGCATCGCTCCCTGGAATGCCCCGGTCATTCTCGGTACGCGCGCAATCGCCACGCCTTTGGCCTGCGGCAATACGGTGGTGCTCAAGGCATCCGAGATGTGCCCCCGAACCCATCGGATGATTGGCGAGGTGCTGAATGACGCAGGAATTCCTGCAGGTGTTGTGAATGTCATAACGAATGCTCCCGAGGATGCCGCCCGCGTCGTCGAAGCGCTTGTTCGGGCGCCGGAGGTGAAGAGGGTGAATTTCACCGGTTCGACGCGCGTCGGCCGGATCATCGCAAAGCTGTGCGCGGAGGAGCTCAAGCCTTGCTTGCTGGAACTTGGTGGCAAAGCACCATTCATTGTCCTCGACGATGCTGATGTCGAGAGCGCGGTCAACGGTGCGGCATTCGGGGCTTTCATGAACATGGGCCAGATATGCATGTCGACGGAGCGCATCATCGTCGTCGAAAGCATAGCTGACCAGTTTACGAAGGCGCTTGCTGAGAAGGCCGGTAAACTGCCTGCGGGTGACCCCAGCGGCCCGAATGTTCTCGGGGCATTGGTGAGTCTCGAGGCTGCGTTGAAGATGGACGCAATCATTGCGGACGCCTTGGACAAGGGCGCTCAGATCGTTGCCGGCGGCAGACGGAATGGCGCCGTGGTCGAAGCAACAGTCCTCGATCATGTCACCCCGGCGATGCGGATATATAGCGAGGAGTCCTTTGGACCCGTCAAACCGATCATCCGTGTGAAGGATGCGGAGGAAGCTGTCGCAATCGCAAACGACACTGAATATGGTCTTGCCGCTTCGCTTTATACGAACGATGTCACGGCCGGCTTGAGACTCGCGGCGCGGATAAAATCCGGCATTTGCCATATCAACGGACCGACAGTTGCCGATGAGCCGCAGATGCCTTTCGGGGGCGTCAAGGAATCAGGCTGGGGACGGTTCGGTGGCAAAGCCGCGATCTCGGAGTTCACCGACCTTCGGTGGATCACCATCGAAGATCCGAAGCAAGGCTATCCATTCTGATTGAACCAGACTGCATTCCACCTGTTTGCTCGGGCCGGCGCCTGGCCCGCATCGCGCAGGCTGTCGGACTATTTGCCGGCCGACCGGGACGGCTTGGCGGCCGAGACCTCGCTGAGCCGGACCCAAGCCACCCGCTATTGACGTTGTTTCGGTCGCAAAGGTGCCGCCGAGAACCGGAGAGGGAGATGAAAAAAGTCGTTGCAAATCCACAGGAAGCTCTGACCGAGATATTGTTCGATGGAATGACAATTATGGCCTGCGGCTTCGGTGTCTGCGGTATTCCCACCGTCCTTATCGAGGCAATCCGTCAATCGGGCGTGAAGGACCTCACAGTTATCTCGAACAATGCCGGCATCGACAATTTCGGACTGGGCATCCTGCTGGAAAGCCGTCAAATCCGAAAGATGATCTCCTCCTATGTCGGGGAGAACAAGCTGTTTGCCGCACAGTTCCTGTCTGGCGCACTCGAACTGGAATTTAACCCGCACGGAACATTAGCCGAACGGATTCGAGCAGGCGGTGCCGGAATTCCTGGGTTCTACACGAAGACAGGCGTTCGGACGGTCGTTGCTGAGGGCAAGGAAACGCGAATGTTCGGCGACGGCGAGTATATTTTTTGGGGACCAGCCTGACCGCGGACCTCGCTATCTTCCATGCGTTTAAAGGGGACACTGAGGGTAACCTCGTCTATCGAAAAACCGTGAGAAATTTCAATCCGGTGATGGCGATCGCGGCTAAAATGACCATTGCCCAGGTTGAGCACCTTGTGCCCGCGGGGATCATTGATCCTGACGGCGTCCATACATCCGGCATCTACGTACGGAGGATACTGCAGGTGCCGAATCCTGAAAAGCGGATCGAGCAACGGACGGTTCGGCCCAAACCACACCAGGCGCTTGCCTGAGATAGCGTGGTCCAGCGAACAGATGGCTGCGCGAGCCGCGCGTGAGCTAAAAAGGCGGCTTCTACGTGAATTTGATAATCTGTATACCCACTCGTGGCAAACTTCATACCCCAAGGCATGCAGGTGACGCTCCAGAGCGAGAACCGAATGCTTGGGATGGGGCCATTTCCCATCGACGGAGAAGAAGATGCCGATTTGATCAATGCCGGCAAGCAAACCATCACAGAGGCGCCGAACACCAGTTACTTTTCGTCAGCGGAGAGCTTTGCAATGATCCGGGGCGGTTATATCGACCCGTCCATTCTTGGCGCGATGCAAGTTTCCGAACAGGGCGATCTGGCCGATTGGATGATTCCGGGAAAGATGGTGAAAGGCATGGGTGGCGCCATGGATCTCGTTGCCGGCGTTGAGCGCGTGATCGTATCAATGGAACACCAGGCTGGTGGCGAGCCCAAGCTACTCGGTGAGTGCACGCTACCACTCACAGGGCGTCGGGTTGCCGATCTGGTTATCACTGATCTCGGCGTGTTCGAAATCGATCGAAAGGGTAAAACGGGGATGTGCCTGATCGAATTGGCACAAGATGTGTCCTTGGCCGAAATCCGATCGAAGACGCCCGCGTCGTTCGGCGTCCGCCTTACTCCAGAAAGTCCGTTTAGTCTGTTCGGTCGGAACTCGTGAAAAGCTCTACTCGGCACTACCGCAACACGCACCCAGGTCATGTTTTGGCCAAAGAGTTGAACGGTGCCGACTGTGAACGAGCCGACCGGCACGGAGATCCTTCGCTGCCTCGTCCGCGACAAATACAGGTCGCAAGTCGGAGGAGCGATCACGACAACTCACTTAAGCGCGACACGAGCCTCGTCACCGGCCTCAGACTTGGCTAGGGCCGATTGACGTTCATGACCGAGCGCTCCGCGTCTTGAGGTAGAGCCATGCGGACATTCGTCGCTGTGCGCATGGCTTCGGCCGGCTGTGTTAGCACAGTTTTATCTTTTCGATGCGAAGCTGTACCACGGACGAATGGGGGTATTCATGCTGTCGATCAGGAACGTTCTCACAACGGTGTTTTTGCTGTTCAGCCTGGCGCTGTGTATTCTTTGCGGCGGCGCGCTGAACGCTTCCTATTCCAGTTTCCGCACCTACAGCACCGTATCTGCCTACACGGCCGTCAACCGCGCCGTTTTCGATGTCCTTCTTGGTTACCGGCTGGAGCGTGGCCACAGCGTGACGGTTCTCGAAGCGACAATCGAGCAGGGACGCGCTCGGCTTCAGGATGTCCCTGTCGACCGGGCGATGGTCGATCAAGGCATGGCGGATCTTAGAAAGGTCGAAGCGGGCATACAATCCGCCGAACTGGCCGGTTCCTTGAAGAGGATCAATGATTTCTATAAGGAGAACGAGACGCTCCGCAAACGGGCCGACGCACAGTTTTCCACCGAACTCGCCCTGCGGGATCAGGCTGTAGGCAAGGCCTATACGAGCTTCGGCCAAGAATTCCTGAAGGAACTTGAAGCTGCCTCTGCCATCACGGAGAGTAATATCCGCTCGCTCGACAACATGCTTGTCGATCTGTTGCAGATCCGCGCCGGCGCATGGGCCACCCGCGCAGCCGTCGGTGCGGCTTCCATCGTTCTGAACAAGGCGGCTACCACTCAACAGCCTCTCGCTTCAGACGATCTTGTAACGTTGATGACGCAGAATGGCCGGTCCTTCGCGAATTGGGATCAAGTTCGCAATCTTGTCGATCATCCCACAACCGACCGATCGCTGAAGGACAGCTTCAACACGGCGGACAACACCTACTTCAAGGGCCCTCTATGGGACCTTCGCAACTCGATGCATGCGGATCTCTTCAACGGCCGCGGTGCAAAAGTCGCCCTGAAGGACTGGCTGCCTGCGAGCAGCAAGGGTCAGGCCAGCGTGGCGGACGTCGCCCTGGTTGCGATGAAACTCCTCGATGAGAAGGCCCAGGGTCTGGCTCAATCCGCTCTCATGGGTGTCGCACTATACTTGGCCATCCTTCTGGGCGCGATCGGCATGACGATCGTGGGAATGTTCATCGTCATCCGGCGCGTGGCCATCCCTATCACGCGCCTGACCGAATGCATGAATAGCCTTGCGCAGGGAAATCGCGACGTGATCGTTCCCGGCGGAAAAAGGACCGACGAGATCGGCGGCATGGCGCGATCGGTCGAGGTGTTCCGGCGAGCCGCCATCAGAAACTCGGAACTGGAAGCGGAAGCCATCGAGAACAACCGCAAAGCGGAGGCCGAACGTCTGGCAATCGAGGAACGCGCCGCGGCCGAAGCGGAAATCCGCCTCAACAAGGCCACCGGTGCGCTGGCCGCGGGGCTCAGAAAATTAGCCTCGGGCGATATGCTGTGCGAAATCAACGAGGAATTTGCGCCCCAGTTCGAAGCGCTGAGACAGGATTTCAACTCGTCCGTTGCTCAACTGAGGGAGGTGTTGCTGGCTGTTGCCGATTCGTCCGGCAACGTCCATGGAGGTTCCGGCGAAATCTCTAACGCATCAAGCGATCTTGCGAAGCGAACGGAAAGCCAGGCGGCTTCGCTGGAGGAAACGGCGGCCGCGCTGGAAGAGATTACAGTGAACGTCCAGACGACGTCCGTTCGCACTGCCGAGGCTCGCGATCTTGTCCAGGGCGCGCGGAAAAAGGCCGATCATTCGGGCGAAGTGGTTGGAAACGCCGTCGATGCCATGGGGCGGATCGAGCAGTCTTCGAGGCAGATCATCCAAATCATCAGCGTCATCGACGAGATCGCCTTTCAGACCAATCTCCTTGCCTTGAATGCCGGGGTAGAAGCTGCCCGGGCCGGGGAGGCGGGAAAGGGCTTCGCCGTCGTTGCGCAGGAGGTTCGTGAACTCGCTCAGCGTTCGGCGCGTGCAGCCAAGGAAATTAAGACGCTCATCACGAATTCCGAAATAGCCGTTTCGGAAGGCGTGAAACTTGTCGGCGACACGGGCAGAGGGCTTGCCGATATCGTTGATCTCATCCAAGCGATAAACCAGCATATGGACGCCATAAGCACTGCCGCGAGGGAACAGGCCTCAGGATTGAAGGAGGTCAACTCCGCCGTGAATCACATGGATCAGGCAACGCAGCAGAACGCAGCCATGGTCGAAGAGATGAACGCCGCAAGCCTCGGCCTTGCGCAAGAATCAGAGAAACTCACGCAGTTGCTTTCAACATTCCGCACCTCCGGGGGCTCTGCCGAAAGAACACGTCGGGCGGCGTAAGTTCTCGGCTACGATTGCGGGACCCCATACCGAGAACGCGAGCGTGATTTTGGTTCCGAAGCGCCGGGCCTTGTGGTTCCCGCTCCAAACCTATTGGACCGGTAGGAGTTCTGTGGGCCCTTAAATCGGGTAATCTCTTTTGATGGCCGAGCTCGCAAATCTAACACATTGCAGCTGAGCTAGTTTTGTTGTTCAGGTTTCAGGAATTTCGACCAGGCAGCGATCTCTCTATTTACCAGGTCCTGCATGTAATCGCCAGACCGGTGATCGTCGGGCGGCAGGCTTGCTCCGATCGTACCCAGCTTTTCACGGACATTGTTTTGCGCCAGAGAATTCTGCAGAGCCGCGTTTAAGGTTTTCACGACTGCCTCTGGGGTGCCGACTGGAACAAAAAGGCCCGTCCAAGTTTCCGTCAGAAACTCGGGCAGTCCTGCTTCGGCACTGGTGGGAGCATCCGGAAGGACGGGGGAACGCTTTTGTGCGGCAATCGCCAATATGCGAATGCTTCCTGCCTTTGCTATAGGTGCCGCCGAGGCCAACAGGTCGCATCCTCCGGCTATTCTTCCTCCAAGCACATCGGTGATCGTCTGCCCGAACCCCTTATACGCGATGAGGTTGGGCTCTACGCCAATGAGCTTGAACAACATCACACACGCGACGTGGGAAGCAGCTCCGATACCGCCATGTCCCATGGCCGGCGCGCCTTTCGCGCTTTTCGCGTGATCGATGAATTCCTCCAGGTTCTTTGCCGGGAAATCCTTGCCGACGTAGATGACGTTCGGGCTGGTAGAGACCAGCCCAAGATATTTGAGATCCTTGCGTGGATCGTACTGCAGCGATCGATTGATCGTCACCGCCGCCGCCAGCGTCCCCATGTGCCCGAGCCCAATCGTGTAGCCGTCCGGTTCGGCCTTTGCAACCCGCGCCGTCCCGATCGCTCCGCCCGCACCGCCAACGTTCTCGACGAGAACATTCTGGCCGAGATGCCTTGACATTGCTTCTGCGATCACGCGTCCCGTCGCGTCTGCCGCGCCCCCGGCATTGAAGGGTACCACCATAGTGATCGGCTTCTCCGGGAAGTTTTGAGCACTGACGGCGGTGCTGTTCGCAATGCAGCCCAGCATCGAGAACGCGGTAAAACACAACATCTTGGGCAATATTTTGCTATTCAGCGTGTTGAGCATAGTTTTCTCCTCTCCAAAACGTCACTTTCGCGTGCTCGGGTCATCAACGAATACGTGTGGGAAACCCGTAGAGATTGGCGGGATTTTTCCACATGATATCTTCGATCGTATGCGGCGAGCCGACGGCTTCAACAAATCGCTCCACAAGACCCGAACAAGATAACGGGCGCCACGGGAGGGGACATCCGGCCCGAAGTGGCTTTCATGCGGAGGGGGGTGTGGCCAGTCACTACCCCATACGCATCGGCTGGGACAGCGATCAATCAAGGCTGAAAGCCAGTCCGGATCTGGTTCGATATTCAACGGCCGATCCGGCCTTCTATAAGGCGACGACAGTTTCACCCAGATGTGTTCTGCTTCAAGAAGGCGCAGCAATGCCCTTCCCTTTTCATCTGATGGACGGGCCTGCCCGTAAAGACCATAATGATCGATGACTGTCGGAATGCAAATTCCGAGACAATCCGCCCCCTGATTCCGAAATGATCTCGCCCCTCCATTCCGAGAAATAGTCGCCCCCTTGTTCCGAGATGATGCCGCCCCCTTTGGCAGGGATGTGGTGTGGGAGTTCTGCCGGTGTGAAGTTCCTTCCGTCGATGTTGACGAGGAAGGAACGGGATGCCTGCGGAGAGACTGGAATGGCGCGTCCGGCGTGCCGGGCTGGATTATCACGTCGAGATCGAACGGCATTATTATTCGGTTCCCTATCGCTTTGCCCGCGAGCAAGTAGAGGCGCGCATCACCGCCAATACGATCGAGATATTCCACAAGGGCGCGCGGATTGCCGCTCACCGCCGCTCGAGCGGTAACGGCAAGCACACGACCATCCCCGATCATATGCCCTCGGCGCATCGTCGGTTCGCCGACTGGACGATCGAACGCATTCGACGCGAAGCCTCAGCCATGGGGCCGGATGTCGACCTGTTGTGCGAGCGCATCCTTGCCGACCGGCCGCATCCCGAGCAGGGCTTTCGCGCCTGCCTTGGGATTATCCGCCTTAACAAGAGCTTCGGCCGCGACAGGGTCAATGCCGCTTGCGCCCGAGCGCTGGAGATCGGGGCCCGGACCTATGGTTCGGTGCGCTCCATCCTCGACAACGACCTCGACCGGACGGCGAGCTCGAATAGATCCGCCTCGCACGAACCGATCCACCACGAGAACATCCGCGGACCTCGCTATTACCACTAAGGAGAACGAAGAATGCTTGCTCATCCAACACTTGATCGACTGAACGCCATGGGCTTGGCCGGCATGGCCAAAGCCTTCGGCGAACTCGTCGCCAACGGCGAGGCCGAACATCTCTCGCATGCCGAATGGCTCGGATTGCTGCTCGAGCGGGAATGGAGTTCCCGTTACGACCGCAAACTTGCGGCGCGTCTCAGGTTCGCCAAGCTTCGTCATCAGGCGACCCCGGAAGATGTCGATTATCGCGCCGACCGCGGCCTCGACCGTGCGCTCTTCATGAAGCTGCTCGGGGGCGACTGGATCGGTGCTCACGACAATCTGGCCATATGCGGACCCTCGGGCGTCGGAAAGAGCTGGCTGGCTTGCGCTCTCGGTCAGAAGGCTTGCCGTGACGATCGTTCCGTTCTCTATCAGCGGGTCCCACGACTCTTTGCCCAGCTCGCGCTCGCCCGCGGCGACGGCCGATACGCTCGTCTGCAACGCACCCTGGGTCATGTCCAGCTCCTGATATTGGACGACTGGGGCCTCGAGCCGCTCAACGAGCAAGCCCGTCACGATCTGCTGGAAATCCTCGAGGACCGCTACGGCCGTCGTTCGACGATCATCACCAGCCAACTCCCCATATCCGCCTGGCACGGTGTCATCGGTGAGCCAAGCATCGCAGACTGCCGCTATTATCGACGGGGTGGTGCATTATGTAACCATCATTGACCCGCGCCACGGCCTTGCGGGTCAGCGTCTTGAGCTGGTGTCAGTCCAATCCGGACGCGGGCTGGCATTTGTTGTTGTGCGATTACCTGACGGACGCCGCCGTTCCATTCGCCGGTCGGTCACCGACCTTGTAACCGCTTCGCCTGACGCGCGGAGCGAGTTGGAGTCGGCGCCTCGCATCAGCGTTCGAACCCTGCTCACATTGATGCGCCATTTAGACAGCATGGTAACCTCCCGTTCCAAGGAGGTGATTCGCGATGACCGTGCAATCGAATCCGTACCGGTATCGTGTAGCGTCTCAGTCCCTCGTAAAGCTTCTGACCCCCAATACGACACTCCCGCATCCGTGGCCCGATCTGCCGCCAGAAACGCAGAAACAAATCGCTCAAAAGTTTGCACCCCTGTTGATGCGGATGCGGTCGATCCGCTCGTCGGCAAAGGTGGATCGACATGCTGAGAGCGACGAATAGCCCGGACGAGCGTATCACTGCCGAGCATCGCGGCAAGCTCGCCTACATTTATGTCCGCCAGTCTTCTGTAAATCAGGTGCGGCATCATCAGGAAAGCACGCAGCTTCAGTATCGTCTCGTCGAGCGTGCCGTCGGCCTTGGCTGGCCACATGAACGCGTGCACGTCATAGATGACGATCTGGGCAAATCCGGTTCGGGCAGCGTTGAGCGAGAGGGCTTCAAGAAGTTGATCGCGGAGATCGGGCTGGGCAATGCTGGGCTTGTCATCAGCCTCGACGCCTCCCGGCTCGCCCGCAACAATCGTGATTGGCATCAACTCCTTGATCTGTGCGCATTGTTCGGCGTTATTATCGCCGACGGAGAACGGCTCTACGACCCTTGCGCTTACCACGACCGCCTGTTGCTCGGCCTATCTGGCATCATGAGCGAAGCGGAGCTGCACCAGATCAGGCAGCGCCTTCATCAGGGTGAGCGCCAGAAAGCGGCACGCGGCGAATTGCGGCTTTGCCTTCCTGCTGGATTGGCTCATGACCGCTCGGGCCAGATCACTCTCAATCCCGACGAGGAAGTGCAGGCAAGGCTCGACCTCGTCTTCGGCAAGTTCCGCGAATTAGGAAGCGCGCGGGCTGTGATGCGCTATCTGCGAAAGGAGAATTTGCCGCTACCAATACGCCCGCTGCGTGGTCCGGCGCCGCACGAAGTCGTGTGGCAAGAGGCCACCAACCCACGCGTGCTCAGCATTCTCCATAATCCCGGCTATGCTGGAGCCTATGTCTATGGTCGGCGGCGGCAAACTGGCGGGCGCATTCGTCAGGACGTGTATCGGCCGCGGACGGCCAAGGTGCCCATCGAAGACTGGGAGGTCTGTTTGCAAGCTGCCCATCCTGGTTACATCGGCTGGGAGGAGTTCATGGACAACCAACGACGACTGGAGAACAACATCAACCACTACGAAGCCGGCCATACGGGAGCGCCACGCAAGGGCGCCGCACTGCTGCAGGGCATCGCTGTTTGCGGGCGGTGCGGTCGGCGGATGAGTTTGCGCTATAGCGGCCCTGCAGGGAACTATCCCGTTTACACATGCCGTGCCGATCGCGGTCACGACGGAGGGCCGTTATGTCAGGAGGTACGCGCTCTGCCCGTCGACGCACGCATCGAAGGCATTCTACTCGAGGCTCTGGCCCCGGACAGGATCGCTATTGCCATCGCCGCACTGGGTCAGATCGAAGAGGAAGCACACCAGCTTGAGCGTCAATGGGCATTGCGGCGTGAACGGGCGCGCTACGAGGCGGAAAGAGCCCGACGCCAATACGACGCAGTCGAACCCGAGAACCGCCTGGTGGCCCGGTCGCTGGAGCGAGCATGGGAAGAGAAGCTACGTGCAGCCGAGGCCATCGAGCAGGACTATGAACGGTGGCGCTCCGACGAGCCCCTCGTCCTGAGCGAGGCAGATCGCGACGGGTTACTGGCGCTCGGGGAGAACCTGCCTGGCATTTGGCGTGCCCCATCGACCACGGCGGCCGAGCGAAAGAGCATCCTGCGCCTCATCATCTGCGAGGTCGTTCTCGACCAGAAACGGCTGCAAGGACAGGTCTGGATCAAGATCCTGTGGCAAACGGGAGCGACAAGCGAGCACTCTGTCCAAAGGCACGTTCATACCTATGGCGACTATATCGATGTCGATAAATTACGAGCGCGCGTGGCGGAGCTGAACGCTGCTGGCAAAATGGATAAGGAAATCGCCTCATCGCTAAACTCGGAAGGCTTTCTTGCGGCACGGAATTGCGCCTTCAAGGGTGAGAATGTCTGGCTCTTGCGCAGGCGTTGGGGCATTCCAACCGTCAAAATCAACGGCACGAGCTCCAATCCCGTCAGGTGGCCGGACGGAACCTACTCCGTTCAAGGGGCAGCCGCGGCCTTGGGCATCACACCACAGGTCATCTTCGATTATCTCGCCCGCGGATGGCTCAAGGGACACCAACACGCCAAGGGCCAGCCATGGCAGATCGAATTGACGCAGGACCAGATCGACATCCTGCGCGCTCGCGCTCAACGCAATAGACGATCGAGGAAACAGGCATCATGAAATCATTGGTGACGCCAAGATGACGACCGCTCTACTCGATCGTTTGACCCATCGTTGCCATATCCTGGAAACCGGGAACGACAGCTTCCGCTTCAAAGCCAGCTCGGCCGCAGCAGCACACAAGAGAGGAGAAAAAGCCAATCCCTTGACCAAAGCCTGATCAGAAAACCATATTCAGAGGTGGCTCACTTCTCGGTGGAAAAACCGGCTCAGTTCCGCGTGGAAACCAACAATAGGCGGTTTCAACGATATGACGGCGTTTTTCGGCAGCGTCGGCGCGCAGTGGCATGGCAAAACCTAAGTGATACAGATCAGTATCACTTGCGCAGAACCTGAGCATTGGTCAATGTGCGATCGCGAGGATTTCGCTCCTACCCACTTCCGCATGGGGAAAAACCGCGTATTCTGAAAGCCCGTAAGCAATCAAGACTTTCGGGGGTTCCATGGATATTTCGACCTTATTCGCGTTCGCAGCGGCCTTCTTCGTGTTTGCCGCCAGTCCCGGCCCGGACAATATGACGATCGTCGCTCGTACGATTTCACAAGGCGCGGCCTCTGGCATTGCCTACGGGGCAGGAACTGTCGTCGGCATCCTGCTTTTCCTGGCGCTGGCCGCGTTCGGCCTCTCGATCATTGCCGCCGAAATGGGGATCGTCATGGCAATCCTGCGCTATGTCGGCGCGGCCTGTCTGATCTGGATGGGCATCAAGCTTTGGACGGTCGAACCTACCGTGCCAGAGCTGCAACCTGTTTCCGAGCGGCGTGGACTACTGGCGGTCTTCGCGACCGGTATTGCCCTCAACCTCGGCAATCCGAAAATGCCGCTGTTCTACGTGGCGCTGCTACCGAACGTGGTCGGCTCGTCCCTGGCCCCCGGCGACATCGGGGCTCTGGCGGCTGTCATCCTCGCTGTCGAGATAGTTGTAATCGGAGGGCATGTTACCCTCGCCGGCAGAGCTCGCAAGCTTCTCCGGACGCCAACCGTAGTCCGCCGCGTGAACCGGACAGCCGGGGGAGTCATGGTAGGTGTTGGCGTTGCGGTTGTAGCGTCGAGGTAGACCGACAAATTGTCGCAAAAGTTGGTCGCAAAACTCAGACTTCTACGTCTGAGTTTTGCGACAGAAATTTCCCTTAAAATTCAGGGGCCGTCGATCTGTCGCAAATGTTCGGCAGACCGTCCCAAAACTCTGCGGATAGCTAATTATCTGTACCTGTTGGCGCGGGGCGCTATGGAACGCAAAATCTCATAATCTCGATCCCGAGAGAGGAATGCGAAGCGTTTCCCCGGTATGTCGGACTTTCTGAGTTCAAAATTGACGAATATCGGCCCCTCACGCCGGAACAGCGGCGATGAGGCCGGGAACGCCGACGAGAGTGATGGCTCTTCTAATATTATAGGCATCATAAAAGCACCGTGGCACATCCATTGCTTTATCGTTGGGAATGGATGCTCGACGCTTTCACGTCGCCGGTCGAGAACGTTAGGTCTCGCCGTCAAGCGTGCCGCCATGCGATCAAGGACGGCCTCGTTCTCAAGTCGGGAGACGCGGCGATAGGGGTTGTTCGTGCAGCGTGGCTTTAGGGCGCAGCCCTTGCAAGCGTCCCTGTTGCAATAGTCGAACTTCACGTTCTCGCGTGACTTGCTCTCGTAGCGTGGGTAGAGAACCTGCTCGGCCGGGCAGATATAGACATCCTTGTGCGGGTCGTAGCGGAACGCCTCCTTGGTGAAGAAGCCCTCGCGTGCGGCCGGTCCGCGGATCGGCTTGGGAATATAGGCACTGATGCCGGCCTTCTCACAAGCCTCGATGTCCTCGATCTTGAAGTAGCCGCGATCGGCCACCGCCTCTATTTTGTCAACGCCGAGCGTTTCCATGGCAGCTTCGACCGTCGTCGCCAACAAACCTATGTCGAGGACCTGGTTGCACACTTCCTGTTCGACGATCAGCTTGTGCTTCACATCCACGGCAAGCTGGATATTGTAGCCGACGCCGACCTTCGTCATGCGGGCCATGGCGCGAGCTTCCGGATCTGTCACCGAGATCTGGTCCTCGCCGGTTTTGTCTAGTTCATCCAGTAGCGCCTTATGGCGATCGCGCTTGCCTTTGATGGCCGCGATCTTCTCCGCAAGTTTGCCATCGCCGCGACCAGATCCATTGCCCAGCTTCTTTTCGTCGATGTCACTTTCATCGAGCCACTTCATGTAATCGAAAAGCTTCTCGTCGGCCTCGGTGATGAACTTGGTCACTGCGCCACGGGTGAAGTTGCGATCCTTGTTGTTGACCGCTTTGATCCTCGTGCCATCGACCGCCAGAAGTTCTTTTCCGAACAAGTCGAGCTGCGGCATAGGATGACGAATTCCCGGAAGACCTGCCGGAATGCGGACCAGTTGATCCTGCGGAAGGCGGCGATGCTGCGAAAATCCGGCTTCAGGTGGCGCAGAAGCCAAATCACCTCGATGTTGCGATGAGCCTCGGCCTCCAGCCTCCGGCTCGACCGCACCCTATTGAGATAGCCGTAGATGTATATTTTAAGCAAATCCGACGGATCGTATCCAGGACGGCCGGTGTCTTTCGCCGCCACCCGCACAAACCCGGCGGCAACAAGATCCAGCCCTTCAACGAACGCCTCGATGAAGCGAACCGGGTTATCGGGACCAATATAATCCTCAACTGCTTCCGGTAGAAGCAGCATCTGCGAGCGATCAACTCCTGATAAATGTGCCATGGCAAATTCTATCATGGCCCGCTACTCTGAGGAATCCCCGATGGCGGCCTTGGAGACAATTGCGTGTTTGAAGACCAGTCATTTAGCATCAAGGTTGATCAGATCGAATGCCACGTATTCGGTATCTTTCAGCTTTCCGAGACTGTCGAGGAAACAAGGAAGGCAAGTTGGGAAGCTCTTCTCATAAAGAACCCCGCCGCCTTCGACGGAGCTTTGCTACGTATGGCGGATCATCGAATTGATGACGGCAGGTTAATTGTCGCTGCAAATAGCACGTCGTTTTCTGCCTATGTGGCAACACGTCATCCCGGATTTGGTGACAAGTATCCGCACGCGGCCCGAGCTGATCCGCTCGGAATGACTGCTGTTGTCTTGACAGCAGACGATTGTATCATCGTCACCAAGAGAAGCCTCATGGCGGATCAAAATCCTGGGGGGCTCTATTTTATCGGAGGATATGCCGAACCCTGTAAAGGCTCCGACACGGTCGATCTTTTCGAGGAAGCTGCTCGCGAGATCGCAGAGGAAATTGCTGTACTTGATCTTACCCGATCTGCATCGTTCGCAATTGGCCTCGCTTATGATCCCGTATTCTGCCACCCAGAACTATTCCTGTTGATGGTGAGCAAATCGACAGCCGCTGATGTTTTAGAAGGCGCTCAAAGTGCGCCAGATCGAAATGAGGCCGCTCAACTCCTTGCGTATCCAATGATCGACGTTCTTGATGAGGACGGGCCATTGGCAATGGCGCCTAAAACATGGAGCTTCATCAAAGCCAGAAATTTTCTTGCACAGCATTTACTGGCAAGTGATGCTATTTAGAGTTTTCGGACAGTCTGTAGGAGTTGTGTAAAACCATTCTTGCTGAAGCCGACACCTTCGCATCCAGCATTTTTTCAGGCGCTTGAGATCACGACCGACAATTAGCTGGACACCTCTAAAAACCTCCCCTTTTTTCGGGATTCGTGATTCACTTCGGCTGTGTGATTTGCAGGGAGCGGATGATGCGGGGACAGCCAGGGTTCTGGGATTTGGACGAACGTTACGAGCGGCTGAGTGCCGTTGGTGATCCTCTGGAAAAGCTCAACGCGATCATTCCCTGGCCTGTGTTCGAGAAGCCGCTCGCCAAGTCGCTGAAGCGATCTGATGGGTCGAAGGGCGGTCGCCCTGCTTTCCCGTCAGTGCTGATGTTCAAGATCCTGGTGTTGCAGGCGCTTTACAATCTCTCCGATGATCAGGCCGAGTTCGTTATCCAGGACCGATTGTCTGTCGGAGAAGGTGCCGGACGCCAAGACGATCTGGCTGTTCCGCGAAAGCCTGGTGCGCGCCGGTGCCATCGATAACCTGTTCGCACGCTTCGACAAGCACCTTTCACGTTCGGGCTATCTGGCCAAGGGCGGGCAGATCGTTGACGCGACGATCATCCAGGCTCCCAAGCAGCACAATAGCCAGGATGAGAAGGCCGCGATCAAGGCTGGTGAGGTCCCGGACGAGTGGAAGGACAAACCCGCCAAGCTCGCGCAGAAGGACCGCGACGCGCGCTGGACGGTGAAGTATTCCAAGGCCAAGCAACCGACGGAAACACCGACAACGGCCGCGACCAAGCAGCATGACATTGCCATCCCGATGTTCGGCTACAAAAATCATGCGGGGATTGATCGGGTGCACGGCTTCATCCGGGGGTGGACGGTAACGAGTGCGAGCGCCCATGACGGGGCCCAACTCCGCTATGTCGTGACAAAGGACAACACAGCCTCGACCGTCTGGGCCGATAGCGCCTATCGGTCGAAGACCAACGAGGAGTGGCTGGAAAAGAACGGACTGAAGTCGGACATTCACCAGAGGAAACCGAAGGGCCGCCCCATGCCCGAGGCTATGTCGCGGGCCAATGGCCACCGCTCGAAAGTTCGCTCCGCCGTCGAGCATGTCTTTGCCAGGCAGAAGGACAAGATGAAGCTCTTCATCCGCACCATTGGTATCAGCACGGCAAAGGTGAAGATCGGCGTGGCCAATATCGCCTACAACATGCTCCGCTATGTCTGCCTGACCGGAAAACCGCAGATGGCGTGATGCTCGTTGGCCGAAAGGCCGGAATGCAAGCCGCCAAGGCGGCAATTATCACCCAAAACTAACAGGTCGCTTGCCGAATTCACCGCCGAAATGGCTTTGTCAGCTCTTGCAACCGTCCCATGCCGGTAAATAGAGGTGTCCAGCTTATGAACAGGTCCGACCGGCAACATGTAAATGCGGCCAAAGGTATTATGCGTGACGACAGACGATGTGATTGTAAGCACCCAATCTACGATCGAAAGGCAGAGCGTCACGTCCAAGTGCCGATTGACCTCTGCACGCGTCGGAATGTCAGCGATACCAGCTTGACAGAGCGTTCTCCGACAAGCAGCCGAGGCCATTGGGAAGACTCCCGTCCACTGTCAGTCCTGTAAACTATCCAAGTCTCATAAGCCCATGCAATCCTAACCTAAAACCCTAATTGCGGGATCCTTCCGGTACTGATAGATCAGTACCTGTTGCTCAATAATCAGAGGAACTGTTTCCACTCAAATTCTTGGCTCAGATGACGATGTCGCCCAAAGCCTCAAACAACTTTCTGCCGCTCGGCAATCCGTGCGCGGACGCGATTGCTCGCTTCGAGTGGAGCGACACGCCCTTGGGCGACCTTGGCCAGTGGTCAAGCCTGCTTCGGAACATGACGTCCTACGTCCTTGGATCCGGTGTTCCCATGGTTTTGCTGTGGGGTGCCCAGGGCACAGTCATCTATAACGATGCCTATGCGAGTTTTGCGGGCTCCCGCCACCCGGGATCGCTCGGACAGACCTTAAGGAGGGCCTGGCCTGAACTGTTGGAGCTTGATCAGAACTTTCTGACAACCGTCCTCTCCGGCAAAACCCTTTCCTATCGCGATCAGCATCTCGTGGTCGAACGCAACAGCGCTCCTCACGATGTCTGGCTGAACATCGATGCCAGCTGCGTCCGGAATGACGACGGCGTACCCTGTGGTGCTGTGATCATCCTCAAGGACACGACTGCCCGGGTTCGTGTCGAGCAGAGACTTCAGATGGCCCAGAAAGCCGGGGGCATCGGCACATTCGAATGGTATCCCGATACGGGCCTGCTCGAGGTTTCCGACGAGTATCGGCGCATCTGGGGACTGTCACCCGACATCGAAGTGACCGATACGCTTTTGGTGAGCCTGCTTCATCCCGACGATCGTTCGAACACAGGACCGGCAAAGCTCGGCAGCGACAATCCGCTCGACTATGTCGAATACCGCAGGCTTTTCGAGACGTCCGGCGAGGTGAGATGGATCGCCCGCCAGGGGGAGGTGGTTTCAGGCTCCGGTGGGGCCAAGCGGTTTGTCGGCGCTGCGATGGACATTACGCCCCGAAAGGCGATCGAAGCATCTGTTCGCGACAGCGAGGCGAAGTGGCGAGAGCTGTTCGAGCAGATGCAGGAAGGGTTCTTCGTCGGTCGCGCTGTGCGTGATGCCGCCGGCCACATGCATGATTTCATATTTGAAGAGCTGAATCCAGCCTTTACCAAGCAGACGGGGATCCCCGCAGAGGACGCCATCGGTCATCAACTGGGCCACATCGTTCCGGACGTTCCCCGCGATCTGATCGATGGCTATGCCAGGGTGGTGGATACAGGTGTCGCGGAGATGCTGGAGGCCCACGTGCCATCGCTCGACCGGTGGTTCGAGGCGCGGGCGCGCGCGCTCGGCGGCGACCGATTTGCGGTGTTGTTCCTCGAAGTGTCCGAGCGCAAGCGCGCCGAACGTCTGGTGGCGGAAAGCGAAGCGCGGTTTCGGTCCCTGGCGCAATCGATGCCCAACCACGTCTGGACGTCGCCACCGGATGGGGCGCTCGATTGGTTCAACGATCGGGTCTATGCCTATAGTGGATCCGCTCAGGGTAGCCTTAACGGTGATGGCTGGGCAGCTATGGTTCATCCGAACGATATCCCTGCGGCCGCCGAAGCTTGGTCCAATGCCCGTGCGATGGAACAGCCTTACGAGGTCGAGTTCAGGCTGCGGCGCCATGACGGGGTCTATCGCTGGCATATCGCCCGCGCGGTTCCCATCAAAGCGAGCGATGGAAAGATCGATCGATGGATCGGCACCAATACCGACATCGACGATCAGAAGGCGGCGGAAACCGCCCTTGCTGAATTCGCGCTGACCCTGGAGCACCGTGTCGAAGCTGGAACTGCGGAGTTGGTGAAGGCGCAGGACGCTTTGCGCCAGGCCCAGAAGATGGAGACAATCGGCAATCTGACAGGTGGCGTCGCCCACGATTTCAACAACCTCCTACAAGTCATTGGCGGGAACTTGCAATTGCTGGCGAAGGATATCGCGGGAAATCACCGTGCTGAAACGCGCGTCGAGAACGCAATGGAGGGTGTGTCTCGCGGCTCGAAGCTTGCGTCGCAACTCCTGGCATTCGGCCGCCGGCAGCCATTGGCACCGAAGGTCGTAAGCCCCGCGCGTCTGATCCGAAACATGGACGAGATGCTGCGCCGCGCGCTTGGCGAATCCATCGAGATCGAGACTGTTATCGCCGGTGGTTTGTGGAACACGCTTATCGACAGCGCCAATCTCGAGAACGCCCTGCTGAACCTGGCGATCAACGCGCGCGATGCCATGGATGGGCAAGGCAAGCTGACGATCGAGGCGGGCAACGCCTTCCTTGACGATGGATATACGCGTTCTCATGTTGATGTGTCCGCCGGTCAATACGTGATGCTGGCCGTGACGGATACCGGCTCCGGCATGTCGGCGGAAGTCTTGGAAAAAGCGTTCGATCCGTTCTTCAGCACCAAGCCCGAAGGCAAGGGGACAGGTCTCGGCCTCTCGATGGTCTACGGATTTGTCAAACAATCCGGGGGACATATCAAGATTTATAGCGAGCTCGGCCAGGGTACCACCATCAAGCTCTATCTGCCCCGCTCTAGCCAGTCCGAGGACGTTCTTGTCAACATCGATATGGGTCCCATCGTAGGTGGGACGGAAACGATCCTGGTGGCGGAAGACGATAATGCCGTGCGCGAGACTGTCATGGCGACGCTGAGCGATCTCGGTTACCGCGTCCTTCAGGCGCCTGACGCGCAAAGTGCTCTTGCGATTATCGAAAGCGGTATGGCGATCGACCTCCTATTCACCGATGTGGTGATGCCAGGAAATCTCAAAAGCACGGAACTGGCGCGCAAAGCTGTCGAGAGGCTGCCGCAGCTCGGCGTTCTCTTTACGTCGGGCTATACCGAGAATTCTATCGTTCATGCCGGACGGCTGGATCCGGGCGTCGAACTGTTGAGCAAACCCTACACACGTGAGGCTTTGGCGCGAAAGTTGCGTGCCGTATTTGCGAACACGAAGCAACGTATGCTTACCGCCACGACGACACAACAATCCATTCCATCTGTCCCCGGTGATCCGCCGGTGCGATCCCTTGTGGTGCTGATTTGCGAGGATGATGCCCTGATCCGAATGAGCACGCGGGATATGCTGGAAGAGCTGGGTCATTCGGTTCTCGAAGCCGGCGACGCGAGAGAGGCTCTCGGCATTATCAATTCAAATCAGATTGATCTTTTGATGACCGATGTCGGCTTGCCAGATATGTCAGGGGTTGCACTGGTCGAGCGCGTGAGAACAATCGCACCCGATCTGCCTGTACTTTTTGCGACGGGACACGATCGGGTGGAAGGCACGGCGATGGGACCCATGACCAGGCTCGTTCGCAAGCCATTTGGATCAGACGATCTGTCCAAGGCTATCTTGGCGGTAGTCGGGGGAGTGAGCGAAGGATAGTCCAGGAAGCCGTATTTGTGCGACAATAATCCCTAGAGTCTGTCAGGTTTAATATGAACCATATCCTGCATGTCTGAGATAATTTGAGCATTCCTGTGGTGTGAAGAGCTTGAGCAGTTCGCCAATGCGCCTCCACGTTGTTTCGACGGTTCGCTCTTCGGCCTTTCTGACGAGCGTCTTGAGCTTTGCAAACATCATTTCGATGGGGTTGAGATCGGGGCTGTAGGGCGGCAGGAAAAAGAGATGGGCACCGACATCCCGGATCGCGTCACGGGCAGGCTTGCCTTTGTGGCTGCCCAGATTGTCCAGAATGATGACGTCGCCTGCCTTCAATGTGGGAACCAGGCATTGACGGATCCATGCGGTGAAGGCAAGGCCATTGATGGGGCCGTCGAGCACGAAGGGGGCAACGATGCCGTCGCGGCGCAGGCCAGCCAGAAAGGTCAGCGTCTTCCAATGACCATGAGGGACTTTTGCGATGAGAGGCTCTCCGCGCTGACACCAGCCGCAAGTGCGCGTCATGTTGGTCTTGACCCAGGTTTCGTCAATGAAGACAAGCCTGTCCGGGTCAAGCCGATGCTGATGGGTCTTCCACCGCGCTCGGAACCGGGCCACCTTCGGCCTGTCCTGCTCGCTTGCCACCAGTGTTTATGGAATGGCCCGCCCCTTTCCCCAGCGTCTGTTATGATGCTGGCGTGTGAAAGGAAGAAAGGAACGGACCAATGAACATAATGATTCTCGGAATTGATCTGGGCAAGAACTCCTGCAGCGCAGTTGGTGTCGACGCAACTGGTGCGGTGGTTACTCGCCGGACGATGCGTCGCGAGACGCTGATTGATTACGTAGCGAAGCTCCCGATTTGCGTGGTCGCAATGGAAGCATGCTGCGGTGCCCATCATCTGGGTCGCCTGTTTGCTAGACAAGGCCACGAGGTCCGGTTGATGTCGCCGGAGTACGTTCGCCCGTATATCAAAGCCCAGAAGAACGACGACCGGGATGCTGAGGGTATTGCCGAAGCTGCATCTCGACCAACCATGCGTTTTGTCGACCTTAAGAGCGAGGAGCAACTGGACATCCAGACGCTTCATCGGGCGCGTTCTCGCCTTGTGACTGAACGAACGAACCTCATCAATCAGCTTCGCGCGATCCTGTTGGAGCGTGGGGTAATCTTTCCGGTTGGGAGGCGAAAACTCGAGCTTGGCGTGGACAGCATGCTTGCAGGGAGCAATGAGGTCTTGTCGTCGCGACTGTGCCAGCTGGTTGGCGAGTTGCGTGCAGAATGGAAGGAACTCGACACAAAAATCGCAGCTCTGAATACCGAATTTATCCAGTTGGCTCGCGGTGATGCCGCTATGTGCAGGCTGACATCTATCCCTGGAATCGGTGTACTCAATGCGACGGCCCTGGTCGCTGCGGTGGGTGATGCGAGCAGCTTCGCCAAGGCTCGCGATCTGGGCGCTTGGCTCGGATTGGTCCCCAGACAGTACAGTACTGGCGGTAAACCCCGACTGCTTGGGATATCAAAACTAGGCAACACCTATCTGCGCACTCTACTTATTCATGGTGCTCGCGCGGCGTTACCGTCGCTTTCAACGAGTAACACGCCTCTCGGGCGATGGCTGAAGGCCATGATAGAGCGACGCGTACACCGTAACGCTGTGGTTGTAGCGCTGGCGAACAAGCTGGCACGAATGGCGTGGGCCGCCTTGCGCAAGGAAACAGCTTTTGACCGCAGTTACCCGGTAGCTGCGTAATCGGATTGGCTACGCACTATGAAACGCGCAGCCCAACGAAGTTTGCAGGAAGGATCGTGAAGATGGCCTGACAGTCGAACGGCGTTTGGAAAGCCCGGTTAAAAAAATGGCACTGGGTGCCGAAGTGTTTATTGGGGCTCTGAACGTGCGGATGTCCATCTTGGCCATGAGCTTACTCATGAGACCGTATACGTTGACGCAGACTGATCAGCAAATCGTAGAATGCTCTTGCAAGCGGGGCGGGCCATACGTTTTGAAGGTCTTGCCTTCTGCGCGCAGGAACCGCCAGACCGTGTCGTGGGACACGTTGATCCCTGAAGCCTTCAGGTCCGCCGACAGGGCACGCACCGTCCAGTCTGACTTGACCTGCAGCCGCTGACGCACTGCATCGGCCGCAGCCCCCCTCAGGGTTGGCTTGACATAGCCGCCGATCTTCGCTTGCAGCAAGCCTTTGCCCGAACGATTCAACTGTCCGATCCGCACAGCAGATGCCGCCGATATGCCAAACCGCTCCGCTGCGCGGACCGTCATGCCACCGTTCAACGCCCCCGCAATACGCGTTCGTAAATCCAAAGAAAGAGGTCTTGCCATCATCACCGGCCTCCACACCAGCAATGATCTTGAATCACAAAATCAACCACAGGGAATCTGGAGGGTTATTTGAGGTCGCATCGGACGGCGCGGCGAATTCGGGCGGCCTCATGTAAGCCGCATTGAACGAAGGCGCGGGTTGTTTGGCGCTATGGGGATTTAGCCGCGGCGGTGGATGGTGGTTGGCAGGATCGAGCCTTGCCGGAACGCGTCGACAGGTCTGGAAGGAGAGTCGTGCCGGTATTTGCGGTGTCTTTGATGCCCCTATCGGTTGGCTTGCATCGACCGAACTCTTGGTGCTGTTGCGTTTTACCTCGCGCAGGCACGATTGGCCAAAGCACTCGCCTCGCGGCCTGCGTGCCGTACGGTGATGTTCCCAGGCTTCAGAAACGGGCTCCAATGACGCGCCCAGCATAGATCGGCAGTCAGCGGTTAAAATTCCTCCCAGTTTGATTCTTTCGTGGCCAATGCCGCGTTACCGCGTGCGGCCGAGGACGAAACAGGTCTGCGGCTGGCTGGGGGTGAAGACCGGGGCAGGGGTCGCAGCGGACCACCGGTCGATGATGGCATCGATCTCGGTACATCATCGAACCTGAATTGCTCCAGCAGTTCGAACAGCGCGGCTGCCTCACGGGCCAGACTGTGGCTTGCGGCAGTTTGCTCTTCGACCATGGCCGCATTCTGCTGGGTCCCCTGATCGACGGTATTGACCGCCTGATTGATCTCTCCAAGGGCGGTAGATTGCTCGCGAGAGGCTTCGACGATCGCAACGACATTCGTGTTGATGTCGTGCACCTGAGTGGCTATCTCCTGCAAGGCGGAGCCCGCCTTCGTCACGAGAGAAACACCGTTTTGAACCTGCCCGCCCGAAGCAGTGATCAGCATCTTGATTTCCTTTGCCGCCGTCGCAGATCGCTGTGCTAATTCACGAACTTCCTGGGCGACGACTGCGAAACCCTTGCCGGCTTCACCGGCGCGGGCGGCCTCGACGCCGGCATTCAATGCCAGAAGATTGGTCTGGAAAGCGATCTCATCGATGACGCCGATGATGTTGGAGATTTCCCGCGACGAGTTTTCGATCTGATCCATGGCACCGATTGCGTCTCGAACGACCTGACCAGAGTGCTCCGCATGTTCGCGGGCGCGACTGACGAGCTGTCCGGCCTCTTCGGCGCGGCGGCTGGAGTCCTTCACAGTCGTCGTAATCTCTTCAAGTGCCGCAGCTGTTTCCTCGACAGAGGCTGCCTGCTGTTCCGTCCGTTTCGCCAGTTCATCGGCTGCGGTGCGAATCTCGCTCGAACCGGCCGCGATCGCACGTGCATTGTCAGCGACCGTCGCCATCGCTCGCTTCAGCTTTTCGGAGGCGGCATTGAAATCGGTTCGCAGGCGTTCCAGGGACGGGATGAATGGCTTTTCGATATTCTGTGACAAGTCGCCGTTGGCAAGATTGTCCAGGCAACCTGCAAGCTGGTCAACATTTTCGACGCGCCCGGTCACATCGGTCGCAAACTTCACCACCTTGAAGACATTGCCATTCATGTCGAAGATCGGATTATAGGAGGCCTGGATATAGACCTTGCGCCCGCCCTTGCCGATCCGCATGAACTCGTCCGCCACCAGTTCGCCTCCGGCAACCTTCATCCAGAAGTCCCGGTAGGCGGCCGAATTGACGTAGGAACTTTCGCAGAACATCGAATGGCGCTTGCCCTGGATCTCGGACAGGGCATAACCGAGGGTCGACAGGAAGTTTTCATTGGCTGTCAGCACGTCGCCGGCCGGAGTGAATTCGATGATCGCCTGTGCCCGGGACAGAGCCTCTAGCTTGCCGGCATCTTCGGCAGTCTTGAGCTTCTGAGCAGTGATGTCGGTGGCGATCTTGATCACCTTCACTGGCCTGCCACGGCGAATGACCGGATTATAGGAGGCCTCGATCCAGACTTCCTTGCCGCCTTTGCCGATGCGCTTATATTGCTGCTGATCATATTGACCGGCTGAGAGTTTGGCCCAGAATGCCTTGTAATCCGATGACCGCGCATAGCCCTGTTCAACAAACATGCTATGCTGCTTGCCGACGATTTCCGATAGCTCATAGCCGAGCGCGCGGCAGAAATTTTCATTGGCTGTCAATATCTTGCCTGAAAGATCGAACTCGATCATGGCTTGAGATTTTGATAGCGCAGAAAGAATTGCGACAGCATTGGCACCACGATTGAGAATATTCACGGGCGATCCTCCATGGAGACGTTCGTGGCTATACGTCGAGCCACAGTACGAATACTCGCACACTGATATTAATTCGGAATTAATTATAATCGTAACGGTTGCAGTCCAAATACGCGTAGAGATTCGCGAGTGACGGAGAGAAAATACCACAACCAGACCTTGATGAACGAGGGCGCATGGTCGCGCCCCCGCTTCGGGAATTCAATCGCTACATCAAACAGGGAATGTCCTGCATCGTAAACCTCAAGATCGACAAACCGGGCGGAGATACGCAATCGGTGCAATTTTCGATGACACCGGAACAGTGCAGAGAAATCGCCAACAATCTGATGATCTGCGCGCAGGTCATCGAGTTGGAAAGGCCGACTGCCCCGCAATGACGCCTCTCAGTGGATCGTGCCGCTGATAACCATTCTGGAAACGAAGGCCTTCAGCAGATCCGGGTCGAAATGCCCGGTTGAATGTATCATCGTGTCAATTGCCTCCGCCTGCGTCCAGGCCCGCTTGTATGGCCGCACAGTCGTCAATGCCTCATAGACATCGCAGATAGCGGCGATCCGGGCGACAAGCGGAATATCGTTTCCCGCCAATCCATGTGGATAGCCAGAACCGTCGAATTTCTCGTGGTGGGAAAGACATATCTCAAGGACGGCGTTTGAAACGTAGGGCTCTTTCTTCAACATTTCGTAGCCGCGTTGCGGATGAGTGCGGACTAGCGCCAGTTCATCGGCCGTGAGTTTGCCGGGCTTGCGCAACAGTTCCACCGGTAACACCATCTTTCCGAGATCGTGAACAAGCCCTCCAAGGCCGAGTAGGCGGATCTTCTCCTCGTTCAGTCCAAGGTTTCGGCCGAATGTGATCATCAACGCGCTGACGGCCAGCGAATGAAGAAAAGTCCCTTCATCCTTGTCCTTCAGCTTGGCAACGCCGATCAATGCACTTGTCGTCGACATGGCGTCGGACATGACCTTTTCGACGGCTAGACAGGCGGAATCGAATTGAAAGGCGTGATGAAGCTGCGCCTGGACGAGGACGTTTCGAACATAGGGTCGCGTCTCCTCAATAGCCCTTTGCGCCAAGGCAATTTGCTCGCCTGAGAAAAAGCTATGCAGATGGGCTTGAAAGGCGGCGGGGTTCAGCCCCTCGGGAGGGAACGCGGTATCGGTGTCGATGCCCTTCTGTGTGTCAATGACGACGCTGATAGCATGGCTTGCCATCATGCGATCGAGATCCAGCGAGGATTTAATCAGAAACCGCCCATGCGGTTTCGCAGGGTCGAGAGCTGTCCCTTCCAGCTCCTCGACAAACATTCCCACGCGGACCTGATGCAGCCTGATCCTCTTTCGCAACTAGCTCTCCCCAGAAGTCTCCCTTTACTGCCACGCGATAATGAGCATTCTTCCTACGATATGACTAATAGTCCATGGTGTGGAGTGGGGCAATCACCTGAGGCACCAACCCGGGCAGCGCTCGCAATCTACATGTGCGCCGAACCGGAACGCGGATTTCGATAGCCTGTGCAGGAGGCTGTTCAATCTGAATGAGCCACCGGAGCGCCCTGCCGGACCTGGAATTCCGATCGACGGTTCTGGATAGAGAGGCCTGACATAACTCGAACAGGAGGTGGCAATGCCCGAAATCCCTGCAAAGGGCTCTGCCGTGGCCAGAACGATGTCCATGCCATTGGTTTGGAGTGGGCAACTGAGACCCGAACCTCCTCCAGATACTCTTCCTATTGTCGGAGGAAGAGCTGGATGTCGGCGAACTGGCTATGCGGGTGGGCCTTGAGCGATCGGAGGTGTCGCGGCATCTATTAAAGCTCGCGCCATCGGCTGCGTTCGAGCGTGCCGATGTTTCCACGGTGTTCTCTATGTCTGTCATACGAGAAGGTGAAGTCCTGGGCATCTGCGCCCTTTTCGCCGGTGCTGTCGATCATCAGCCATTCCAGGTCAGCTTCGCGCGCCAGAACCCGAAAGCATCTGGTCAAGTACGCCCATCTCGATCCAGCGGTAATAGCGCCGTTTCACCGAGCGATAGTCCCCCAGCCGCGCCGGCAGGTCGCGCCAGCGTCCGCCCGAACGGCCATCCATAATAACGCATCAAGGAAATCCCGGTCGTCGGTGCGCGGACCACGACGACCTTTGGTCCCACTAGGCACAAAAGCCTTGATGCTCCTGATGTTATTAGCGACTTGCAACCAGCACGCCAGCGCCAATCATGAGCGCCCCAGCGCCACGGTTCAACACGCCGAGCTTCTTCGGATCGGTAAGAGCGGATTTTGCCCTCTGTCCCAGATACACGTGCCCACCTACGACCACGACCTCGATGAGCGCGATGATCGCCAGCAATTCCAGTGTGTCAGACACTGTTAGTGGCCGAATGCCGAGAACTCCCGGTAGGAGCGCGAGGTAGAAGATTGGCATCTTGGGGTTGGATATGTTCAAAAGAAACCCGGTTAAGAAGAGCCATACCAAGCCGCCGCGCATCACCCGGGGCTTAATGTCCGGTTTCGATCTCCACATCATAACGCCTGTGTAGATCAGATACATGGCACCCACATACTGAATGAATCGCAGCTTCTCGTTCATGTATTGGGCAATTGCATTGAAGCCAATTGCCGCGAAGATGACGAACAGAAAGATGCTGCAAACGACCCCAACACCATACGCAATTCCGTGCGCCGGGCCGTTGGAGACAGTTTTGGAAAAAATCGTAAGGTTGTCCGGGCCTGGGCTCGCGGCGAATACGAAGAAAGCCAAGCAAAACGTAAGAATTGTCTGAGTGTCCATTCGCTGCTCCTCTGTTCGCTAAATTCATCGAAATTAAAGTTGCCGCCATCGAAATAGTCAGTGCCGACTTTCTTGTGTCGTTCGGTAGGCGCATTGTACCCGAATTAGAGAAACATCGCCAACGCGTTGCGAATTTGAGGACCGTCGATATTGTCTGGGAGCAGTATATCAGAAGGGCGAGTGGCATCGGTGAGCGCACGAAATATTTGGTCGTGGATCCCAATCCCTTCCGGTATTCTAATCTTAGGACGGTCAATCATATAGTCCGGAATATCACCCCGGAATGCTTCGCGGAGTACGAACTTCTCAACGCCGGTCCTGACCTTCAAATCGAAGGGGAAAGCCATGGCGAACTCGATAAGCCATCGATCTAGGAATGGGAACCGGCACTGGATCGAGCTTGCCATACTGCTGCGATCGGTACGCTGAAGATCCGTACGGAAGAGATTATTCAGCCTGTAGGTCGAGAGAGCGTAGGGATCTTTGGCCGTTTTGAATAGACCATATCGCGCAAAAATCTCATCGCTTCCATCTCCCGACAGCGCAATCTTAAAGCCATTCGCCCGGACCCCGGCATAAACGGATGCCATTTGTTAGCATATCCGAGATGTCGACGGGCTCGAAGAACTCTCCGCTGAAGATTGAATTGCGAATGTTGCGTTTGTTCTGTCCACTTTGAAATTCCGTCACGATATGCGGAATGCCGCGCTCGGCGCAAAAACGCCGCGCATATTCCAGATCTGTGGAATTTTGAGTGCTGATCGGAAACGCTGTGACGTCCCGATGATATTTTGCGGCCAGATGGAGCACGATTGTGCCGTCGAGGCCGCCCGAGAAGATCAGTCAGTCTGGAATGTGATTTGGACACCTTTGGGAAGATCAAAACCTTAAATCGTCACTACGCCCTAAGGACAAATGCCGTTTTCGCGTGTCTCGCCGCCCACCGTTAATCAGTCTTCAAGCGATCTGATCCACCATAGTAAATCGTGCAAGTTGCTTTTGCCGGTCTTCCATAGTCCTGCGTTTTGATGATGGAGCTGATAGATATTGATGACCAGGGATTCCGCGCATGCAATACCGGTTGCTGTGTTATCCCCGTTGCGCAATCGGCCGCGCATCCAGAAATTGTCGCTTGTTGTTCGCCAGTGGCGGCGGTCGCTTGGGGCGAAAATCACCCTCGTGCTTCTGGTTGGTGTAATCTTTGCCTATGGCGTCGGAGCGATGCTTGGTCTGACAATGTTCGTGTCCGCCGCCCGTGAACAACGCGAGACCCAAGCGAAAATCAACATACAGATCGCCAGCGCCGCACTCCGTAGCGTCTATACTTACGTTTCAGCCACTGTCGATGCCAATGGCCGGATCGCCCGCATCGTCTCCTCCCAACCTGTCGGTGACGATGCGTCCGTTCTGTTGACAGGCTTCAGCCCCGTTGACGTACTGGCATCCATTTCAGCGCAGACCACGAACAATGCGTGGCTGTTCAGCTATGACAGCCAGACAAAGACGTTCCTTCCCATTGCCTCGTCATTCACCGGCACCGAAAACCCTGAAAACATTACCGTTACGGGAGACATTTTCTCGAAGCTGGCCGATGACCAACAGCTGACAACAGGCTTTGCCTCGATTGGCGGGACGATGCACTACGTCGGCTTGCTGCCTATATCCGACGGCGCCGGCCGACTGATGGGAGCGGTTGCCACGAGCATCGGCAGGGCAGACGAGCTTCGTCGCGCTCAGGAAGCTCTCATTCGTAATTCCCTTATCGTGTTTTTCGGCATTCTCTGCCTGACAGGCTTTACCGTGACCTCCATTGCGCGTCGCCTTTTTAAACCGTTCCCCCAGCTCGTCCACGCGACTTTGCGGGTAGCCCGCGAAGACACCGATATCGTGACGCCCTTTCAAAATCGCGCAGATGAGATCGGCGACCTTGCGGTTGCGATTGAAACCTTGCGGGAGGCGGTTGTGGAGCGCGCACGCCTGCGCGAGATCCGAGACATGGCGATACAAATGGAGCATATGGCTCACCACGACGCCCTAACCGGCCTGCCGAACCGCGCTTTGCTGATGAAACGTCTCGACGATGCTGTAGCAAGGTGTTCTGCCATGCAAGGCGGATCTAATATTCTTCTTCTCGATCTGGACCGGTTCAAAGCCGTCAACGACACGCTTGGCCATGGCGCTGGCGATGCGCTTTTGATTGAGACTGCAGACCGTATCCGGTCCTTGATCGAGGTCGATGACGTCGCGGCTCGTCTTGGCGGCGACGAGTTTGCGATAATTCAGCGGGTAAGGGCTAACTATCGCCCGGAAGCAGAAGCTCTTGCCAAGCAGTTGATCGAAAGTCTCTCGCAGCCGCTTGCGATCGGCAACCAACAGGTAAAAATCGGGACCAGCATCGGCATCGCCTCCATGCCTGTCCACGGGGTGTCCGCAGACCAGGTTCTGCAAAATGCCGACCTCGGGCTTTACCGCGCCAAGTCCAAAGGGCGCGGCACATTTGCCTTCTTCGAGGAGGGCATGGACATGGCTGTTCAAGGGCAGCATGCCTTAGCAATCGAACTTCGAACCGCGATACAAAAGCAGGAGTTCGAGCTGCACTTTCAGCCCATCGTCGACTTCAGCAGTGGGGCCACCTGTGCATTCGAGGCATTGATCCGCTGGCGCCATCCCAAGTTAGGGCTGGTTGCGCCGGACCGATTTATCTCCTTGGCGGAGGAGACGGGTTCCATAACCGAACTGGGAAATTGGGTTCTGCAAACTGCTTGTGCCGAGGCGATGAGGTGGGAGAAGCATATTAAGGTGGCAGTCAATATTTCCGCCCTCCAGTTGCGCGAGCCGGATTTCGCACCAGACGTCCTCAGGATGCTGAGCGTGTCCGGGTTGGAACCAGAGCGCTTGGAACTTGAAGTGACTGAAAGCCTCGTCCTGGAAGATGAAGTCAGTATAGCCGCATTGACTGCCTTGGCTAAGGCCGGAGTTTCCATCGTCCTCGACGATTTCGGGACAGGTTATGCATCGCTCATCTCGCTTCTGCGCGTGCCGTTCAAGAAATTAAAGATCGACCGCGCCTTCGTCTCCGGGTTGCCACACGACGCTCCGTCGGCGACAGTCGTCGCAGCGGTCATTGCCTTGACGCGGCAATTAGACATCACAGTGACTGCCGAAGGGGTGGAAAACGAGGCCCAGGCTGAAATCCTCAGGCTCTCCGGCTGCACGCAAGGGCAGGGATACCACTTCGGCCGACCGTCTCCTTCTGTCGTTCCCGGCATCCATAGCAGCGAAACACGTCCGGATTCGCGGTCAAAAATTTCATAGGAAAAAGCGAGGATTTTGCATGCGCAGCATTGGTACCGCACTGACCGCCCTGACACTTGCTTGCGTGGCAACTGCTAACGCGCTGGCTGGCGAAGCCACGCTCGACAAGATCGCAAGGAGCGGTGTCATTACTTTAGGCTATCGCCAGACCGAACCTCCGTTTTCGTACAAGACGCCGTCCGGAGACATCATCGGGTTCTCGATGGACCTTTGCCAGCATGTTGCGGCGGATATTGGCAAGCACCTCAAACGAGAAGATCTCAAATTAGAATATGTTCTTGCAACGCCGGCGACACGTTTCATCCTCGTCAAGAACGGGACGATCGATATCGAGTGCGCGGCAACCACCAACAATGCCGAACGGCGCAAAACAGTTGAATTTTCCTATCCTGACTTTCTGACCGCTACCCAGTTTGTGACGCGCCGAAGCGACAGCATCACGTCAATCGAGGATCTTACCGGTCGAACAGTGACGTCGGCGTCGGGTACGGTGAATATCGATCAACTCAATACTATCAACCGTGAGAAGAAGCTCAGCATAGCGGTGATAGCGACCAAGACCAATGAGGAGGCCTTCAATCTGGTCGTGTCCGAGCGGGCGCATGCTTTCGTGATGGACGGTATCCTACTTGCTGCCATGATCGCCCAGTCGGATGATCCGTCAAAATATTTGCTGTCCGAGGATATGCTGAGCAAGCCAGAGCCTTACGGCCTGATGCTTCGGAAAGACGACGAGGCGTTCAAAACGGTCGTCAACGACAGTCTGCGTAAACTGTTCATGAGCCCTGAGATGGATGCTATCTACGCGAAATGGTTCACATCACCGATCCCGCCGTCGGGCATGAACCTCAATCTTCCGATGTCTGGGGTCCTGAAGAAGGCTTATGCTGATCCAGTGGAGTATAAGGATTGACGTCTTTTCTACTTTGAGGGGGACATTGAATATGTTGAAGACGAGACGCCTGAGACTTCTGTTGGTATTCGTTCTGGTTGCTTTTACCGGAAAGGGGGCTTTTGCAGAAAATTCTCCGATACTCGATAGAATTCTGCAAACCGGGATCATCCGGATAGGATATTCGACAGATGACGCACCTTTCTCGTTTCTGGACGCGTCTGGTAAGCCGATCGGTTACTCGATCGATTTATGTTTGCGAATTGTCGACAGCTTGAGGCAAAAGTATACTCGGCCAGACCTGAAGATCGAATACGAGCCACGCTCAGCGGCGAACCGGTTTGCAAAGGTCATGGACGGGACGATTGATATCGAGTGTGTTTCGACCACGAACACCGCCGAACGTCGAAAGAGCGTGGCATTTTCCTATGCTCATTTTTTGACGGCGACCCAGTTCGTTTCTCTCAAGGCGAGTAACCTACATAGAATTGAAGATCTCGCTGGTCGAACGGTGACTTCGCCGGTGGCCACAAACAATATCGGTTATCTCAATAGCATCAACCGCAGCCGAAATCTCCACATCGCGGTTGTGCCAAGTAGCGACCAGCCGACCGCTTTTGCGATGGTGACCGAGGGGAGGGCATCGGCCTATGTCATGGATAGCATTCTGCTGGCAGTAACCATAGCAAACTCCGGAGCTCCGGAGAAATATAACCTTTCAGACGACTCTCTCATGGCTCCGGAACCCTACGGCCTGATGTTCAGGAAGGGCGACAATACTTTCAGGGAAGATGTCAACGCGGCATTGCGTCAGATTTTCCAAGGAGATGAAATCAAGGACACGTACGATCGCTGGTTCATGTCACCAATTCCACCCAACGGAATCAATCTCAATTTCCCGATGTCGTCGGCCCTGCGAACGATCCTGCATAACCCCGCCGATCAACAGTAATACCGGATTTCGCTGATCGCCACCTGGGGTCAGGACGTATTAATCTTTGAGTTGACTTCAAGGAGATGATTCAAGGTTGCAGGAGGATACTGCCTTGTCTCACTTGCTGATGATGACTTCGGAACAGATGCGCCGGATTGAGCCTTATTTCCCGTTGTCGCACGGGGTGCCGCGAGTAGCGATCGACGGGTTTTGAGCGGCACCCTGTTCGTGATCCGCAATGGCCTTCGATGGGGGGATGCCCCTGCAGACTATGGCCCGCACAAAACCATCTACAATCGCTTCATCCGGTGGATCCGGCCTGGTGTGTTCAATCGCATCCTTGCATAACTGGCAGCTCAAGGCGGGGAACCAGACAATCTGATGATCGATGCAACCCATCTTAAAGCGAATCGCACCGCTGCCAGTCTGCTTAAAAGGGGCTCTACCCCGATGTATCGGACGCAGCCGTGGCGGACTGATCACCAAGCTGCAAGTAGTCTGCGGCGGCCATGGCCGCCACGTCTGTTACATCTAAGCGAACGGCAGGCAAACAATCACAAAACCGCTGCAGCCGTAGTCCATGACTTTCCAAAAAACCCACACCTTGCTCGCCGATAGGGGGCCCAAAGTCATAAGGGATTTTAAGAGCGTCTTCTGGCCATGGAGTGTTATCTTCCAGCTGCTCAGACTTATCGCTCCGGGGTTTATGGCAGGTGATCGCGCGTGGCGGTCTTTTCCAGTTGACACCCACAATGGCATGCTCTTCACAGGAACGATCATTTCTAATCGCTTGCTGATCCCTTCCCGCCCACCCTGAAAACGAGAATCACCTATGAAGAAAAGCGCTGCGCCCGATCCGTCACGCCGAAACCTCGGTCTCGATCCCGGCGTTGCCCTTGGCCTTTTAGGCGCGATAATCTTCTTCCTAATCAGCGGGTTTGTTGCCAATTTCAACCTGCAGGCTTTGCGCGATGGCAATGAGAAGGTTGTCCAGACGCATGTCGCCATCGTCGCGCTGGACGAGCTGCTTTCTCATCTGCAGGATGCTGAAACCGGACAGCGGGGTTTCCTGCTGACCAATAACGAAAGTTATCTGGCACCCTACAATGCGGCGCTACGAGCAATCCCGACGCAACTCGATAAAATCGCGCAGTTAAGTGGGTCCAATATCGGACAGAGCCCGCGACTGACTGCGCTCCGGCAACATGTCGATGGCAAACTTTCCGAACTTAACGAGACGATCGAACTTCGCCGCACGGCAGGGCTGGAGGCGGCACTTGCCGTCGTCAACTCCGACCGCGGGAAGCTCGAGATGGATGCTATCCGCGCTCAAATCTCCGCCTTGGCGCAGGGACAAACAGAGGTTCGGGTGCAGCGGCTCGCCGAAATGAACGCTGCACAGCAGAGAGCACTTCTCAGTACGCTTCTAGCGGGGCTGCTCGGCATCGGACTAACAGTGGCGATTGGCTTGTTGATGCGCAGGGCCACTATGGCTCGGAGACGAGAAGAATGGCTTCAGTCCGGAGAAGTCGGCTTGTCCGGCGCTTTGTTGGGCGATCAACCGATGGAACAGCTCGGCAATAGCATCCTCGACTTCCTGACGCGCTATGTCGGCGCTGTCGCGGGAGCCGTATTCACCGGCGCCGGCGATCACTATCAGCGCGCTGCCGTCTACGGCATTCCGGATGACGCTAGCGTCCCGATGCGGTTCAAAGCCAGAGAAGGTCTTTTGGGGCAAGCTGCTGCTGAAGGTAGAGCAATGATGGTGGGCGAGGTGCCAGATGGCTATCTCGCCTTCGGCTCCGCTCTTGGACGGGATAAGCCGAAGCATCTGGTCATCCTGCCGGGACGCGTCGACGGCACTGTCAATTCCGTCATCGAGCTGGGCTTTCTGCGTCCGATCGACGAACGCATCGTCACGCTCCTGGAACGCGCTTCGGAAGCCGTCGCCATCGCCGTGCGGTCCGGAATTTATCGCAGTGAGCTTCAGAATCTGCTCGAAGAAACGCAACGTCAGTCGGAGGAGCTGCAGACCCAGAGCGAGGAGCTGCGCGTATCGAATGAAGAGCTGGAGGAGCAGGGCCGGGCGCTGAAGGAGTCGCAGGCGCGCCTTGAACAGCAACAGGTTGAACTTGAGCAGACAAATTCACAGCTCGAAGAGCAAGCCCAAGCGCTGGAGGTTCATAAGGATGATCTTGAACGGTCAAACGCTTCTGTTCAGCTCAAGGCGCGGGAGCTTGAGCAAGCAAGCCGATACAAGTCTGACTTCCTCGCCAACATGTCGCACGAACTGCGCACGCCGCTCAATTCCTCGCTGATCCTTGCGAAGCTGCTCGCCGACAACCCGAACGAAAATCTCACCGCCGAGCAGGTCAAGTTCGCACAGACGATCCAGTCTTCAGGCAACGATCTTCTGAACCTGATCAACGATATTCTCGATCTGTCCAAGATCGAAGCTGGCCATGTCGACATACGGCCCGAAGTGGTAACGGTCGAGCAACTGGCCGGCAACCTGCGGCAAGTCTTTCAACCCTTGGCAGCCGACAAGAAGCTTGATTTTTCGGTCGAGATTGGCCCCGATTGCCCCGCGACCATCGAGACCGATCAGCAGCGCCTCGAACAGGTGCTGAAGAACCTCCTTTCCAACGCCATCAAATTCACGGAAGCCGGCCGGGTAAGACTGTCGATCCGATCGGTCTCCGACGGTCAGGTTGCCTTCTCCGTGTCAGACACTGGCATTGGCATCGCCAAGGAGCAGCAGCGAAGCGTTTTCGAGGCGTTCCACCAGGCTGACGGCACGATCAGTCGAAAGTATGGGGGCACCGGTCTGGGACTGTCGATTTCCCGTGAGCTCGTGCGCCTCCTGGGCGGCTCTCTCGGACTGGAAAGCCAGCCGGGCGAGGGCAGTACCTTCACGCTCGCCATTCCGCCAGCCTACGATCCAGCCAAAGTCGCACCGCGCGACGCGCCCCCAAGCGCTGCCGTTGAGTCGGAGCGGCCGTCGTCGGAACTGGCCCGACCGGTAACCCCAAGACCAGCGTCGAAGGTCGAGGATGATCGTGATACATTGACCGACGCGAAACGCGTGCTTTTGGTCATCGAAGACGACGCATCATTTGCTGGCATCGTCCGTGATCTGTCTCGTGAGATGGGATTCCGCTCTCTGGTCGCTGGAACGGCCGAGGAAGCCTTGAACCTCGCCAAGGAATATATGCCGAGCGCGATCATCCTCGATGTCGGTCTACCGGATCAGTCCGGGCTTGCCGTCCTCGACCGGCTCAAGCACGATGTGCAGACGCGCCATATCCCAATTCACATTGTCTCGGGCAGCGATCATGCGGAGACCGCTCTGTCGCTTGGCGCAGTCGGATACGCCGTCAAGCCCGTCATGCGCGAGCAACTGGTCGAAGTGCTGGAGAAGCTCGAGTTCAAGCTGTCCCAGGGCGTACATCGGATCCTCATCGTCGAGGACGACCCGGTGCAGCGCGATGCCGTTGCAAGGTTGCTGAGTTCTGGCGATGTCGAGACTGTCACCGCCAGCACCGCCGCCGAATGCCTGGAACTGCTCAAGCAGCAGACCTTCGACTGCATGGTGCTGGATCTATCCTTGCCGGACGCCTCCGGCTATTCCCTGCTTGAAACGCTGAGCCGCGAGAGCGCCTACGCGTTTCCACCCGTTATCGTCTACACTGGACGCGACCTTTCGGCCGACGACGAACAACGTCTTCGCCGCTATTCAAAATCGATCATCATCAAGGGAGCAAAGTCGCCCGAGCGCCTGCTCGACGAGGTGA
This sequence comes from Agrobacterium vitis, assembly GCF_014926405.1. Taxonomy (NCBI): domain Bacteria; kingdom Pseudomonadati; phylum Pseudomonadota; class Alphaproteobacteria; order Hyphomicrobiales; family Rhizobiaceae; genus Gillisella; species Gillisella vitis. Next base: position 1,494,505 of record NZ_JACXXJ020000003.1, read on the forward strand.
GCCTGTTCCTTCACAAGGTGATTTCCGAACTGCCGGACGAACAGCAGAAAATGATCCGCAAGGCCCAGAACAGGGATTCGCTTCTTGAAGGCCGCCGCGTTCTCGTCGTGGAAGATGACGTCCGCAATGTCTATGCCCTCACCAACATCCTTGAGCCCCGCGGTGTTGTCATTCAGATTGCGCGTAACGGCCAAGAGGCACTTGATGCTCTCCAGACCGCATCGTCGGCGGCAAGCGCGGCGATCGATCTTGTGCTCATGGACGTCATGATGCCCGTCATGGACGGCCTCACCGCCACGCGAGAGATTCGTAAAAATCCGGCATGGAAGAAGCTGCCAATCATCACGCTGACTGCCAAGGCCATGCCCGATGATCAACAGCGTTGCATCGATGCCGGCGCCAACGACTATATGGCAAAACCATTGGATGTCGAAAAACTATTGTCGCTCGTCCGTGTGTGGATGCCGAAATGAGCGAGACGCCCGCGCCGGAAAAGATCGAAGACATCGAGATCCGCCTCCTGCTGGAGGCCTTGTTCCTCAAATACCACTACGACTTCCGCAACTACGCGATGGCCTCGATAAAGCGACGCCTCAAGCAGGCTCGCCAACAGCTTGGGTTCGAGACCTTTTCGGCAATGCAGGAAAGTCTGCTCCACGATCCCGGTAGGTTGCCGAAGCTCCTACGGTATCTTACCGTCCAGGTCAGCGAGATGTTTCGCGATCCGAGCTATTTCAAGGCGATCCGGGAGAAGGTGGTGCCGCATCTGCGAACCTATCCTTCGCTCAAGGTTTGGGTTGCCGGATGCAGCGAAGGTGAGGAGTTGTACTCGCTGGTTATCCTGTTTCGCGAGGAGGGCCTGGAAGACCGCACGCTGTTTTACGCAACCGATATCAATCAGGAGGCACTGCAGTCGGCCGAGGCAGGTATCTATGCTTTGGAGCGGGTTCAACTTTTTACCGAGAACCACCGAAAGTCCGGGGGGAAATCCTCTCTGTCCGATTACTACCAAGCCGCCTATGGCAGCGTGGTCTTCGACAGCACCCTGCGCCGCAACGTCCTGTTTTCGGATCACAGCCTCGTCACCGATGCTGTGTTTGCCGAGATGCAGCTGATCTCCTGCCGGAATGTCATGATCTACTTCGATCGTCCCTTGCAGGACCGAGCGCTTGGACTGTTCAAGGATTCTCTCGCTCGCAAGGGTTTCCTCGGCCTTGGCTCCAAGGAGAGTCTCCGCTTTTCGAACCAAGGTGGTTCTTTCTCGGACTTTGTGCGAGAGGAGAAAATCTATCAGAGGCGGGGTGAATGATGTCGGTAAATCCCGAAGCGATCGTAATCGGTGCGTCAGCCGGCGCTCTTGAGGCACTATCGGCGATTTTGCCGGTTCTGCCGCGAGACTTCCGATTACCGATCATTGTTGTCGTGCACGTTCCGCCGGACAAACGTAGCGTCATGGCCGAGCTTTTCCAGGCGAAGTGCCAACTTTCGGCGCGTGAGGCCGAGGACAAGGAGCCGCTCGCCGGCGGGACGATCTATTTCGCGCCGCCGGACTATCATCTACTGCTTGAAGCCGATAGGAGCCTTGCACTGTCTAGCGACGAGCCCGTCCTCTTCTCCCGCCCCTCGATCGACGTTCTATTTGAGAGCGCCGCGGACGCTTACGGGCCGGCCTTGATCGCAATCGTGCTCACGGGCGCCAACAGCGATGGCGCCAAGGGGTTGCAGGCTGTAGTAGACGCAGGGGGAGCGGCGCTTGTCCAGGATCCAGCGGATGCGTTCGCGTCCGCAATGCCCGAAGCTGCCATTCAATTGTGTCCGAGTGCCCGTGTCTTGTCGCTCGACGCGATCGCAGAATATTTAAGAGAGGTTTAAGACGAATATGGAGCCTGTGCCGTTTCTACTGGTCGATGACCTTGAGGAAAACCTCCTGTCACTGGAAGCGCTGCTTCGTCGCAATGATCTTCTTATTCTCAAGGCAAAATCGGGCGATCAGGCTTTGGAAATTCTGCTGCACAACGACGTCGCTCTGGCGCTCGTCGACGTGCAGATGCCGGGTCTCAATGGGTTCGAGCTTGCGGAGTTGATGCGCGGCAATGAGCGAACCCGACGCATCCCGATCATCTTCGTCACCGCAGGCACCACCGACGCGCATCGCCGCTTTCGCGGTTACGAGGCAGGTGCCGTCGATTTCATTCAGAAACCGATCGAACCGGATATTCTGCGCAGCAAGGTTGACGTTTTTTTTGAGCTCTATCGCCAGCGGCAACAGCTTGCAGCGCAACGCGACGAACTCGTAAAACATGCCCAAGCGCTGAAAGATGCCGCCGGCCACAAGGATATCCTGCTCCGCGAGATCAACCACCGCATCAAAAATCTCTTCAGCCTGGCTGCCGGGCTGATATCGCTGAGTGCCCGGCCTGCCACCAGTGTTGCCGAGCTTGAAACCGATCTTCGGTCTCGTATGCATGCGCTGGCACGAGCCCATGAACTGACATTACCCGACTTTGAGACAGGCAACGATGGTGGCCAGATCGCGACCACGGTCACCGCACTGCTGAAAGCGATCGTGGCGCCGCATGATCACGCAGAGGGTTCTCGCATAACGATCACCGGTTCGGACGCGCCATTGACAGGCACCGCCCTCACATCGCTTGCACTACTTTTGCACGAACTGACCACCAATGCCGCCAAGTACGGTGCACTATCGACATCCGAGGGACGCCTGACCATCGATGTTACTGCGGCCGAAGAACTTCTGCATTTGAGGTGGGACGAGAGAGGCTCTCCGCCACCGCCCGAAGTATCGACAAGGGCAGGCTTCGGAACGACCTTGGAAAAAGCTGCCTTGCAAGGATTGAACGGCGCGATCTCCAGGGATTGGACGAGTGAAGGCCTATCGCTGACGCTCGAAATTCCGTTGGAAAGTTTGGTCAAGACCTGACGTCGTGGGAGCCGTGTGCCCTTGGAATGTCAAATTGGAACGCGAACTCATCTGCCTTATCTCTTGAACGGGAGCCGACCGCGGTGCCTCCCATGGTCGCCGAGTTTAGATTCTGGGTGGACATCTCTGCAGCCAGCCTGCCGCCAGTATGAACCATCTGTACTGCCCCTCCATTCGATCTCTCATGCTTCGCTATCTCAGTGGGCCGACAGACAGCGCCATCGCCCCCCTGTATTCAATTAGCGTGATGTCGGAGTGATTTCCTGCTGTGGCGGCAGGCTAGATCTGCAGCCTTCGACATCGGTAAGCAGCAGTCGTGCCTGCGTGCCCCAGCCGCCGATAAGAATATCTTGCTTGCCGTCGCCGTCAAGGTCACCGTGCCAGCGCTCCAGCTTCGCCAGACGGTAATCCCCGGAACCACGTCGGCCGACACGTCGATAAACTTGCCCGTTCCATCATTCTGCCACGCCCGAGGCTGCAGAGGAACAAATTTAGGGACCTGGATCGCGCCAACGAGAAGATCCGGTGCGCCATCATCGTTCCGATCGAGAATAGTTCCTGCCCAGCTTGAAAGTGTGTTCTTCGGCAATCGGGCATTGGTCTCGTCCTGAAGCGCCCGTTGCCATCGTTAATGAAAAGACGTGTCTACGGATCCTAGTCCCAACCCATGTTATTGCTGGTGATGTTGGAAAAACAGGATGTCCGGGTGACCGCCTTGTTCACGTCCGCGACTTTCACACCGCGTGTTTCCATGCGGAGATATATCGACCACTGATTGTCTCGAAAAAAGCGTCGTCACTTCCGATCGAGAAGGGCAGCATCAAGCGATGACGCCGCTGGCATTGACGTTTGAGCGCCATGCTTCAGGCAAGCGAGGGAGCCGGCCGCCGCTGCACGTCGTAGTGCTTGCGGGAATGATTTTCCCTGATCTAGACTGGCTGCCAGGTAGCCGCAGAAGGTATCGCCGGCGCCGACCGTATCGACGGGCTCTATCGTCAGGCCTTCGGCGGATAGGATCTCGTTCCGGCGAATAGCAACGACCCCAGCCGCTCCAAGCGTGACGACAATCGTCTGTCCGGAATGCCCATAGAGTGCTTTGAGTGCGGACATGGATGCGGCCCGATCCTCAATCGTTTGTCCGGTCAGCAATCCGAACTCGCTCTCATTGGCGACGACGATATCGGCCAGCATTGCGAGCCGTGCCGTCTCGGCCGTGAAGGGGGCGATGTTCAGCATGGTGACGATGCCCTTTTCCCGGCTTGCCATGAGCGCTGTTTCAGCGCTGTCCGCCGATATTTCCATCTGGAGAAGGAGAATGTCCCCAGACTTCATCGAAGCGACCAATGAGCGCGCCATGTCCGGCGTTACCAGCGCGTTGGCGCCCGGCACTACCGTGATCATGTTCTGCCCCGACGCGTCGACGAGGATGATCGCCGTGCCGGTCGCAGCCGGCTGGGTCTGGACCCCGGAAAGGTCGACCGATGCAGCATTCAATTCGGCAAGTGCTGCGGCCGCGAATACATCGTCGCCGACCGCTCCGACCATCTTGACCGCACTGCCGGCAAGTCGGGCTGCAAGCGCCTGATTGGCGCCTTTGCCCCCTGACGTTGTCGCGAATGACTGTCCCGCCACGGTTTCGCCGGGGCCGGGTATGCGCTCTGTCCTGGCAACCAAATCCATGTTGATGGACCCCAATACGCATATCATCGTCTTCTCTCCTTCCTTCCTCGGTTGCCGCTACGACGCCGACCTTCCGAGCTTGATTTCGGAGCCACGCCAAGACACCGCTTGACGGAGGCGTTGCTGTGGCTATATGAGTGGTCATACCACGGTATGGACAATTAAATGACCGACAGCAAGACTATTCGTCGTGAACCGCAAGAGGCAGGGGCCCACAATCGAGTGGCAGCGTTTCTGCGAGACCAGTTGTTGTCGGGTGAACTGAAGGCGGGGGACTGTCTTTTGCCCGAGCGAGAGCTGGCAGCTCACCTGAATGTCAGTCGCCCCGTTCTTCGCGAGGCGTTGCGAGCCTTGTCAATGATTGGTGCCGTCGAGATCAGGCACGGGGTCGGCACGATCGTCCGGCGTCCCGATGCCACCGCGCTAGGTGATGTCTTCAGCTTCATGCTCGCCCACGGCTCGAACGTGACTGGCGACATCATGGAGGCGAGAAAGGCGATCGAGCATCACGCCGTGCGGCTTGCCTGCCAGCGAGCCACCGAGCAGGATTTCGCCAATGTCACAAATGCACTTCGACATATCGTCGCTACGATCGATAATCCGGAAGCTGGCGGCATCGCCGACTTCCAGTTTCACGAGGCGATCGTCAGCGCGTCCCATTCACCGACGCTCGTCACGATCTATGCGTCGATTTCCCAGCTGATGATGCGCTCCCACCTGGAGCGCCGCGAGAAGATCATCCGGGTCGAAGGAATAGAAGAGTTCCTGATCGATCACCATCGCCTGATCCTGGAGGCGCTTGCGGCCCGCGATCGCGTCCGGGCCGATGATCTGCTCCACCAGCATTTCGAAATCGGCGCCGATTTCCGGCGCCGTGCCAACCTGCACGACATTTCCATAGGAACCGGCGTTTCGGCCTAGTTTCCATTCAATCAAACGGGAGGATAATCATGAATATTGTCATCGGCAGCGATCACGCGGGTTTTCCGCTGAAGGCGGATGTCATCGCGGTGCTCGAAGAACTCGGCCATGTCGTAGAAGACATCGGCAGCTTCACGCAGGAGCCCGTCGATTTCCCGGATATTGCAGGCCTTCTCTGCAAGAAGGTCCGCGACGGAGCAGCCGAACGTGGCATCCTGGTTTGCGGCACCGGCGTTGGCGCCGCGATTGCGGCCAACAAGGTCAACGGCATTCGCGCGGCCGTCTGCCACGACGTGCATTCGGCCCATCAGAGCGTCGAGCATGACGATGTCAACGTCATGTGCATTGGCGCCAAGATCGTCGGCCCCTGGCTCGCTCGTGATCTCGTCGTCGCCTATCTCGAGGCGGAATTCGACCGCAACGAGGATTTTGTCCGTCGCGTCGAAAAGCTCACTGCCATGGAGCAGGCCAACTGACCGACACTGGCTCGTGACGCAGGGAGAGAGCGACATGACGAATCAAGATCTACCCAAACTGGCATTTATCGGACTGGGCGTGATGGGCCGCGAAATGGCGCTTCATCTTGCCGGCGCTGGTTATCCGCTGAGCGTGTTCGATATATCGTCCGCTGCGGCCGATGCTGTCGTGGCAAAGGGCGCGACACGCTGCGAGAGCGTGGCTGTGGCCGTCAAGGATGCCGAGATCGCCATCTCGATGTTGCCCAACACACCGCAGGTCGATGATGTCGTCAACCGCGACGGCGTGCTGGCCAACATGAAGAGCGGCAGCATCTTCATTGACATGAGCACGATCTCGCCGGAAGCCACCCGGGCGATGGGGGCGGCCCTTGCTGGACAGGGCATCACAATGCTTGATGCACCGGTGTCCGGCGGCCCGATTGGTGCCAAGAATGCGGCGCTTTCGATCATGGTGGGCGGCGACCGCGCGGCATTCGACCGTGCCGAGCCCGTGCTGCGGGTGATGGGAACGACGATCAGCCATGTCGGTGCGCCGGGTGCAGGTCAAACGGTCAAGCTGTGCAACCAGCTTGTCTGCGCGATCAACATTCAGGCCGTCTGCGAGGCGCTTGCCCTCGGCCGGGCAAGCGGCGTCGACCTGTCGCAGATGCGGGACGTGCTGCTCGGCGGCTCGGCCTCGTCGTGGATGCTCGAAAAGCTCGGCCCCGCGATGATCGCAGGCGATGCCGGCGCCGGCTTCCGCATCGACCTGATGCTCAAGGACCTTCGCCTCGTGCTCGAAATGGCCGGACAGAACGATGTCGCGCTGCCTGGCACTTCACTCGTCACCGCACAATATGTGGAGGCCCGTGCTCACGGTGAGGGCTCGAATGGCAACCAGGCGCTGTTCCGGGTCTATGACCGGATGACGGGGCAGGACGCATCGCGCCTTCCGGTCATGGAAAATCAGTCATGACCCTCGATTTTTCTGTCGTCCTTCTCCGGTGGCAGATGCTGATCGACGGGATGGCGCTGACGGCTCAGCTCGCTCTGATCACGACGATCACCGGGTTCCTGATCGGCACGGCCTGCGCTATCGCGCGCCGGTCGGGCGGACCCGTGCTCCAGTGGGTCGCGGCAACCTATGTCGAGAGCTTCCGAAACACGCCGTTTCTGGTTCAGATCTTCGTGATCTACTTTGGCCTTTCGAGCCTGGGCTTCTCGTTCAGCGCGCTTGTGGTCGCGGTGATCGCGCTGACCGTCAATGTCGGCGCCTATACGGCCGAGATCATGCGGGCGGGTTTCGATTCGATCCAGAAGGGACAGTGGGAAGCCGGCGAATGCCTCGGGCTTTCGCCGGTGCAACTCTACTGGCATGTGGGACTGCGTCCCGCCATGGAGCGGGTCTATCCGGCTCTCACCAGCCAGTTCATCCTGCTGATGCTTGCCTCGTCGGTCACCTCGCAGATCTCAGCCGAGGAACTGACGGCGGCGGCGAATTTCATCCAGTCAGAAACGTACCGGCCTTTCGAAGCCTATATCGTTGTGGCGGTTCTCTATCTTTTTCTGTCGCTGGTCATGCGGGCCGTCTTCTGGGCGCTTGGCATGCTCATGTTCCCGCGCCGTCGCCGGCTCGGCACGCCGCTGTGAGGAGGGAACGATGACCACGGCATTCAATATCAACCATCTGCAGTTTCTGGTGACCGGAGCCTTCTGGACGCTTGTGCTGAGCGTCATGGCCTTCGTCGGTGGCGGACTGTTCGGCTTTCTTGTGGCTTTGGGCAGAATTACGCCGTCACGCACGGTTCGCATCTTCACTGGCGCCTATGTCCAACTGATCCAGGGCACGCCACTACTCGTGATCATGTTCATCATCTACTTCGGCCTGCCGACGCTCGGTTTCTCCATCACGCCGCTATTTGCCGCTGGCCTGTCTCTGACGATCTATGTCAGCGCCTATCTGGGCGAGATCTGGCGAGGTTGTCTGGAATCCGTGCCCAAGGCGCAGTGGGAAGCGGCGGAATGCCTGGCGCTGTCGAAGATGCAACGCATGTTCAAGGTCATCCTGCCACAGGCGGTAAGGATCGCGACCCCACCGACGGTCGGTTTCAGCGTCCAGATCGTCAAGAATACATCGCTCGCGTCAGTCGTCGGTTTTGTCGAGCTGACGCGCGCCGGGCAGCTCATCAACAATTCCATCTTCGAGCCCTTCCTCATCTATCTCGTCGTTGCAGCCCTCTACTTTTGCCTCTGCTTTCCGCTGTCGGCATTCAGTCAGAAGCTCGAGCGGCGGGGTCCGAGAATGCGGACGACGGTTAAGCCAGCGACACAAAGCTGAAGAGTTTGAGGGAGGCAGAGCATGCCAATGATTGCACTGAATGACGTGAGGAAGAGCTTTGGCGCGATCACCGTGCTCAAGGGTGTAACATTTTCCGTGGACAAGGGGCAGGTTGCAGCACTCATCGGTGCCAGCGGCTCAGGTAAGAGCACGGCTCTGCGCTGCATCGATCGGCTGGAGGTGATCGACAGCGGTGAGATCACGGTGGCGGACCACAGGGTTCACGATCCGAACCTCAATCTGAGAAAGCTCAGGCTCGACGTCGGCATCGTGTTCCAGAGCTACAATCTGTTTCCGCACCTCACGATCGAGGAGAACATCTTGCTCGCGCCGTGCTCGGTCAAGAAATTGCCGAAGACACAGGCCCATGAGCTGGCTCTTGCTGCACTTGAGAGGGTGGGCCTATCCGACAAGGCCGACAATTATCCCGAACAGCTGTCCGGTGGACAGCAGCAGCGAGCCGCTATCGCCAGATCGCTGGCGATGGAACCGAAGGTCATGCTGTTCGACGAGGTGACGTCGGCGCTCGATCCCAAGCTGACCGGCGAGGTGTTGCGCGTCATCGAGAAGCTCGCCGAAAGCGGCATGACCATGATCATGGTCACCCATGAAATGAACTTCGCACGCAAGGTGGCGGACCGCGTCATCTTCATGCATCGCGGCCTTGTCCACGAGGAAGGCGATGCCGGGATGCTAAGTGCTCCGCAAACATCGGAGCTGCAGGAGTTCCTGAGCCACGATCTGTAATTTTCATCAAACCGGAGGAATAAAGATGAAATTTCTGAAAACGCTTGCACTGGTTGGTACAGTAGGTGCTGTTCTAGCAAGCCAGTCGCTGCCGGCATCCGCCGACACCTTTGCCGACATCCTGGCCGCAAAGAAGATCCGCATCGCAACCGATCTTGCCATCCCGCCGTCTGGCATGCTGGACGCGAACCTCAAGCCCGTCGGTTCCGACGTGGAGACGGCCCAGCAGCTGGCCAAGGATTGGGGTGTCGAGGTCGAGTTCGTCCAGACGACGGGCGCGACCCGTATTCCGAACCTGCAGACCAACAAGGCGGATATCGTCATCTCCACCCTGTCTGTCACCCCGGAACGCGCCCAGGTGATCGATTTCTCGAAGCCCTATGCTGGCCTCCAGTCCGTCATCGCCGCGCCGGCGGCCTCGCCGATCAAGGATTGGGCCGATCTCAAGGGGCAGGCCATCACTGTGACCCGCGGCACGACCCAGGATACCGAGCTGACCAAGATGGCGGCCGAGCATGGCTTCACGGTGACGCGTTACGACGACGATGCGACGATGGTGACAGCCGCCGTATCCGGCCAGGCCAAGTTGATCGCGACCTCCGCCACGCTGGTCAAGCAGGTTCATGACAAGAACCCGACGCTGGCCTTTGAGCCGAAGATCACCATTCGCGTGCTGAACCTCGCGATTGGCGTTCGCAAGAACGAACCAGAACTGTTGGCGAAATTGAACGAATGGGTAGCTTCAAACCTTCAGAACGGGAAGCTCAACGAGATCTATCAGAAGTATCACGGCACGCCAATCCCGGCGGAGATCGTCAACCCAAAGTGACAGCGACCAAGTCGCTAGCGACTGCGGTGGTTGGGTCTGGAGGAGTGATTTTGCCACCGTGAATTCCGAATGGACCCGGAAGCCTTGCCATTGCGCAAGGCTTCCGAGGTTAAATTCCTAAAGCCGTCAACAAGAGAAAAAGTGGAGGAGAACGCATGGCAATCCGAAAGACTTTGGCCATAATTGGCATTTTAGGAGCAATGGCTGTGACAGTCGCGGCCAAAGCGGCAGCAGACAGTTTCAGCGACATCAAAACGGCTGGCAAGATCCGCGTGGCGATTGATCTTGCCAGCCCACCGAACGGGATGCTCGATGCAGGTCTCAAACCTGTCGGCTCGGATGTCGAAACTGCCGAACTGCTTGCGAGAGACTGGGGTGTTCAGCTGGAACTTATCCAGACGACCGGCGCGACACGCATCCCGAACCTGCAGACCAACAAGGCAGATGTCGTCATCTCGACCCTGGCAGTGACTCCGGAGCGTAAGCAGGTCATCGCGTTTTCGAAGCCCTATTCCGGCCAGTTGTCTATGGTCGCTGCACCCGCTTCGCTGCAGATCAGGGATTGGACGGATCTGAGAGGCAAGGTCGTTACCGTGTGCCGTGGAACGACGCAGGATACGGACATGACGAAGCGGGCAACGGAGTTCGGTTACACGATCGCCCGCTATGATGATGAAGGCGCGATGGTGACAGCAGCTGTGTCGGGGCAGGCGACGATTGTCGCCTCCTCAGAAGCGCTGATCAAACAGATTGCGGTAAAGAGCAAAGGAAATCCGTTCGAGCCGAAATTTACGATCCGCGTCTTCGACCTTGCCATCGGTGTCCGGAAAAACGAGCCTGAGTTGCTCGCAGCACTCGATCAATGGGTTGCCGACAATCTGAAGAACGGTAAACTCAACGATATATACCAGCGCCACCATGGCCATGCTCTGCCGAAGGAAGTCGTGGAGCGAAAGTAAGATCTCTTGATGCGCCAACCGCCAATACGGTGGAGACAGAAATAGCCGGTCGACTAATTTTCAAAGCCGCCGCCGATATTGCGGCGGTAGTCAGATCATCGCACTTTCCTTACCTTGAACTCGGTTCTTATCCATGAAAGTCGAGCCACTCTGGCATACTTATGGCCGAAGTGAACTCAATCCATCGGTATGGCTGACTGCCCACCTTGCCGTCGCCTATGTGCGATTTTGCACGAGCGCGGCGTGGTTGCGACACCCAAACATTGTTGGCAATGAAGGGGAAATAGAGCGGACCTCACTCATTTCAGAGATCCTCTAGGTTGCTGTGCGCGACAATGCCGACTGGTTAACTTCTGTCGTCGCCGGCGCAATAAATTGGAAGTCATTCGTGTATCAGATCTTTGCGATGCCTTTCCGGCGGGTCATTCAACCTTCCCCCTACAGCTCTAGTAGCTAGAAGTCGTTCAACGGCGTCCATTGTCCCAAGGGATCCATCATTAAAAATTTTGAGAGCGGAGAAAGGCGCTTTAATCTCGCTCCCCCACAACGGTAAACCGGCTTCCATGCTTTGGCGCTAGAGCGCGTCCGTTGAACGGAATCGTGTTGAGGATTCCCCTGACCCCCGAATTCTGGTTCAATCGCTCCGAATGGTGATTTGGTCGGAGGCAATATGCCCGAGCTTTCAGCGATGATCTGAGTAGTCGCGTTCTGGCTGCGTCACGGGATGGCATGTCGGCGCGCTCAGCAGCGACCGATTTGAGATTGGCATTTCGACAGCGATCGCTTGGATTGCGAGTGCGCGCGCTGGTCGGTTGAAGCCTGCGAAACAGGGCCGACGCGGCGGTTCGCGCCTCGATGCCCACGAGGACCTCATCGTCGGCATGATCAAAGAGGCGAAAGACATTACCCTCAACGAGATGGTCCTGCCATTGCGTGAGGGGAGAGCCGTCTCCATTGGCCGCAGCGCACTCGATGTCTGGCTGCGAAGGCGCGGCTGGACATTCAAAAAAGACCGCACATGCAGTGGAGCAGGAGTGTCCCGACCTCCTGAAGCGTCTCCGCGACTGGTTCGACGGCCAGTTCGATCTCGATCCGGCGCGGCTTGTCTTCATTGATGAAACCGGCCTGAGCACGAAGATGTCTCGGCTTCGCGGATGGGCCCGTTGCGACGATCGATGCCGCTCCCCGATCCCACACGGGCACTGGAAGACGACGACATTCACCGGGGCGCTCAGGCTCTCGGGCATTACAGCGCCTATGGTCCTCGACGGTGCGATGAACGGAGGCGCGTTCCAGGCCTTTGTCGAATAGGTTCTCGTTCGCATCTTGGCACCAGGCGACATCGTCATCATGGACAATCTGCCTGCACACAAGGCGGAAGGAGTGCGTCACGCAATCGAAGGTGCGGGATGCCGGTTACTCTACCTTCCTCCCTACAGTCCATACTTCAATCGAGAAGGCCTTCGCCAAGTTGAAGGCTGTCTTGCGCGCCAAAGCCGAGCGAACGGTCAAGGGCTTATGGAATACGGTCGGCCAGATCGTCACATTGTTCGAACCGCAAGAATGCGCCAACTTCTTCAAATCATGCGGATATGACCCCGAGTAAAACGGACACGCTCTAGATCCGCAGCACCGGTAATATCCCCTTCCAACATCACTAAGTCCAAACATCATCCGCCATTATAAAGTGCGAGCATGCCTGTCTTGGGCGCGTTGATGCCATCAGCTCAAACGAACCTTTGACGCTGAGACGTCATGCGGGCCTCAATACTGGCGTCACCTCATTGCTGTGCAGTGGGCCGTTCGAGCTCGATAACCTGAGCGCAAATCATCAGGTTCTGCGCAATTTCCCGGCACTGATCCGGCGTCATCGAAAACTGGACGGCCTGGGCGCATTTCCCCGGCTCACCGATCACCAGTTTTACGATGCAGGACATGCCTTGCTCGATGTAGCGACTGAACTCTTGTAGCGGCGGTCCAATAAGACGTCCGGCTTGATCGAGATCTGGAGGAGGCATGGTTGTGTTTCCAGGAGGCGTGACGATTCTGTTCCGTATTTGACCAGACGAACGTTAAATTTATAATTAAATGTCGATTAATGGAGATTGTGCGTATCGTGAAGTTTGCGATCGACGTGAATGGTCGCGTCGAAAACGTCGGTCAACTCGCCGGTGCCTGAAATAGTCTCGCCGATGGGGACCTGTCTCAGAAGATCGACAAGCCGTTTATTCCCTCGCACGAACAGCTGCGCACCGACTTTTATGCTGCATCTGACAAGCTGAAACGCGCCATGGCGAGGGTTGGCGACAATGCTCGGGGCTTCGGCCAGGTCGACAGAGACCCGCACCGCGGCGGATGATCTTGCAAAGCGGACCGAGCAGCAGGCAGCCTCGGTTGAGCAGACGGCCTCTGCGCTTGAGGAGATCACGACGACGGTAAAGGATTCCAGCCGCCGTGCCGAAGAAGGGGGCCAGTTAGTGACCCGAACCCGTGATCACGCCGAACATTCCGGCCAGGTGGTGGGCGTTTGACATCGGCGCCATGGACCAGATCGAAAAGTCATCGGGCGAGATTTTCAACCCATCGGCGTCATCGATGAGATCGCTTTCCAGACAACTGCTGGCGCTGAATGCAGGTCTAGAGGCTGCCCGTGCCGTCGATGCCGGCAAGGGCTTCGCGGTCGTCGCCCAGAAAGTGCGCGATGCGCGCGAATATTTCTCGTATCGCCATGTGCGGCAATGAGAGCCGGTTGTAGAGAATACTACCACGGAATATTCTCTACACCGCGCATCGTAACCTGCATATTTCACTGAACTGAATGGAGAGAGCCTTGGGATTTCCGAAAATACCACATGAAACCGACTTCGACGTTGGACAAAAAATCAAAGCCCGCAGACGTGCGATCGGGATGAGCCAGGAAACCTTGGGCAAAGCCCTCGGCATCACGTTTCAGCAAATCCAGAAGTATGAAAAGGGCACCAACAGGGTTGGCGCAAGCCGCTTGTCGAACATTGCCGATTTCCTCGCGGTGCCTATCTCATATTTCTTTCGCGACAATGATGAAAATTCTGAACGGTCATCCGAAAGCATGTCGCTCCCGGATGACGAAATCACGCGGTTTTTAGCCACCAGCGAAGGACAGGCGCTGAACAAGGCATTTGCCAAGATAAAAGTGAAAATTGTTAAACGCAGTGTCGTTGCTTTGACCAAGACGCTGGCGAAGGTCAACGATGAGCCGACAGAAGTGACTTAGCCCCGTTCCCGCATGATCGCGTTAGATCTGCTGGAAAGCTTTTGTTATTGCTACTGAATGAAATCTCGCTCTCACAAACAAAGTTCGTGCCAACCATTGGCAATTTAACTCGGACTTAAAACGCGGGGCACAAGAATAAAAACAGCGCGTACTTTCTTCAACCGATCCACGAGGGTCCTTTAGACGATTGTTTTCAGATGACGGGAACGGAACAGACCAGACTGCAGTATCTAAACAAAAGCGGTACCATGTATACGCCGCCGGCAGAGGGATTCGACGCCGTCGTTGGCCTTGTCTCGTCCATTCTCAGCATGCCCATCGCGCTGATTTGCCTTTTGGATGCGGAACAGGTCTGGTTCAAAGCCAAGCATGGGCTCGATTTCGACCGCGCGGCTCGCAAGCATTCGTTCTGCGACTATGTCGTCACCTATCAAGAGCCACTCATTTTGTCCGACACCCTCCAGGACCGGCGGTTCAGAAACAATGCCATCATGAAGGGGGCTCTCGGAATTCGCTTTTATGCCGGCGTTCCCTTGATCGAAAACGGCATTTGTCTCGGCAGTCTTTGCGTCATGGACCGGGAAGTGCGCGGATTTGAGGATGAGGATTTGAGGCGACTTGAGGGCTTTGCCACCATCGTTCTCGGGCTCCTGCGGGAACACCGTCAGGCATCGATCCTAAGGGAACAACAGCGCGAACTGCGTATCCGTCAAGCCCGGTTCGAGCAGACGGAACGATCGGCCAAAGTCGGAGGCTTCGAAATGGATTTGCTGACAGGCAAGTTCATCTGGTCCGATCAGATCTATCGAACCGTTGGGCTTCCCATTGGCATGCCTTTGACACGGAAAAAGGTGCTTGGCTGTTATGCGCCGGAAGAACGCGAGCACGTCGAGCGCCGGATCAAGGCTGCGATGGACGGAAACGGCGATGGCACCGATCGGGACTACCGAATCCTGACACCTGAGGGAGAGGAGCGTTGGGTTCATATCGTTAGCGACGTCGAGATGATCGATGGCGCGCCACGCCGCCTCTTTGGCATTTTGCAGGATGTCACCGAAAGATATCGGCAGGAACGCGGTCTCGTCCAAGCGGCGAACAGCGATGCCTTGACCGGCCTTGCCAATCGCGCCTGCTTTAAGGCGGCAATCGATCGTCAGATTAGTCAGGATCGTGCTGAGTTCGGGCTGTTACTGATTGATGTCGATCATCTCAAGGTCACCAACGACACGCTTGGCCATGGGGCAGGAGACGTTCTTCTCAAGGAGATCGCCAACCGTCTGGTTTCGCAAATGGGCAAAAAGGGAACTGTGTTTCGGGTTGGAGGAGATGAATTCGCGGCGGTGATCGAAAAGCCTGTCAGCAACCGCGGCATGACCATGATCGCGCGCGGATTGATTCGGGCCGTCTCCGAACCGATGACCTTCAACGGTGTGACCATCAATCCCAAAATCACTTTGGGAGGAGCGATCTGCGACGGTTGTACCGATGCGGAGGTTCTCTGCCAGAATGCCGATTTCGCGCTCTATCACGCAAAGCAGACAGCCAAAGGCACATATGTTCATTTCGAACTCGGTCTGAGAACGAAGATTTCCCGCCGACTCGCTGTCACCAATGAAGTTGAGGAAGCACTGGCAGAAAATCGCCTGTTTCCTTACTACCAGCCCATCGTCCGAATTCAGACCGGCGAGATCGTCGGTGTCGAAGCGCTGGTGCGCATGCGTCTTGCCGACGGTAGTGTGAGGGCTGCGGGCGATTTCCACGAAGCCCTGAAAGACGCCAGCATTTCGCATCGAGTCACCAGCCTGATGCTGGAAAAAGTCGCAAATGATCTGCGCAATTGGTATGATAGCGGCCTCAAACCTCTCCGCGTCGGCATCAATATCAGCTCATCCGACTTCTCACGGGGCGATCTCGAAAGCCGTATCGCATCGGCATTCGCGCGCTATGCTTTGTCGCTCGACAGCTTGCGGCTCGAGGTGACCGAAAGCGTGTTCATGGAAGGAACAGAAGAGGCTGTCGCCGCTACGCTTCAGCGCCTGCGCAAGAAGGGGGCTTCGGTCGCACTTGATGATTTCGGCACGGGCTACGCCTCGCTGACGCATCTACAGCGCCTGCCAGTCGATGTTATCAAGATCGACAAGAGCTTTATAGACACCATGCTGACAGATGCGTCTAGCGATGCAATCGTCGAACTCATGCTTGAACTGTCGAGGAAAATGGACTTGCGGGTTACGGCCGAAGGCGTCGAAACGATCGAACAGGCTATCCGGCTCGATGAACTGGGCTGTGCTTCCGGACAGGGATATCTTTATGCCCGACCAATGGATGCGTCTGCCATATACACTCTGGTTGCGACGACCGCCGGCAAGGAACATCAAGAGAGGCCGGCACTGCAAAAAGTTCGATGCTCGGTCTTTTAAAACAATAATTGGGTATTTCCGGACAAAGGGGTCGCCTCAACCTTTTGAAGGAGCCTTCAGATGGGTGAAAGCTGGAAAGGTGTGGCCATTCCGAAACGACTGCAGATGCTGAGGTTTGTGTCGCAGAGTGAAACGAGTGCAGGCGATCTCACCAAGAATGTGCCGCTGGATCAATCAGCGTCATCGCAGCATCTCGAAGCTGCACGCGGCCAACCTCATCGAAACGCGACGTGAGGCCCAGCAAATGTTCTACATATCCGCTAGGACAAGGTAAGGCGGCGACTGGCTACGATCAGCAATTTGCGTGACCCCTTCATACCCGAGACCAACGGAGTCTGCAGAGCCGCCATCTGCCTGTCACTTGCTGACGGCGCGCCATTTCACAGCCTCGTTTCCTATGTTTCCAACGGAAAGATGACTGAGCAAAGCGACATCTGATCGAGCAGCCGTTATTTTCGGCTGTGTAAGGCCATCGGATTGCTCGGCTTCCGATAACTGATCCAGTAATTCAGGGAATGAAACGTGTAAGGCGTTGTAGACTCTCGTATTGGATGACAGCGAATCTCATGCGCAATGCACTCCGCGTGCTCCTATCGGCGGCTAAAATTCCTCCCAGCTGGCTTCGACGGCGAGTGCGCCGCCTCCGCGGCTTGACACCCGCACGACCGACGGCCGCGTCGCAGGTTTGATGACAGCTGGAGCGCTTTTTTTCTTAGGTGGCGAGTCAACGCCGTCGAAACGGAACTGCTCAAGCAGGTCGAACAGCGCTTGCGCCTCTCCAGCCAACCCATGACTTGCCGCCGTCTGTTGCTCGACCATCGCAGCATTCTGCTGCGTCCCTTGATCCACGGTATTGACGGCCTGGTTGATTTCACCAAGGGCAATCGCCTGTTCTTTTGAGGCATCGACGATGGCGGAGATATCGGTATTGATATCGGCCACGTGCGATGCAATCTCCTGTAAGGCGGATCCTGCTTTAGTAACAAGCGAAACACCATTTGCGACATGTGCGCTGGATGCGGTGATCAGGACTTTGATCTCCTTGGCCGCCTTAGCCGAGCGTTGTGCAAGCTCCCGCACTTCCTGCGCAACAACGGCAAAGCCTTTGCCGGCGTCGCCGGCACGAGCGGCCTCGACGCCAGCATTCAGCGCCAGAAGATTGGTCTGAAAGGCAATTTCATCGATAACGCCGATGATGTTTGAAATTGCACGAGACGATTCCTCGATCTGGTCCATCGCCTGGATGGCTTCGGTTACCACCTGTCCGGAACGCTGGGCGTGAGTTTTTGTCCGATCGACCAGACGGCCAGCTTCTTCGGCGCGGCGACTGGAATCCTTCACCGTTGTTGTGATTTCTTCGAGGGCTGCGGCGGTCTCTTCAACCGAGGCAGCCTGCTGCTCGGTACGCTTGGCAAGGTCGTCCGCAGAGGTCTTGATCTCATTCGATCCGGCCGTTATGGCACGAGCGTTGTCGGCCACACTCGCCATTGCCATACGCAGTTTGCGCGAGGCACTGTTGAAGTCTAGCCGCAACCGATCCAGAGCCGGGATGAACGGTGAGGGCAGTTCGCGGGAAAGATCGCCCTCCGACAGCGCATTGAGATTGGCAGCTAAATCCTCGACATTGTTCACGCGGCCTGTGACGTCAGTCGCAAACTTGACCACCTTGAAGATTTTACCATCGGGATCGAAGATAGGATTGTAGGATGCCTGAATGAAGACACTTTGACCAGACTTGCCGATGCGCCTGAATTCGTCAGTGACAAATTCTCCGGTAGACAGCCTTTTCCAAAAGTCGACGTAGTCGGCCGAGGCGGCGTAGCTCTTTTCGACGAATATCCTGTGGTGCCGGCCGACAATCTCCGAAAGCGCATATCCGAGCGTCTGCAAAAAAATTCTCGTTCGCGGTAAGGATGGTTCCGTCAGGTGCGAATTCAATGGTGGCCTGGGCACGGGAGATGGCATCGAGTTTTGCGGCACTTTCAATCGCATTCAGTTTGCTCTGTGTAATATCACTGGCGACCTTGACGATGCGCACCACTTTACCGCTTCGGTCTTTGATCGGATTATAGTTTCCGCGGATGTAGATCTCTTTGCCGGATTTGCTGATCCGTTTGAAATCGCTGATCTGGAAGTCGCCACCGCGCAACGTTTCCCAGAATGCGACGTAAGCTGAGGATTTGGCATATCCCGCATCGACAAAGATCTGATGATGTTTGCCGATGAGCTCCGCTTCCGAATACCCCATCAAATCGCAGAAGTTTTTGTTGGCTTTGAGGACACTTCCAGTGGGGTCGAATTCAATAATCGCCATCGAACTATCAAGCGCGCGTACGAGCTGGCCAGCTTTGCCTGAGAGAAACGACAGCATAACGACACTCCCCAATCCAGCACAAACCGCGCCTTAATCCGAATCTAGGGGAGAAAGATTAATTTTATCGAAACTCTTAGAGAATGAACAATATCACGCAATCCAACGGTGGGGCGAAACGGTTCTCGCGCGAGATCGACGGGCACGGGTGGGCAAGGCACATAAACCTACCGAATCGTTTTGAGAAGACATATCTAAGAGAACGCGCCGATTCCGGCAGCTATAATTGGATCAGTCGTCTCATGCGTTCTAGTCGAAGTAATAACCGGGACAATGCCGATGACATCATCGACTTGCGCTCGCTGCCGCAGTTTCGGCCAATCCGCGACAACGCGTTCGTGGATCGACTGCGCAATGCAGTGCCCTTTGACCATGTCAGCGTCAGCGGGCTCGATCTCGACGGGTACCGTCTGGGAGAAACCACCTTTCACCTCGAGTCGGACGTGCCGCCCGCACTGGCTGAGACGTATCTTTCCGACAAGCTCTACGAAGCTGATCCGCTTTTGCGCTATGTTATAGAAACTCAATGCGTCGCGTTAGAGAGCCTCGTTTACCCAAAGCGGAAAGTGCCCGTGCGATTCAGACAATTGGCCGAAAACTTTTCGATCCGAAACCGGACAGTGTTTCCAGTCAAACGAAACGGTTTGGTGTGCGCGTCAGTTGGGTTCATGCGCCGCGAGCCTTTCACAGAAGACGAAATCGAGTTTCTTCGGCAGATTGCGCGTCCTCTGTACACGTCGGTCGTTGGCCCCCTGGTGGAACGGTTCGCAGCCGAGAGTTCAAAGTTAACGGAAGGGGAGATCATCTGCTTGCGCTTGGCCGCCGAAGGAATGACGACAGCAGAAATTGCTGAGGGCAGTAAATTCCAGGCGGCGACTGTCGATAGCTACCTGAAGTTAGCTACAAAAAAACTTGGTTGCAAAAATCGGGCTCATGCTCTTGTAGAAGCTGTCCGGCGCGAACTCATAGATTGAGCATGGGAAAGTCGTTCGATAAGAGCGAATTTTGCTGAGGTGCATGCTCCATGGCGGCTCTTCGATGGTTCGGCGTTCTGAAATCGCTTTCGTCACCGCTGAAGTCCTTCCGACCCCGCCGACACTGGTTCGCTCCTGTTAAGTTGGATCGCTTCGGTGAAGCTCGAAAGCTGACGCTGAAAAAAGCCTCGCTCCGGACGCACTTACGTTGCCGACGCCTTGACCGCGATAGTAAGGAGCCTTGCTCCAGAAATGGTGCAAAAGTGGATGCCGATGTTGCCGGTCACCCAGCGCAGGACGAGCGGCAGATTGTAGTACGAGGCGCCGTGCACGGGGGCTTTTAAGTGCGGACCATTTGTCCCTGCTTTTAACCGCTGCGGACAGATCGAGCTCGACAGAGGGTTGGCCCACCTCTTGCTTTCGCATGACAGCCATGCCTCTTTCCAATAAGACTTTCTGCAAATATTTTAGGGCAACTGGGCCGCTGCTGACGAGGAAAACGCAATTGAATGAGGGTTCAGACTATCCCGACGACTTGAAGTTTCTTGGAGTGGATAGCCTCCGGTTTCTCGACCGGCTTGGGACAGAGACATCGTCGCTGTCCGATGCCGACGCGATCCTGGCCACCACGACGCGTCTGGTCGGGAAATATCTCAGCCTTTCGGTGTGCGCGTATGCCGACATGGACGAGGACGCGGATGGTTTCACGATCCGCGGGGACTGGGCCGCTCCGGGATCGACTAGCATAGTAGGCTTCACGACACGAAAGTGGCGAATCTGTCCGACTTTTAAGAACGTATCCGGAACTCAGGTTGGTTTGACCGTGGATGTCGTTGCTTTTTCGGCCTTGAGAGCTTCGTAGAGGGCGGTTTTCCCGATTTTCACGCGGGCCGCGGCTTCCCGGACGTTCAAACCGACCGCCAGATGCTGGCGGGCTTTGGCAAGTTTGTCCGGGGTTACGACGACTTGTCGGCCACCGCGTCGGCCGCGTTCCTCTGCGGCTTGCAGACCGGCACGTGTTCGTTCCCGGATCAGATCGCGCTCGAACTGTGCCAGCGCGCCGAACAGGTGGAAGACCAGGCGACCGCCGGATGTCGTGGTGTCGATGTTTTCGGTGATGGATCGGAAGCCGACGCCTTTGGCCTCCAGTTCGGTGATGATCTCGATGAGGTGCTTCATCAACCGGCCGAGGCGGTCGAGCTTCCAGACTGTGAGCGTGTCGCCGTCGCGAACGTAGCGGATCGCCTCCGCCAATCCGAGTCGGTCAGTCTTCGTGCCGGATGCCTTATCCTCGAACAGCCTTTCACAACCTGCTTTGCGCAAAGCGTCGAGTTGCAGGGCGGTGTCCTGGTCGCCGGTGGAGACCCTTGCATAGCCGATAGCGGTCATGAGACGTGGTTTGTCCGATTTGCCGTTTCATGACAAGGTTTGCGGACAAGAACTGTGGATGCCGCGAAACGTTCGTTTGTCGGACACGCATTTTCCGTTTCGCTGCACTCTCCGCGGCGAAACGGGAAGATCAGAGAATGGTGCGAAGAGCATTACTGAGCGAGGCATGGTGGCAACAGGCGACGATCATCCCGGATAACGAAAGGGAGATCGCCAAACATTACACGCTGGATCGATCGGATCTCGACCTGATCATGCGACAGAACAAGGCCTCGAACAGACTGGGCCTCGCCTGTGTTCTGGCCACGCTACGATACCCTGGCCGACCGCTTGCGGATGGCGAGGTCCTGCCGGCTGGCGTCTTACGATTTCTGGCGCGGCAGATCGGCGTCGATCACCATGAGATCGAACGTTATTTCGAGCGCCCACAGACGCGGCGCGAGCATCTGGCCCTGCTTTTCGACAGAATGCAGATGCGTCCGTTTGTGCCTTCGGACGTGCGGGCACTCACAGGCTGGCTGACACCTGCCGCACAAACCCTGCGCCACGCCGATGTATTGGCGGATATGGTCGTGGAAGAACTGCGACGCAGGAGAATTCTCTTGCCAGCGCGGCCAGCGCTCGAAGCCATCATTCATGTGGCGATCAGGCGCGGCATTCGTATTGCTCATCGGGCCTTGGCCGGCGGGATCTCAGAAGGCCAAAAGCTCGATCTGGACAAGCTTCTCGATCCGCGTGAGGGGACAAGCGTGACTATTCTTGCCTGGGCGAGAACGCCAGCATTGTCGCCAGCCGCCGTCAACCTCGACAGAATTGCCGAGCGCATTCGCTTTCTCCGGTCTCTGAACCTGCCGACGACGTTGATGGATCGCATTCCGGCCAAGGTCTTTGACGAATTTGCTGCAGAGGGGACGCGAATGAGCGCGCAGCATCTGCGCGACCTTAACACCGAACGCCGACATGCTGTCCTGGCTGCAACAGTGCTCCACCTTTCCCGCCATCTCACCGATTGCGCGATCGACATGTTCAAGAAACTCATGGGCATCCTGACGCGGCGAGCCAATAACCAGGCGGCTGCTCGCGTCACCCGATCCGTTCGGGAAGTGCAGACGCCGTTGAAGGACGTTTCAAAAGTC
Organism: Agrobacterium vitis; assembly: GCF_014926405.1. NCBI lineage: Bacteria > Pseudomonadati > Pseudomonadota > Alphaproteobacteria > Hyphomicrobiales > Rhizobiaceae > Gillisella > Gillisella vitis. The sequence goes on from NZ_JACXXJ020000003.1 coordinate 1,516,921, forward strand.
TGCCATGCGATCATCAAGGCCAGAGAGAAGGGTGAGGACATGGCCAAAGCGCTTGATCTGGTCATCCAATGGCCAGCTTTTACAACCAGTGTCCAGGCGGTCGATACGCTGATCGCGCCGGATGTTATCGACGGTAAAATCGAAATGCTCCAGCGCTATCCGACGATCAGGAAACTGGCGCCACAGTTTCTCTCCACTCTCGTGTTCCGCGGTCACGCAGTGGCGGCGAACCTCTTGCGGGCGCTATCCGTGGTCGCGGGTCTATATCGTACGGGCAAAAGGACCATACCCGACAAGGCACCGATCTCCTTTGCGCCGAAGGGCTGGATGCCTCTCATACTCAAAGATGGAAAGATTGATCGCAGGGCTTATGAGCTTTGCCTGTTCAGCGAATTGAAGCGCCGGCTCGATGCGGGCGATGTCTGGGTGGAAGGAGCCAAACGCTTCCAGTCTTTCGAAAGCTTTCTCATTCCCACGCCGACATTCGAGCTGATGCGTGAGGAAGGACCGCTTCCAATCGCCGTTGATACCGATGTCGAGACGTATCTTCGCCAACAGCGCCAGCTGCTGAACGATGGACTGGCTGACCTCTCGCGTCTGGCCGCAGCCGGCGAGCTCGACGATGTAGAACTGACCGGGGCGGGGTTTAGCGTCACGCCGCACAAGGCTATGTTTCCGGACATCGCCAAGTCGCTGAAGCTAAAGGTGGAAAGCCGTCTGCCTGCGATCCGCATCACTGACCTTTTGCTCGAGGTTGACGCCCGAACGGAATTTTCGAACGCCTTTACCCATTTGCGCAGCGGTCGGACGGCCGACAACAAGCTTGCGCTCCTCACCGCCATCCTGGCGGACGGGATCAATCTCGGTCTCACGAGAATGGCGGACGTTTCCCCCGGCATTACGATGCGCCAACTCGCCTGGGCGCACGACTGGCATATTCGCGAGGAAGGTTACACGGCCGCGCACGCCATTCTCGTCAACGCCCAGAGGCAATTGCCTCTGGCAAGCTTGTGGGGCGATGGAACAACGTCATCCTCCGATGGCCAGTATTTTCCGGCGGGCGGACACGCCGAGGCGATCGGCGACCTCAACGGCCGCTATGGTCCCAACCCCGGCGCCAAATTCTACCGGTTCACCTCTGACCAGTACGGCGCTTTCTACATCATCGCCATGAATGCCAATGCGAGCGAAGCCATCTATGTCCTCGATGGACTGCTCTATCATGGCAGCGATCTCGCCATCGGAACCCACTATGTCGATACCGGCGGGGTAAGCGATATGAGCTTCGCCCTTTGCCATCTCGTTGGTTTCCAGATTGTGCCTCGGCTGCGCGGTCTCAAGGATCGCAAGCTCTATCTTTTCCCGCGCGACGCGCCTCCCGAAAACCTGGCGCCGCTCGTTGGCGAGCACATCAACGTCGAGCGGATCAAGGCAAACTGGAACGACATCCTGCGGCTGGTCACGACGATCCGTTCCGGGCAGGTTCGGCCTTCGACCCTGTTGGCAAAGCTGTCCGCATTCCCACGCCAGAACGGACTGGCGTTGGCGCTACGCGATCTCGGTCGCATCAATCGGTCCATCTTTCTGCCCCAGTGGTGGCAGAACCCCGAAATGCGCAGGAACGCGACGGCCGGCCTCAACAAGAGCGAATCCCAGAACACCTTGGCCCGCGCACTGTTCTTCAATCGCCTCGGAGAATTGCGCGACCGGACTTTCGAGAGCCAGTTCTACCGAGCATCTGGACTGAACCTGCTAATCAACGCCATCGTCTACTGGAACACACTCTATCTTGAACCGGCGTTCGCCGAGCTCAACCGAGATGGCATTCCCACGCCGCTTGACATCATCAAACACATTACCCCACTCGGCTGGCAGCACATCAGTCTCACCGGCGATTACATCTGGACCCCAACAGACGGCGTTGATCTCAGGCCATTGCGGCGCGAAACATCTATCCTCGCAGCGTGATCACCATACGTTCTCAAAAGTCGGACAGATCCAACACTTTCGTGTCGTGACGCCTAAAGGATCCGATCATGGCACCGCTCAACCGCTCCACCCAGAAGAACCGTCCCGCCAAATCCCAACGCGCCACCACCCTCGAAATGGTCAGGCACGCCTGCCCCGACACAGCCCAGGCACTGCGCATCTCCGAAAGCTTCGGCCTTGCCCTCATCGACAGCGATGGGATCCGCGACCTTCACCGCGGACAGTTGATCGAAAGCGCCGATGCCCTGAGGGACGGCCTCGCCGAAAAGGCAATGCAGATCCACATGCAGCGCATCGTCGGTTCGTTTGTCGGCTCCGCCTACGGCGCCGGGCAATTCTACTCCCGCGCGGTCACAGAGGCCCGCGATCTCACCACGAAGCTCTCTAACGATACCAGAGACGAGGACCTCGACGGGCCTGTCGGTTTCGACAGCCGCGCCCAGCGCAAGCGCGAGTTCGCAGCCGATATGGGCCTGCAGGCCCATGTGCTTCGCATGGCAGCCGAAGGTGCTGTCTCAGCTTACGAGGAAATCACAGGCGAAACCTGGAAGCCCTACGAGCGTACGGTCGAGCAGCCCGCCAACTCAGTAGACCAAAAGGCCGCAACGGCCCAGATGGCAGCATTTGAATAGGACAATCGCGGGGCTTCGGCCCCGCCTGAGGCCCCATTTCAGAAAATCATAAATGGGCAAATGCGCCGTAGGGTCCGAGCGCCCTCTTTCTCCGGTCAGCCGTCCGTCGATACCGTCACGGAGGTCCACGCATCGATCTCTTCTTGGAGACGCTTGAGTCTCGCCGATACATGCTTGAGAGCGTCGCTGCCAAGGAGAAGTTGCGGTGGCGGGTTATCGGTCTCGACTAGGATCAAGACGGCTGCAGCGAGTTTCTCTGGATCACCAAGCTGCTTGCCACTGACTGCCTCCCGGGCCTCGCGTATCGGATCAAAAAGGGAATCGTAATCCGCGATCGACCGTTCCGTGCGGATCATCGAACGTCCGGCCCAGTCTGTGCGGAAAGAGCCGGGGCATAACGTCGTCACATGCACACCGAACGGCGCCATTTCTGAACGCATCACTTCCGATATGCCTTGCAGCGCAAACTTGCTGCCACAGTAATACCCGATACCGGGCATGGTGATCATGCCGCCCATCGACGTGACATTGACGATGAAACCCTGGCGCCGTTCGCGGAACCTGGGAATAAACGCCTTGGCGACAGCTACAGCGCCAAAGACGTTCACGTCGAACTGTCTGCGCATCTCTTCGAGAGGTGATTCTTCGATGACGCCCTCGTGGCCGTAACCGGCATTGTTGATGAGCACATCGACCGGCCCGTACTTGTCTTCCGTATCACGGACGACATCCGGAATCTGGTCGAACGCGGTGACGTCGCAAAGGACGGGGTGAATGGCGGGCACGGCTGCGGCAAGCGCCGAGCGTGCCGTCTCGGAGCGGACGGTGCCGATAACCTGATGGCCCATCTGAGCAGCAGCCGTAGCGATGGCCAAGCCGAAGCCGGAATTTGCGCCGGTGATGAAAAAGGTCTTTCTCGACATGATGTACGAACTTCCTTGATTGAGGAGACGTTTGACAGATAGTATTAATCGTCCGGCTGAACGATTGCAGATCCGATGGAGTTGTTGCCAAATCCTATGATTGACGGACATCGCCAATCGATGCGAGGCCAGCTGGTCGAGTTGGCCGGCGGTCTAGCTCCGCGTCACGGATACAATCCGACCGGACTCGATCGCGTTCGTATTCTCCGCAGCGAGGCCGTGCTCCACGATGTCCCGGTCCTCTATAACCCAGGCGCGGTGTTCGTCCTGCAGGGCAGCAAGCAGGGCATGCTGGACGGAGAAATCTTCCGCTACGATGAAGACCACTATCTGGCTGTTTCTGTCCCCGTGCCTTTCCGGATGGAATCGACCGCCAGTCCGGAGAGGCCATTGCTTGCGGTCTATCTCGAATTCGATATGCAGTTGGCGGCTGAGATCGCCCTGCAGGTCGAAAAGCGCAACGAGCTTGCGGGTCATCCGCCACGCGGTTTGATGTCGAACAAGATGGATGCTGACATCGAGGACGTCCTGTTACGCCTGTTGAGGGCGCTTCGCAGTCCGGTCGAAAGTGCTGTTCTGGGTGCGGGCATTCTGCGCGAACTGCACTATCGGGTGCTGGTCGGTCCGCAAGGCGGCGCAATGATTGCCGCGCTTCAGCACAGTGGACCATACGGGAAAATCTTCCGGAGCCTGGCCTGGCTGCGGGAGCACTACGGCACTGAAATCTCAATCGCCGAGCTGGCCGGCAGGGTGGGCATGAGCGTGCCGTCCTACCATGTGCATTTCAAAAACCTGACTGGCACCAGTCCGATGCAATACGTGAAGGCCATGCGGCTGCAAGAAGCAAGATTGATCATCGCCCGCCAGGAAAAGACGATTGCGGTGGTCGCGAGGTCAGTCGGTTATGCAAGCCCGGCCCAGTTTAGCCGAGACTTTAAGCGACATTTCGGTCGCACAGCGTCGGAGGAGGCGAAATGGGTCAGACACCATCTTGGCGAACTCGTCTGAGCATAAGCGAGGAGGCATAATGCCCGTTCCGGCAATCTCTCATATGTGGGCGTTCGCTTCGATTATTCGATTGGGAGTTGTGGCCACTGTGCAACCCGCTCCAATTCGGCACCTCCCGATGATGCCATAGTCGTAACACTTGATCTGTCAGCCGGCACGTCCACTGCGGTCTCGATGCGGCATGTCTGACCAAAGACCACCTCGCGATGCTCGGCTCGATCGGCATCCGCAACGGCCGGATCGTTTTCTTCCCCTGTGCGCTGAAGCGCCCATTCCTCGCGAGGCATATGTGGACACCCCCTCGGTCAAGCCTTTCTTCTGATCTTTTTGAACCCGGCTGGCTGCTCGCATATGTCCGGCCTCTCTGATGATCGGCCGAACGGCCGCGGGCCTTGATGAAATCCGCGGATCATGGTCCCAATCAAAAAAGCGCATTCTGCAGATGCAGTCTCGCGAACGGGTTGTCCTGATCCCCGGCGGAACCGGTATTCATCACGATCGTCTGGCAGGCCCTCCGAACTCGGTGACGCTGGTGCGTCGGTTTCTATGCGATGGCGTTTGTGTATACCGTCTGCCGAGTCATCACGGCCCATGCGATCCGCGCCATCTTGTTCGCCAGCGCCACGGTCGTCAGGCGCGGGGGCTTCGTTAACAACAATTTCCTGACCCACTCGATGAGCGGCCCGTGCATCTTATGCCTGACATGCCTGAGGACGGCTGTCGCGCCGACGATCAGCAGCGTTCGCAGATATCGGTTCCCGGCCTTCGTGATCCTGCCGAGGCGCTCTTTTCCTCCAGACGAATTCGATCGTGGCGTCAGCCCGAGCCATGCGGCAAATTCTCGCCCGACCTGAAGACTGACGCATCAGGCACCGTCGCCGCCAGTGCTGTGGCAGTGATGACGCCGACGCCCGGGATCGTCGCAAGCCTGCGGCCTGCTTCGCTCGTTCGTTGCCATTCGCGTATCTTGGCTTCAAGTGTCCTGACCTCGGCGGTCAGGGAGTCGATTTGCCTGGCCAAGGATACGACAATGTCAGTCACGAGCGGCGGAACGTCCAGCTCTGTCGGCTCGTGTGCGAGCACCCGCTCGACGAGCTCTGCCGTTCTTTCGATCCCGACCGGCGCCACGATGCCGATCTCGGTGAGATGGCCTCGTAAGGCGTTCACCAGCATGGTCCTCTGCCGGATGAGGAGAGCACGCGACTTGTGCACCATCAGGATCGACTGCTGCGACGCGGTTTTGATTGGAACGAACCGCATGGTCGGCCGGGTCACAGCCTCGCAGATCGCCTCGGCATCCACCATGTCGTTCTTCCCCCGCTTCACGTACGGCTTCACATAAGCCGGCGCCATCAGCTTGACCTCATGGCCCATGCCTGTCAGTTCGCGAGCCCAGTGATGCGCGGAGCCGCACGCCTCCATGCCGATCAGACTCGGCTCCAGCTTGGCAAAGAATGCAAGAAGGTGTGTGCGCCGGAGTTTCTGAGCGATCACGACACGACTGCTGTCATCAATGCCGTGAACCTGGAAGACATTCTTTGCAAGGTCGATTCCGATTGTCAGCCTGGACATCCCGTTTCCTTTCCAACGTTTGATTGGTCCCTGCCGATATTCTCGGCGGTAGTGGTGGGGGTGTCCACATCATCAAGAAAGCCTCTCCCTGGCCGTCCTCCACTGCGTTTCGGCCTTTCAGGTGCAGGCCGATCGTCCCCGGTCCTATCGACTGCCATCGAGGCCGCGATGGATGCGGCCCGAACAACCGAAAAGGATTACGACAATGGCAACCATCGGCTCTTTCACCGCTTCCGGCAACGGCTTCTCCGGCACCATCAAGACCCTTAACCTCAACGTCAAGGCAACCATCCGCGCCGTCGAGCGCACTTCCGAAAAGGGCCCGGACTACCGCATCCTCGCCGGGGCTACGGTCGAATTTGGCGCAGCCTGGAAGAAGACCTCGAACGAAGGCCGCGACTACCTCTCGGTCAAACTCGACGACCCGAGCTTCCCGGCCCCCATCTACGCAACGCTGATCGAGGTCGAGGGCGAGGAAGGCCTCTCCCTCATCTGGTCCCGGTCGAACCGGGACTGATACTGGATGCCCCGCCCGACAAGGCGGGGCTCTCCACGTCAAGGATCACTTGTTCAGTGCATCCTTGAGCGCCTTAGCAGGCGCGAAAGTCAGCTTCTTCGAAGCGGCAACAGTCATCTTTTCTCCGGTCGCGGGATTACGACCCTCGCGCTCAGGCGATGCCTTGACCTTAAACTTGCCGAAGCCGGGGATTGAGGTTTCAGCGTCGGAGCCTGCTGCATCGGCGATTGCCTGGAAGACAGCCTCGACAATGCCCTTGGCCTGAACCTTCGTCAGGCCGTTGTCGGCTGCAATCTTGTCGGCGATTTCATTGGTGGTGGTCATGGAATTCCTCGCATCTTGTCTCAAAGATAAAATCCGTGTCAGCTTATGGCCGGATTGTCATCGGCGACGATTGGGACGAGGGTCAGATCCGCTGGATGTCCACAGGTCGTTTCGGCCGGTAGCCTCGTTTACGCTTCTCGCGAAGCACGTCGAGCAACAGGATGATGGCCTGACTCTCATTGTCGAACAGACGCACCATCTGCTGTCCGCGCGTTCCGATCCGGCCCCAGGCGCGCGCAAGCGACACCTCTCCGAACAATGTCGGCTGAACAGCAAGCGCATAGAACCGCGCCATGTTCTGTTCCGGCGCGATACGCTCGACATAGATGTGGTAGGGCGTTGGGGCAGGGATCAAATTTCAATGTTCTGCGTCTATACGGCCGGATCAAAAACAGGTTGATTGATCCCGGATGCCACACAAACATAACGCCGCCCGCCGCCATGAGATCGGTAAGATGAAGTTCAAAGTGACGAACCGGGCGGAGTATGAAGCGGGCTTTGCCGCCGTGGCAGTTTAACCCTTTGGATAACGCCGGAAGCAATCCGTTCGTCGCCAAGCCTTGACGGGAGAAACCGAATAAGCAGGGCCATCAAAGACCAAGTTCTGCACGTTTACCGATCCCTGCACCAGCGCCACGTGCAATAAATGGTGATTTCGGTGCAAATTATTTGAGACAGAAGCGATCAAGCGACGCACATTCGTTGAGAGAAAGTTTACAATCTCGGAGACAGACGCAAAATCGTGATACTTCGGCGCAAATTGTCGGTGTCTTTAAACTCGCCAGAAAAGACCAAAGGGTGGATGTACCCTTGCGCTGATTTCCGCAACGGGTCTTCTCGTGATTTTCTAACGCCAATATCGGTCTATTCACTACTACCAAAAAACGGGCCGTTTTTCTGGTGGCGCTGATAACAATGCCTTCTAATCGTTGTTGTCGTCTTGGGTAAGCTTCTCATGAAGTTTCAAAGCTTGCGGGCTGCGTAAAGCCGGATCTTCGCCATTTTCGACAGCCAGGACCATGCGAATGCGTTCTTCTTCCGCCATGCGGCGGGCGGTCTCATAGCCGAATTTGCTGACGTTGAAGGTGCGCGTGAACTGTCGGCGGCGGCGCTTTCCTGCAGGGACCGGCGTGTTATCATCGAGGGCGATCTCAATACGAGCCATCCAGATACCGCTTTTATGCGCCCCGGTAGGTCCGATAAAATAGACGCCCGGCACGCTGCTGCCTTCTGAGCGATTTTTGCGCACCAACATGCGCATGTCATTGTTTGTCAATGGGGGGACGACCCTGAGAACGGCATCGCGATAGGCTTGCGCTATTTCCAGCGCCTGTTCCTTGCCGCCATAGGTGCTGTCACTGAAGGTCATGTGGATCGATTTTCCGCCACGGGAAAGATTGACCATCCAGGCATCTTGTCTGTGCTTGTCGATGTCCAGTCGATGAATCGCGTACATGGATTCGTCGTGAAAGCGCTCCTCTGGAGCATGTTTAGGTCGCGATCTGATCATTGTTATTGCCGTCCGATTTCGAGCATTTGACCAATAAAAGTCTCAGGCTGGCTGCCATTCTTGCGGCACCCCAAGGCGGGCCATAATGATCCGATCAAAACCAATCATGCCCTCATTAAACCGCAGCTCGATAAGGCGTCCCCCTTCCATGAAGAATGAAATCCGGCGCTCATCGGCATCGCCGCTCACATCGCCTGGTCCGGCTATATTACCGGACAGTTTCATGGTGGCGCTGGCCGGCGTCTCGTTTATCGGATCCAGGCCAAAGGGCATTGGCGAGGTGCTATCGCCTTCGGCGCTGACCAAGATGATTTCGTCTTGCCAGTTATCCAGCGATGTCCCAACTCGGCCGAATGTCAGGATGAGACCCCAGGATCGATCAGCCCTGGAAAATGCTCCGGGTTGCAAAGCAGGGTTCGGCATAGGCCGCCCAAGCTTCAGCATCGTCTCTTGAAGCCAATCGGCCATGTGATAGCAATTAATGCGTTCGAAAAATGCGTCCGCCAAACCCGCCATCGTCTCACCTCAACAGATCATTGCCAGGGAAATCGATGCGCTCCCAGTGCGTGCCGTCATAGCGCAGCAAGTCCTTGCGGCCCATGACCCATAGCACGCCGTCAACTGCCTCGACGGCGGAGACATCTTCGATGTCGGGCGTGAGGCCACAGCGCACTTGTTCGACATGGTGGCCGTCGAACACGAACAGCCCGCGAGGATCGGCATAGCTGGAGAGATAGAGACGTCCGTTGAACATGGTCATGCCATTGAAATCAGGCCAGCCATCAATTCCCCGCAGCGCGTCGAGATCCCGAAAGCCCGTCTTGTGATTGCCGACCAAGAAGTTTCCATCACGGCCAGCGACCCAGACGCGGTCCTCATTTTCCACCAGGATGGAGAGGAGGCCACGATCCGCCTCGGTCGGGATTTCGGTGATTTTCTCTCCGTCAAACCAGTAGACGGTTTTCTTTTCCCCGGCAAAGTAGATGCTGTCTTCGGAGAGGCCGAAAACGTCCCAGAGACTTTTTGATTCATTCTGTAATCTTAATTTTTCTTCTTTATCGTAATTTTCTTGCGTGCGATTCTCTTTAATTCTTAAGAAGGCACCCATCAATCTAAGCTCTGACTTAGGGTCCATAATTGCATCCGGTCCATCAAAGAAATCCAAGTCCAAGGCTTGCCATTGTCCTTCGGATGATCTCCGGTAGGTTTGCCCACCGTCGCCACAAACATAAAGGTGATCGCCGATCTGCCTGATCTTGACCAGATAACCAAGCCTATGTTTTGTGCAAGGAGCCTTGGGAAGATCCAAGATTGTCTCGCGGTCCTTCGTGTGGAAATTGACCACTGTGCCAGTCTCACCCAACACATAGAGGACGCGGTGAGGACTGCCCGGCTCGCGGTACAGCGTCAAACTCGCCAGCGCGAAATCGAATGTCTCATAAGACCACTCCCCCGCATTATACTGGCAGATAGCCGTGAACGGCGTAGCCAGTTCCTGATCGTCGGGCATGGTGCCGAGATAGACGATATCGCTGTTGACAGCACAAAGACGAGTGAAGCTGGCCTTTTTCATCAGCTCACCTTAGCGGATCATTGCCAGGAAAATCGATGCGCTCCCAGTGCGTGCCGTCATAGCGCAGCAAGTCCTTGCGGCCCATGACCCACAGTACGCCGTCAACTGCCTCGACGGCGGAGACATCCTCGATGTCGGGCGTAAGGCCAGAGCGCACCTGTTCAACATGGTGGCCATCGAACACGAACAGCCCGCGCGGATCGGCATAACTGGAGAGATAGAGGCGCCCGTTGAACATGGTCATACCGTTGAAGCTTGGCCAACCATCGATTCCCCGCAGCGCGTCGAGATCACGGAACCCTGTCTTGTGATTGCCGACCAGGAAGTTTCCGTCGCGGCCTGCGACCCAAACGCGGTCCTCATTTTCCACCAGGATGGAGAGGAGCCCACGATCCGCCTCGGTCGGGATTTCGGTGAACCGATGGCCGTCATACCAGTAAATATTTTTTTTCTCGCAACAGACATAAATACTTTCCTCTGAAAGGCCATATATGTCCCAGAAGAGCTTTGATGCATTTTCAGTACGTAATTTTTCAAATTTATCTAAGTTCTCTTGCGTTAATCCTTCCGCTGTTTTCAATAGGTTCATCATTGTCTTGATTTCAGATTTTTTATCTGAGATAGAATCGGGACCATCAAGTAAAGTCTTGTCCAAAATATTCCATTTACCCGATGGTGCTCGGGTATGTACTTGGCCTCCGTTGCCACAGGCATATAGCTTTTCACCAATTTGCCTAATTTTATGCAAATACCCAAGTCGATAATCTTCCTGTAAAGCGAACCTATTGGGCAGAATTTCTTCTCGCGTCTTCGTCGCAAAATTCAGCACAATGCCAGTTTCCGATAGCAGATAGAGAACACGATATTCAGCATCTGGAGCCTTATAAAGCGTCATATCCGCCAACGCGAAATCGAAAGTTTCGTATGACCAATCACCCGCATTGAATTGACAAACTGCTGTAAAGGGTGCGCCAAGTTCTTGATCGTCCGGCATGGTGCCCAAATAGACGATATCTCGATTGACCGCTCTTAACCGTGTAAAGCTGACTTGGCTCTTAGTTTCCATTTAAAAATCTCTTAGTGGTGTGTAGCACGGGTACCATTTGACAGAATGTTGTAGGTTTCAGTACCCTCAACTGGTGGCATTATCGTTGTCCTCCCTAATATGTCCGAAAACAACGACGGCTGTTTTCTTAGAGCCTGAAATATCTCCAAGGTGCATTCACCCTGTGTAGCACTAATAGCTGTGAGAGCGGAGATGTCCGTTATGCTGTCTATATCCAAAGTCCCCTGCGGCGTGCTGCCTCCTGAACCTCTCAGAGCTATCTCGTCATCCGCCTGATGCGCCAGTCCATGTTCACTCCCCGCGTCTGCCTTATATCCCTTCAAACAAATCGACGGTCCCTGTCCGAACGTTGGCAATCCAGGAATTCGTTTCTGCCCTTTCTCGGCCTCTGCACGATTACCGTAACGCAGTGTGTAATCCGGCACGATATGGTGCGCCTGATAATCAGAACCACATTCGACACCGCAGACATTCTTGATATCATCATAGGCGCCTGTAACGCATCGGCACTCCCTTTTGCGCTTCTGTTGCCCCGTGATCTTGGTGTTTCCGTCCGTCCGCCCATTGGCCGGCGCCGTCGTTTGCTTTTCCTCAAGTTCCTGCTTCTTTCCAGGTTCGGTCGGGGCCGTGTCGGTTGGGACACCATTATCGATAGGAGTATTCGTGTGAGTCGGTTGTGTCTTTAGAAAGCCATGACTCAACCAGTCCGTCGGCTCATTGACGTTCTGCTTCAGATAATAGTCAGCCGCCCCCATCAGCTCCATAGCGCCTGCACCGCTCGGATTGATCGCTCGGATGTTTTTAAGCCCGTTGATGATGGTCCACCATCGCGATCCATCCGACGCTGTCTGCTTCGTATCGGTCGGCTGGGTTTGGGCGGGTTTTGTAAATTGTCCGGTCGTATCGTTGAAGGCGTATTCCTTGCCAGGTTCGAAGGTCATGGGCGTCGCATCGCTCATGACCAGACCTTCCTGGCTCCGGCTAGCGGACGGTTGTTCTAAAGGAGGCGTTGGCTTAAAATCCTTCGACCCCGTGTACCAAACAAGTTTACCGACGGTATTCTTGTTGTTCATATACCATTCGTCGGTGTCGCGGGTGGCCCATTGGCCTTCGATACGGACATTGCGCGAATGAGTTTTGCGATGGCACACAGAGCCAACAGTGTTCGATTTGACGCCAAGACCCACGCCCGGCTCGTCGCCGAAGCATTTCGTGACAACCGAATTTTGCTTGTGGGCGCGCTGCCCAGTCATATGCACTGTCGCGGCCGTGCCGGCTGCGTCGGATTGGTAGGCTATAATATTGTATGGCACGCAGGCATGCGGCGAGCGGCAAACATCAGGATATTTCGAGATGATCAGACCCAATCGCGTCTCGCGGCTTGCCTCTTGCGATGGATAGCTCATGCCAGCACCTCCGTCAGTCCATGCAGGCTGGCGCGTGGCAGGCTGGCCGCTTCCCGATCCGCAAACGGCCTGTCTGACAGGTTGATACATAGAAAATTCGGGCAGATCGGCAGCCAGGCGCGCCAGGTCAAATCGACGTTCCGGGCGCCATTGCGAAAGTCGATATGCACGCCGTCGAGGTTGAGCTGCACCACAACCTCGCGGCCGTCGCGCCACCGATAGCTCGCAACAGGGCGCAGCGCAGGGAGCGCGAACTTGAACGTCCCGCCGCCAGGCGTCAGTCTCGCCATCTCCACCATCTCGTCGCCCGCCAGAAAACCTGGATAGATCATCGACGGATGGGCCGAATGATAAAACCGATAGTCGAAATCGACGGGAAGCTGAGGATGACGATGCGCCTGCCAAGTGTCGTCATAGGTGCCAGCATATCTCTGGCGAAAATACCAGAATGGCGCCACCGGTCCGAGGCCTAGCGGCTTGCGTGCAAAAAACGGATCTGAATAGTCTTCTTCGGCGTCATCGATGCGTGGTGCTGGCACTGATGCGGATGACAGCGCCTGTTCGGGCGTCGGCCTCGATACACCTATCGGATTGCCGGGAACGCTGGGCGAGCCCAGTCCTTCGATGTGGCCATCGCCGGCTGCCAATCGATAATCAATCGGAACCTCGGTCGCTTCCTGCGGATCTGACAAGCGCCATTTGCCTGCGGTGCAGATCCAGGACCGTGCTCCTGTCACCCGAATGGCATGAGAAAGCTGTCCAACCTTGATCGCAACGAGCCAGTCCTGTTTGGCGCGCCCGTCCGGCGCATAGGCTGCACCGAGAAACGTGATGTCGCTTGCCGGTTTGAATGGAATGAGATCAGCAGCTTTGATCAGAGGTGAGGTATGGGGATTGCCGTCATACTCATCCACCAGCACGATATCCTGCCGGTCACTGAGTTGAAGAGAGCCGTCCGCGTTGACCTGATAACGTCCTCGCACCGCGATCACGCCCATATCCTCGCCATCGCGATGGGCTTGCTCGAAACCGATGGCAGCAAAGCGCGTGAGATTTTTCCCCAGCATGCACGCGCCCTCAGTTCAGATCGATGACTTCGCCGTTGATCTGGACATGTCCCGATGCGGCGAAGTTAAACTTGGTGCCGACGATCGTAACATTACCAGCCTTGTCCATCATCAGCTTGGATTCGCCACATTTGATGATGAATTCCTCGCCAGCGTTGATGGTCATGGTGTGACCTACGGTGGTGTTCTTGTAGAGACCGATCTGTTCGGTTCGGGCAATGCCAATGGTGTCGGAGCGAAATTTTTCGATCACCGTGTTGACGATGCCGCTGATCGGCAGAATTTTGCCCAACAGTCCGCCAAGGGTCGATCCCGTCGATGCCTGCTCCGTGCCGGCTGCCGTTCTGAAGTTGCCGGCGTTGGTGACATCCGCATTCGCCGATAGAGATGCAACCTCCGCCGTTACTCCCGTCGAAGCCATGGCCCCGGCGAATTCCTGCAACAGACCGTGACCGATAGCGGACGAACCATTCTTACTGTCTATGCCACCAGCCGCCGCGATACTGGCAAGAGAGGCGAACAGAGAAGAGCTTGCACCTCCGCCAACGGTGACATTTTTAGACCCGCCGATTTTTTCCTGATGATTCTGGCCGACGTCAATTGATTTATTCTGCCCGATACTCTCGACCTGATGAGCGTCGACCCGTTTGACGCGATTATTCAACACTTTGATCGTCTGATCCTTCTGGGCATGGAAGAACATGTTCTCCTTGCCGTTCTCATCCTCGAAGGTCATCTCGTTGAAGCCGCTACCTTTATGGGTGTTGGAGCGCAGCACCATGCGGGTCTTGTTGGCGGGCAGGTCGTAGGGCACCGGGTTTTTCGGGTTCGGCACCACGCCAATGACCAGAGGCCGATCCGGATCGCCATCAACGAATGACACCATTACTTCCATGCCGATGCGGGGAATGACCTGCGCACCCCAGCTGCCACCGCCCCAGGCCTGGGCGACGCGCACCCAGCAGGTATCACTGCCGTCCTTCTGGGCTTTTCTATCCCAGGGGAACCATAATTTTAGTCGTCCGTATTGATCCGTATGGATCTCTTCGCCCGATGGCCCGGCGACAATCGCCACCTGCGCACCCTCAATGCGCGGGCGCTTGGTCTCCCGGTGTGGCGTCAGCGGAACCCGCGACGGAATAGCCTCGAACGCATTGCGATATTCCGGTTCGTTCTCCGTCGTCTCATAGGAGCGATCAACGACCCAATGGGTAATATGGGTGATGACATGCTCTTCGTATTTATGTTCCGGATGCGGCTCCTCGTAAGGGGTGAACCGACGGCCAGGTTCCAGGAAACGCACATTGGACTGGCCCGTCACCCGCTCATGATCGGCTTCCACAGCCTGCATCCGAAACGTCTCGGCCACTTCGGCCTCTTTGACATCGGAGATGCGGGCTGGATATTCGTAAAGCTCGCGCTGCTTGGCGCCTGGCATCTGGATCAGTGACGGCGTGACATTCAGCGGAACCGTGCTCGGCGTCTCGAAATTCCAATCCGCACCGGCGCGCTGGCCAGGGACATAGGAGAATTGCCGCATCCATTCGTTGATATGGTTGCGATCCGAGGAGCCTTGGGCAAGACGCACATTCTGTTCGCCTTCTGCTGAGGCCGATGGGTTGCTCCAGGCTACCTTGCTGTCGCTGACCTTCAGGCGGTGAACGCCGGTCTCATGTTCAAACCAGTAGAACAACCCTTCTTGCTCGAAGCGACGCAGCAGATAATCGAGATCGGTCTCGTTCCACTGCGTTGAATATTCCCGCGACGGCGGCGTTTTATGCAGAGGGGCATATGCGGGGGCCGGAATGCCATGCTCAGAGAACAATGTCTCCATCACCTGGATGGCCGTCATGTTCTGCCAGATCCGGCAATCTGAGCGGCGCGACAGCAGCCACAGTTGCGGACGGATGGTCAGGGTATAGGAGCGCAGACCACGGGTCACCGGCGGTCCCTCGGACAGATTGGTCACAAGTCCATTAAAGGGCCGTCGCACGCCCTCGCCATCAAGCTCGCCCTGGCGGATTTCCAGGGAGACATCGACCAGTTTGCCGATCAGCTCTTCCGGCTTGACTGCCTCACGCTTGGCGCGAACCGAAAGGGTGATCTCAAACAGACGATTGACGCCTTCCTCCACCATCATTCGCTCAGGCAAAAGCTGGTCCTCACCCAAGGGCGAGGATAGTTTCAGCACACGACTGGCCTGAATGAAATCGGTCGGCGACAGAACGTCGTCCATGGAAGCCCCCAAATGTCGTTTTCAAAATCAACAGATCGTATTGCTGGCCACGCAATGGCTATTCTAATATTCACTCATGAAGTGTCGCAATCACGACATTGAATCTGGAACCTAGATCACCCTACCAAAAGGTCAAGGTCTCGGTTGTAGATTTTTGTCTGGTTGTGCTTTCGCAGCAATTCGCTTTAAACAGTCGCTTTTTGTTGAGCAACAGGCCAAAACCCAAGCATCCTGACCCATCAGTGCCATCAAAAGCTGCACACCCCTGCCGGAGTAAGTTCGAGGATCAATGAGCATGATCTTCGAAATCAATCATCTGCGTTCATCGCAACGAATATGATTTCATTCTCATTTATTGCGCGCCGCTACAATAAGGGGCAGCTATTCAGTGCGATTGACCTCGGAATAACCCCGTCGTTTCTTTGTGCGCTCCAGGTGGGAAACGGCCAAATCCGCGTCTTCCTGGCGATCGAAGGTTTCAATCATCGTCTGGCCGCCTGAGCCGATCCGGCCCCAGTTGCGAATAACTGATGCGCCACCAAACAGTGTTGGCTGGATTGCAAGCAAGTAGAAGCGTCGCATGTTCTGCGTCGTGTCAATGCGGTGAAGATGAACCAGGTCTTTCGCGTCTTTTTCCATGACCGCATTGTTGTTTCCTCTTGGAGCTGCGTCCAACGACTTTTCTGAATCGATACGGCTTGATTGATTCAAAGCCTTTATGAACCGCCGCTGTTGGACAATACCGAAATGGGCCAGGTGGTTTTGTCCCATTCGGGTTGCAGCGCGATCCCGCTGACAAATTCGCAATGACGGCCAATGTGCTCTTTTGCGGGCGCAAGATCATCCGTCGAAGATGGCACCAAACGCGCGGTGTCCCGGAATCTCTTGATAAGATGCACGGTCGAAGATGCCATGAGGATCTTCGATATGTCGTGTTGAGGCTTGACGTTCTCTATCGATGATGAGAACATAAAGTGAACATTGATCGGAGGCGACCATGAACACAGCCGACATTGCAATTCAAAACGCCAGGCAGGAAATATCCAAGATACGAGCCGCCCGTGAGGTCCACATGGCTCAACGCTTGGAAATGCAACGCAAGGCAGAGGCCATGATACGTCGTCCTCCGACATATATGGTAAGGAAATACGGCGGCCAGCAACTCACTCTCAACATCGGGGCGGGCCATGCAAACAAAGCCAATTGAACCCCAGGTTCATGATGAGGCGGCTCATCTCATCGCTTGGCACGATGGAGACGCGACGGCTGCCATCCGGACTTTGCTCAAAGATTGTCGCCATCTTCATGAACAGTTGCGGCTGGCGGCGGTTGCAATGGGCTGCGGATATACAAGAGGCTGGATGCCAACAGCCGAGCCGAAACACCTCGACGTCGAAGCGGCCTCGACTGGTTGCAAAGAAACGTAGCCGCGCCCAATGTGAACAAAACGGATAGGTATAGATCGCCCTGTTGACAGGAGCGTACCACGTCAGTCTTCATCCGACTTCGTAACTTTGGGTACGGCAATGGACGTTGTTGCCGTATGGGGGTGGTGGAACCTATTCTCTCCAACGCAGGCTTTCATGTCTTCGCGTCGAAACCAGATGGCGCGCCCGCAGCGTAGCGGTGCATTGCCAGCAGTAAAGACGATTTGCTCGTCGCTGCGCATGCGCAGAACCTCATGCGGCAGGATCAACGGCCGGCGGCTGAGCTGCTTTGATCGCGACCGTGACGATCCCTTCATTCCGGAGGAGCGATTGGTTTGGTCGACCTCAACCGTGGTGTCGCCACATCGCTTCGAGATGTAGTCTGCAGTATCAGGATCATTGATCGCCGCAAATGATATCCACGACGCGGATTCGAACCATTTGGACGTCGCGTCCCGACCCCCATAAGCCTCGCGCATCTGGCCCAGCGACTGGAAGATCAGCGTCAGCGTGATGCCGTATTTACGACCTGCATCGCGGGCAGTTTCAAGGATGCGCAGGTATCCGAGACGAGCCACTTCATCGAGCAGGAAGAGCGTGCGCCCATTCACATCACCATTGCGATTGTAAATGGCGTTGAGCAGCGAGCCGATGACGACACGCGCCAGGCCGGGATGCGCTTCCAGCACCTTCATATCAAGTGCGATGAAGATGTCCGTTCCGCCCTCGGAGAGATCGTCGGTTGAGAAACTATCGCCCGACACAAGACCGGCATAGTTCGGATAGGACAGCCAGTGTGTCTCCTTCACCGCGTTCGCGTAGACACCGGAAAACGTTTCCGGCGTCATGTTGACGAAGACAGCGACGTTCTCCTTGACGAAGTCGGATTCCGATTGCTCATAGATCTCGGTCAACCGTCCCCGCAGCTTGGGCTCTGGTTCGGAGAGATTGGCCCGGACACGGCGCAGTGTCTGGTTCTTCTCGTCCGTGTGACCGGACAGACAAACGTCGGCGATGAGTGCGGTCAGAAGCTGCATGGCCGAGGCGCGAAAGAAATCGTCGCGGGCGGATGCTGTGCGTGCATTGTCGGTCATGATCCAGGTGGCGACGGCGACGATATCTTCTTCCTTCGTATTGCCGTGACGACCGATCCAGTCGAGCGCGTTGAAGCCCACTCCCTGCAGGGTGGGATCCAGCACAATCACCTTCCGCCCAGCCTTGCGTCTGTGATCGACGACTATCGGTGCGACCTCGCTGGACGGATCAAGCACAACCAGTCCACCACCCCATTTGAGCGCGGTCGGGATTGTTACCGACGTCGTCTTGAAGCCACCGGAGCCGGCAAAAACGATACCGTGCGAGGAGCCGAACGAGCCATCGAAGCAGAGCAGCGGTGACTTGCCTCCGGCACCCCAGCTCTGCGGGTCATCGGCTCGAAAAGGCATAGTAGCCACGCTGTCCTTGTCGACTCGATATCGCTCGCCAATGACGATGCCGCCGGGTTCTGGAAAGAGCTTTGCCGCCTCCTGCAACTTCATCCAGTCGGCTTCCCCATGCACTGCCCGCTTTCCGCCGACCCGCTTAGGTCCGGTTTGAGCAAAAGCGGCGTTGCCCTTGATCGCGACGCGCAGCGCAAACATTGCACTGACAAAGGCGACGCCTGCACCGACCATTGTCGCTGGATCGGCATAGGTGAGAACCGATTGTCCTGCCGGTACGCTGCTCGCGATGCCGGTCAGGCGGATCGTCTCGGGTATGATCGCGATAACGATCGCCGCGCCGTTTCCGGCAAGGACGCTCAGACCCGCCGTCTTGATGTTGGCTGATCCATTTGCCGCGAACAACGCAACGACACCAGTTGCGGCGACCGCGATGTAGGGGAGGGCAAGGCCTGTTCGTCCCAGCATCAGCTTTGCCTGGGCGGATGAGCCGAACTCCGCCAGCCGATGTTCCATTCCGGATGTCATGACCAACGCGGCAAGCATGATTGCCGCTGGCAAGACGAACAGCAAAAGCCTATTCACCGTCATTGCCAAACGCCTCCACGCCGATGGACGTCAGGCGCGATCGCTCCGCCTCATTGCCCTTGATCCTTTTGCTCGCATCGATCAGAACACCGAGCAGCAGCGCCCGCTGTTCATAGCGCAAGCCCGCTTTCACGATCAGGCCACCGAGCTCGATCTTTTCGCGCGTGTCCTTTTTGCGCGCCTCGGTCGTCATTCCCTTTGCCATCCGATCAAGCCTCACCAGGCCCGCCCGCATCCGCGCCAGACGCGAGCGACGGGCGTGCGTCGCGATCTGGCTTTTCACCACGCCCATTCTCTTTTCCGGTCGTCGGTCCTTTGCCTCCGTGAAACCGCCCGGCAATTTCCTCAAAGGCAGCTTGAAGCTCTGCCTCGCGTGTTTCAGCCGCTCTCAGCTGGTCCTGTAATCTGGCGATTTCTTCCCTGATCTTCGATGACGGCTTCTTCATTCCGGTTGCTCTCCTTGGCGTCGTGGCGTTGCACTTGCGACGCCAAGTCTCCCCCGGATGCTCGAAAAATGGAATCTGCAGATCTGCAGATCGCCAAGGGCGATGCTTTCGTGAATGATCCCGCCGTTCCGAAGGAATGGCTCCAAGGGCGCAATTATACGTCGCTGGCGCGACGAGTTGCTGGCGGCCCTGGCGGGGCCGTCGTGGGGTCGTCGCCCCCGACGAACGAAATTCGAACCGGGAGTGCTTTTAGCTGTGGCCATCGCCCATTTCTCAGCCAGCATCATCAGCCGTGGCGACGGCCGCAGTGCCGTGCTGTCTGCGGCCTACCGGCATTGCGCGAAAATGGACTATGAGCGCGAGGCCCGCACCATTGATTATACCCGTAAACATGGCCTCTTGCATGAGGAGTTCGTCCTCCCCGTAGATGCCCCGAAATGGGTCCGCTCCCTTATTGCTGATCGCTCTGTATCGGGAGCGGTCGAGGCCTTCTGGAACAAGGTCGAGGCCTTCGAGAAGCGCTCCGATGCGCAGCTCGCGCGGGACCTGACCATCGCACTTCCGCTGGAGCTCACCCCGGAGCAGAATATCGCGCTGGTACGCGACTTCGTGGAAAAGCACATCCTTGCCAAGGGCATGGTGGCCGACTGGGTTTACCACGATAATCCCGGCAATCCGCACATCCATTTGATGACCACATTGCGCCCGCTCACCGAAAATGGGTTTGGGGCAAAGAAGGTCGCGGTCACAGGTGAGGATGGCCAGCCGGTCCGTACAAAATCCGGCAAGATCCTCTACGAACTCTGGGCTGGTTCGACGGAAGATTTCAATGTCCTGCGCGATGGATGGTTCGAACGCCAGAACCATCACTTGGCGCTCAGTGGTATAGATCTTCGTGTCGATGGCCGCTCCTACGAGAAGCAGGGCATAGACCTGGAGCCGACCATCCATCTCGGCGTCGGCGCAAAAGCGGTCGAGCGCAAGGCCGAAAGCCATGGCGTGCGTCCGCAGCTCGAGCGGATCGAGCTGAATGAGCAGCGTCGAAGCGAGAACACCCGTCGAATTCTGCGACGCCCAGAGATCGTCCTCGACCTGATCACTCGGGAGAAGAGCGTCTTTGATGAGCGAGATGTCGCCAAGGTGCTGCATCGCTATATCGACGATCCCGGCATGTTTCAGCAGTTGATGGCGCGCATCATCCAGAGCCCGGATGTGCTCCGGTTGCAGCGCGATACGATCGACTTCACTACTGGCGACAACGTGACGGCCCGCTACACCACCCGGGGGATGATCACGCTGGAGGCAACGATGGCGCGGCAGGCCATTTGGTTGTCAAACCGAGAGGGTCGTGCCGTCTCTGGCACTGTGCTGGATGCGACGTTTAGGCGGCATGAGCGTCTGTCGGACGAGCAACGCACTGCAATTGAACACATTGCCGGTCCGGCCCGGATCGCTGCCGTGGTTGGCCGTGCGGGCGCTGGCAAGACCACGATGATGAAGGCAGCGCGGGAGGCTGGGGAACTGGCCGGATATCGTGTGGTCGGCGGGGCACTGGCTGGCAAAGCGGCTGAGGGTCTGGAGAAGGAGGCTGGCATTCAGAGCCGCACGCTTGCGTCCTGGGAGCTGCGTTGGGGCCGAGGCCGTGATGTACTTGACGACAGATGCGTGTTCGTGATGGATGAGGCTGGCATGGTCGCCTCAAGGCAGATGGCGGGCTTTGTCGATGCCGTGGTCAAGGCAGGGGCAAAGATCGTGCTGGTCGGCGATCCAGAGCAGCTTCAGCCGATCGAGGCGGGGGCCGCCTTTCGGGCCATCGTCGACCGCGTCGGATACGCCGAGCTGGAGACGATCTATCGCCAGCGCGAAGACTGGATGCGGCATGCCTCGCTTGATTTCGCGCGTGGCAATGTCGCTCGGGCGCTGTCTGCCTACCAGAGCGAAGGCAAGGTGCTTGGGTCGACGCTGAAAGCCGAAGCCGCCGACCATCTGATTTCCGACTGGTACCGTGATTACGACCCTGCGAAGTCCACGTTAATCCTCGCTCACCTGCGCCGTGACGTGGGCATGTTAAACGGCATGGCGCGTGACAAGCTGGTCGAAAGCGGCTTCATCGGTGAAGGCCATGCCTTTAGAACTGCCGACGGCATCCGCCATTTTGACGTAGGTGATCAGATCGTCTTTCTGAAGAACGAAGGATCGCTCGGCGTCAAGAATGGCATGATCGGTCATGTCATCGAAGCGGCGCCGAACCGGATCGTCGCTGTCGTTGGAGAAGGCGATCAGCGCCGCCAGGTGACGGTCGAACAGCGCTTCTACAGCAATATCGATCATGGCTACGCGACAACGATCCACAAAAGCCAGGGAGCGACCGTCGACCGGGTGAAGGTGCTGGCTTCGCTGTCGCTCGATCGTCATCTGACCTATGTGGCGATGACCCGCCACCGCGAGGATTTGCAGCTTTATTACGGGACGCGATCCTTTGCCTTCAATGGTGGTCTCGCCAAGGTTCTTTCTCGCAAAAACGCCAAGGAAACCACACTCGATTACGAGCGTGGAAACCTCTATCGCGAGGCACTGCGGTATGCAGAAAACCGTGGTCTCAACATCGTCCAGGTAGCGCGTACGCTGCTGCGCGACCAACTCGACTGGACACTACGCCAAAAAACCAGACTTGCCGATCTTGCTCAGAGGCTTCGTGCAATCGGTGAGCGCTTTGGCCTCCAACAATCCCCGAAAACCCAAGCGATGAAGGAGACAGCACCTATGGTCGCAGGCATCAAGACATTTTCCAGTTCCGTCGCCGATACGGCGGAGCAAAAGCTCGACACTGATCCAGCGCTCAAGAAACAATGGGAAGAGGTCTCGACCCGCTTTGTTTACGTCTATGCCGATCCCGAGACTGCCTTCCGGGCGATGAACTTCGATGCAGCGCTGGCCGATAAAGATAGCGCCCGCCAAGTGCTTCAAAAGCTTGAAGCAGAGCCGGCATTCATCGGACCATTGAAGGGTAAGACCGGCATTGTCGCCAGTAAGGCCGACCGCGAGGACCGTCGCGTCGCAGAACTGAACGTCCCCGCCCTGAAGCGCGATCTTGAGCACTATCTGATGATGCGCGAGACTGCCGTGCAGCGGCTACAGGCTGACGAGCAGGTATTGCGCCAGCGCATATCGATCGACATTCCAGCGTTGTCGCAGGCGGCACATGTGGTGCTGGAGCGCGTGCGCGATGCGATTGACCGTAACGATCTGCCAGCGGCCATGGCGTATGCGCTCAGCAATCATGAAACCAAGCTGGAAATCGACGGGTTCAACCAGGCCGTCACCCAGCGATTTGGGGAACGCACGCTGCTGACAAATGCCGCGCGCGAACCGTCCGGCAAGATTTTCGACACGCTCTCAAACGGAATGGAGCCAGAGCAGAAAGAGCGTCTGAAGGAAGCCTGGCCGGTGATGCGCACAGCCCAACAGCTTAGCGCTCATGAGCGTACCGTGCAGTCGTTGAAGCAATCCGAAGACCTGCGTCTCATCCAGCGCCAGAACCCGGTGCTGAAGCAATGAGGCGGCGGCAGCTACTCTTGTCTCTGGCGGGTGTCGGCGTGGTCATCTCCAGTCTTGTCGCGACCGGGTGGATTGGCGGCTATCGACTGAACCTGACGCCAAGCGAGCCACTCGGGCTGTGGCGCATCCAGGCGCTTTACCGCGACGTCGCGGTCGGAGATCTCGTGTTCGTCTGCCCGCCGGCTACAGCCACATTCGAAGAGGCATGGCAGCGCGGCTATCTCCGGCGCGGACTGTGTGCCAGCGGCTTTGCACCGCTCATCAAGACTGTTGCAGCACTCCCCGGCCAGCACGTCGTCATTGGCGAAACGATCGAAGTCGATGGCGTGCCGCTCGGCGCATCCCGCCTCCGAAAAAGTGATGGGCAACGGCGGGCGATCGTCCCGTATTCCGGTGGTGTCGTGCCGCGGGGGTACCTGTTTCTCCACTCATCCCTTGAGAGCTCCTATGACTCACGATATTTTGGACCGATCCCCGATAGCGGGCTCCTCGGGCTTGCCAAGCCGATCCTCACGTTTGATCCCTGACAGCTGGCGCGGACCGGTCCTGGTCGGGCTGTCGATCATGGTGGGGACGGTCGGCTGGAGCGGAAACATCATGACCTTGCCGGTCGGGATGCTGTTCCCGCTACTCTGGGGGCAATCGCCGTCACGTTTGGTCGCTGCTGCCGTCTCAGCTGGTTACTTCCTCGCCGCTTCCCGCGGCTTGCCCCAGGGCGTCGCCAATTTCTACGCCGCTGATCTTTGGCCCGGCCTGCTACTTTGGGCGGTTGCCTCGCTTGCTTTCGTCGTCGTGCATGCCGTCCTATGGGCAAGGCAAACGGAAAGGGTACGGGCGGTACGTTATGTGGTGGCCATGGTGCTGATGGCTCTGCCGCCATTTGGGATCATTGGCTGGGCGCATCCATTGACCGCGGCCGGCATCCTGTTTCCAGGATGGGGATGGTTTGGTCTCTGCGCAACCGCGATCCTGTTGGTCGTCATGACCGGTCGAAGGTGGAAAATCGGGGTCGCTGCCCTGGTGGGACTGTACGCCTGGTCCGCCACGAACTGGACGCAGCTCAAGGTACCAGACAGATGGAAAGGGGTCGATCTCGCGCTCGGGCAAAAACTCGGTCGTGACAACTCGCTCACCTACCAACGCAGTCTGATCGTAACCGCACGTGCGATGGCGGGCGAGAAGGCTCGTTTCGTCGTTTTGCCGGAGAGTGCGCTCGGCTTTTGGACGCCGACCGTAGCACGTCTCTGGCAGGATGGCTTGCAGGAATCCGGCGTCACCGTGATCGCCGGTGCAGCGGTCATCGATGCGACCGGTTATGACAACGTCATGGTGGCTATCTCTGCCAGCGACGCCCGTGTTCTCTATCGAGAGCGGATGCCGGTCCCGGTCTCCATGTGGCAGCCGTGGCTCGATTGGACAGGGCAGGGTGGAGGCGCACGCGCTGACCTTTTACGAAATCCGACCGTCGATATCGACGGCCAGAAGATCGCTCCGCTGATCTGTTACGAACAACTCATCCTCTGGCCGGTTCTGCAATCGATGCTGCATTCGCCTGATATCATCGTCGCCACAGGCAACGGATGGTGGACTGACGGCACCTCGATCGTTGCCATCCAGAAAGCAGGCGTGACTGCCTGGGGCAGGCTGTTCGGCGTGCCCGTCATCATGGCATTCAACACATAGGAGATTTCCCGATGGTCGATGCTGCCCTTATCCAGCAATGCGCCGATCCTGCTCTAAAACCCGCAATCGTCGAGCAGTTCATCGAACGGGCAGGGTCCCAGGATCCACTCTTTATTACGGTTCGCTCTGGGAGCCGAGCCATTCTGGCACCTAAGCCCGCGACACCGGATGATGCCCTGACGCTGATCCGTAACAACCTCGGCCGCAACACCGTGCGCGTTGGGCTAACTCAATATCCCGCCGGCCTCGGCATCCTGGAGGCCGGGCAACTGAAGCCCGACCTCGTCGATGCATGTACGAACATCAGCATGGGCACGGCGCTGTTTGCCAAGGTCTACCGGATCGTCACCAAATGGTATGGCAATCCAACCAACAACGATGTGCTGCCGCAGGTACTCGACGATGCCATCATGGCTTGGGAGACGGGGTATTTCGAGGGGGTGGCGGTGTTTCGGGCACCCGATCCCAAAGACATAAAATTGCTAGAGCCAATCCAAAATTGGCCGCCGGAGCAGGCGACGGATGATGTCAATCATCAACGCCAGGGTCATGAACAATCGCAAATGTCAGACGCCGATGCCGAAAACGACCCCAATAGAGCAGAAATCCGCGTCGACCTTTCCGGAATTGGTCGTTCCAGATGATCCAGCATCTGTGCTGATTTCAATCAGAGGAGGAAATCAATGGAACTTAAGCAACAGATGCTTTTGCTTTCTTCGTTGAAGACTGTGCGAAGGGCTGGCAGCGTCAATGACTTGAACGCAGCTATTTCTGAGGTGCGTGATCGGTACGGTTTCGCCCATTTGGTGTTTTTGCTGGTGAAGCCCGCAAACCACCCAAACATCGAGCCTCTGTTTTGTGCAACATATCCAGAGGAATGGACTTCTCTTTATCTTCGGAACAATTACCTGGAGAGTGACCCCGTCATTCAATTCTCACAGAAAGGCTTCCTTCCCTACGATTGGTCCGGCATCGAACGGACCTCTGAAACAGCGCGTGCGTTTTTCAAGGAGGCGAACGCGTTCGGTGTTGGTGTCAATGGATTGACAGTCCCCATCAGAGGTCCCGGTGGTGAGCGCAGTCTTTTTTCAGCGACTTCGAATCTTCTGGGAAGAGAATGGCGCGCATTACGGACATCGAGCAAAAACGATCTTCTGGTCCTTTCCCATTTCTTTCACGAGAAAGTTCTCACGGTGTCGAGGTTACGAAAAACGAACGCATACCGCACGCTGTCCAAACGTGAGCAACAGTGCCTCCAACTGCTGGCCAGCGGCATCGTGCCCAAGCGCATTGCATCGCAGTTGCAGCTCTCGGAGAGTGCTGTCCGCCTTTATCTCAGATCAGGTCGAGGCAAACTCAATGCTCGGACAATGTATCAGGCGATCGCCAGAGCAAGCTTTCTGGAAATAATCCAGACGCGATAGTCTGAGCAGACTTTTCACTGTCGTTCAATTTCGTCGTCCCGGAAATGCTGCGTTGTCCGTCAATCTATCGAAATCGATAGATTGCGCTGAGCCCTATTGTTGCGGACCTTGATCGCTCTGAATTGCCCCCTAGAGCCACGCAATTGGCGAGGTGGTCATGCATCGAATTCGGCAACCGAATTGCTGTTGGCCCCTGCATTTGGCTCAGTATCAAGGAGCATGCAATGGCTGACAGCCTGACCATAGAGGCGTGGAAAAAAGCGCCGCGTCTCAACGCATTTGCGTCCTTTTTCGAAAGAACGGCGAGTGGCAAGGGAGGGTCACCCGGTCTGGGTGTACCAGAGCCTGCGATGAATCTGCTGTGTTACGATCTGGATTGTATGACATTCTGGGACACTCATCGGCGGTTATGGGGTCATTTCGACAGTCATTATTTTGCGAGCATCCCGTATAGATTGGAGGAAGAGTGCCGCCTTGCCGTTGCGATTCTGTCGTTTGGCCACAAGGCATGGGCGCGCAGTGGGCGTGCTGCGACAGTTTACACATTGGGTGCTGGTGCTGGCACCCTTGCCAGAGCGCTGGCAAGGCTTGGGGACGGACGCCTGAAAACGCTCAATTGCAGCCCGACGAACGGTAATCGTGTTTGCTTTTTTGCCAAGCGAGGAAGCGATGATGCCAGCTTCTATCATGGTCCATTCTTTGAGCTGGATGATGAGCGCTATGCGTCGGATGAGGCTCTTCGTCCCTTCCGGGATGGATATGATATCCTGCTCGAGGACACGACGTTTCAGATGTATGGGCGCGACAGAGAAAATCAAACCGCCTTTATCGCACCAAGGCTTCGCGAAGGCGGGGTGTTGGTACAGGTGCAGAAGCTTAAGAACCCAAAACCAGACGTCTATCTTGCGCGTGAGATTCAAAAGGATGAGATCTTCAAATCGAAGTTTTTTTCTACCGCGCAGATTATCGAAAAGCAGCGCGATGTGCTTGAGACGATGGTAGATTTTCAGGTCGATCTCGAAACCTCGGGATCTGCTCTCCAATCATACTTTCGGTACAGCGTTGTCACCTGGAACAGTGGGAATTTCTACACGATTGTCTCATCCAATTCCTTGGGCTCGATCCGCGATTTTTGCGCGTCGATGCTAAGGCCGGCGATACCAGAAGAGTTTTGCTATGAGCCGCTACCACGCATCATCATCAATGATGAAAAAGATCCCATCCGGGCAGACTGGACCTGGCGCACACCGCATTCAATTCGTGGCGAGGCCACAACGGGAACGTCCTCAGGTGTAAGTGAATGACACAGGAAGAAAAGCCATCCCACGTCAATTGCGATCACGCGACGCTGGATGAGGTCATGCGGGCATTAACGTTTCTGATGCCCGATCTTACGCGATTCTGGGCGCTTCCGCTTAAACACTACGCATACACTGTTTATGATACAGTCATCAGAGGCGACGGTTCCGTGCGCAAGGATGCCATGGTGCGGCTACAAAGATGTATTGTGCGGGCTGCGTTGAGGTCTGGAGCAAGCGATGAGGATGTAGAGCGTGTCAGCCACCAAATAGCACAATCGCCCATTATACAAACCGGACCTCACTGTCATTTGCTGGTCGAGCCTGATGCATTCTACACACATCTGTTCAGCGCGCTTGGCCTCGCAGCCCATGGTCTCCGATGGCACATATGGTACAGCGCCTCGACGGTGAAGTTTATTGAGCGCGCGAAAAAAGGTCCCGGATGGCTTTCGCTCAATGGAAATGCGGTGAATGTCTTCGGGTTGCCCCGCAGGCGTATGGATTCTTACAGCATTTGCGGACAAAATGGACCGTATCGGTTCGAATTGGCAGCACAGAAAGGCGATGAAGCCACCAATGCTCTGGCTTCGCAATTGAAGGCAATCTTGCCTGATCGCGCATTTCCATCTGCCGCAGAGGCAATCAAGACCGCCAATCAGATCCTCTGGCGGAGCTCATTTCCTCCGTCAATACGACTGTTGCAAGTTGATGATCTCGACGTTGCCGATCTGGTCGCCGACCATCTCGAAGACAGCGGATCATGGCTTTCGGCTCGTTTGAATGAGCATGACCCTTTCGCAAATAATATAATGCGGACGATGGATCATCTGAATGCGGGGGCATGGGCAGGATGGGTCCGCCCAACGACTGATTTCTTCTGGGGGCTACAGGATGGGCGGATATTCCCTCTGCATCTGGAACGAGGTGTCTGTTCAGGTGGGCCTTCGTCCACGTTTAAGGTCCGTTTTGAGCCTGAACACCTTGCGGCCGCGCTGCGCGAGCGCAAACTGGTGCCGAATCTTCTGACAACCTTTTTGATCACCTCAATCCTCCCCGGCACCCGTGTGCTCGGCGGCTGTCGTCAGACTGTATATTACCCTCTTATGCGGTATCTGGTCGCGACGGCACTCCAATTCTCAGGTGATTGGCAACTCCTCGACACAATGCGTGCCGACAAGTGCTTGGGCGTATGGGGGCACCGCGTTTTGCGCCCAACCGTAGGCGATCCCTTGCTTGAAATCGAAAAACATGGATCAGTGATGCAGATTGCGGCCCAATACAGTGCTCGCACGCTTAAGGATTGCGCTGGAGACATGGCGAGTTTCACCAAGGATCCGATTTGGGCGCAGATGTCAGCGCATATCCGGGATCAGGCCGTCAACCTGCAGTCTGCGGAGTGGCAATGGGTATAGGTTGCGCGCAAAGGCGAATTGTTGCCGATTGAGAAGGTTACGAAAATGTCTCCGACGGGTGGGTATCCCAATGGCCGGAAATGTCTTCGGGAGAGGCTCATTGAATATTAGGAGGCCGGTCATGGAAGCCAAAACGCTGCTAATCCGATGCATTTCCCACGAAGACATTGCCGTTTTTCGACGTATTCGTCTGGAAGCTCTTGCATGCGAGCCTGCATCTTTTGCCAGCCGGTTTGAAGATTGGGAAAAGCTCTCAGATGACGATTGGCACCAAAGATTACAGGATCACATCTTTATCGCATTCAGCGATGATGAACCGGTTGGCATTATGGGGCTGTCGCGACTTCGTCCAAAAAAGATGGCGCATCGCGCTACCCTTGTGATGGTATATATTCGAAAGCGCTTTCGTGGCACTGGTCTTTCCAGAAAACTCCTTGGTGCAGTTATCGATTTTGCCAAAGCCAAGGGAATTTTACAGATTGAGCTCGGCGCAAGTGCTGACAACCTGGAGGCGTTGCGCTTTTACCGGCGCAATGGATTCACAGACATCGGCCTCAATCCGCGTGGGTTTCTCGATGAGGGCAGGGCTGTCGATGAAGTGCGCATGGCGCGTCTGTTCAATGAATATCCCAGTCATTGCCAGAGCGGTTCCTTGAGCAGGTGATGCGATGGTGCGACATGTGGCATCGTAGATGTCGATAAAGCGGAATTTTATCGACATGTTGTAGGGGCCAAGAGGTTCTACTATTCGGACCGAGCCGATGTCCGGTCGCGCAGAAGGGCGAGCAATGCCGGATTGATGTAAAGGTTCTCTCGTCCCGCCTTCACTTCTTTGAGCAGGCCGTTGTCAGCGAGCGCTTTCAGGTAGACGGATGCCGCCTGACGCTTGGCAATGCCAGCATCTACGACGTCGCTGATCCGGCAATAAGGATTGACAAAGATCACTTCAGCCAGTTCACGCGTGTAGATTTTCGGGAGATCACGACGGATGCGTTCAGCTGTTTGGTCAAGCAAATCGCGAATGGCTCGAATCCGTGATGTTGACCAATCGGCTGTGTCACGGACAGCTTCTAGCATGTAGAGGATCCAGTCTTCCCAGGCCCCCTTGGTGGTGACTGCCAGAAGTCGCTCATAGTAGTCGCGCTTGTTGCCTATGATGTATCGACTTAGGTAGAGCACAGGGATATCCAGCAGGCCTTTATCAACGAGGTAGAGAAGGTTTAGCACGCGCCCAGTACGGCCGTTGCCGTCTATGAAAGGATGTATGGCCTCAAATTGGTAGTGCATCACGGCAAGTCGGATCAACGGATCTATATCTTCTGCTTCGTGAATGTATCGCTCCCAGTTGGCCAGCTTGTTTCGTAGCAGGTCCTGTCCTTCCGGCGGGGTGTAGATCACCGTACCTGTCGCCTCATTCATCAGTGCCGTGCCGGGTGTCGAGCGGATATCCAGATCAACGCCCTTGATCCTGCGGCAGACAGCGACCGCAGTGGACGTCGATACCGGGCGCTCTTTGAGCGATTGAAATCCTTCATTGAGGGCTGTCCGATACCGCAGTGCCTCCTTCGTTGCAGGATCGGCCTGGTCTCCAGTTTCGTTGGCGAAGCGGAACAGTCGATCAGTCGTGGTGACGATATTCTCTATTTCCGAACTCGCCTGAGCCTCAAGCAACGGGATCGAGTTGATAAGGACGGACTGATTGGGGATGAGTTGTCCTGATATGCGGAGTTCGGCAAGTGACGCCCTCGCCGCAATGCAGGCTTTGAGGACTGCCTTCGTTTCGACGTCGTCTTTCGGGGGCAGCGCAGGGAGATCATTATAGGGGAACTCCGGGCGAAATATCATGTCGATCAATCCTGGTTTTATCGACATGTGGCATCGCACATGTCGTCAGCATCGACATATCAGAAAATCGTGTCGATCAAATTGGTTTTTAACGACATATTGTGGCGGGTACAAGGGGTGCCACAAATGTAGAAGATGCGGATAAACGGACTAAGCGTACCGCTGCGAAGTCAGGATCCGTGGTTGAGCCTTTGGTTCAGGCGGCTTGAATGCAAGCGATTATACTCACAATAATCACTGAGACGTGACGCCTGGGGTTGCAATTACCACGATTTTCGGCGGCCCACATGCCCAATCAACCCCCCAAAAAATCGGAATAGACGTAAGCCTACGGCGAAGGCAGCAGGCATGGGCGTTGTTATTCAACCGGAATCCGATCGATTCAACAACGCCATTTTGAGGGCGGTGCGTTGGTGTTGCCGCTACGGTATCAGCGACCCTGCTATGCAAACGAGGCCCGCCGGATCAGCGGGCCTTTTCTATTTCATCGGTGGGTAGAATGCCGAAGGCTTGATGGACTGACGGTTGATATTGCTTGGCGACCGCATCAACGCCAGCCATGATCGAGCTGCGCCATGACGGACCTTGATCCCACGCCTCGCGAAGAGCTTCAGCCAGGCTTGTCCCTTCGCCCGTTTCCTGCAATGCCTCGAACAGCATTCCAGCTTGCCGCAAATCCTTATCCTTCTTTGCTTTACCCCCGGCATCATTCTGGCGACGACCGGCGACGATCAGCTTGTGGACGGCATACCGGCATGGATCGGGCACCACGACCGAAACTCCGGCACCATGCAGCAGGATCGTCCGAACGGGATCACGCAGCAGGAAATCCATGAACCGCAGGGGTTCGGCCGCGGCCCCACCAAGAGCGGGCATCTGAGCCGGTTGATCCGAATATTCTTCAGCTCCCCGATTTGTCGTCAGGAACTTGACCCGATAACCAGACGAATTGCGGAAAGCATTAGAGTTGGGGGAACCGGAAATTTTGGGTAGTGCTCGGAAGGACGGATCGACGCCCTGAAGGAGATCAAGGATTGGCGGAATCGAATCTTCGACCTCGCTTGAGATCGCATAATCTTGAGCGAGGTCCGCATCACCTGTGAGGATCGCTGCCATTGGCAATCTGATACCGAGATGAGCGGCGTAGCACTGGAATGCGACCGTGCCGACAAGGACACCTCGAAGCCGGAAGAGCCCGGCCGCAGCAAGGGTTTCAACGACCGCGCCAGTGAGGCGATCAGGAGCAACCAAACCAGCCTCACGAGTGAGAGCCGCCACCATCTTTCGGCGGTTTTGGTAATCGTCCTTTTCGCCTCGGAAGGTCTCGACCCGCGCTGTGATTTCCTCATCATCGACCGGCCCGACATATCGGCGTTTCTGACCGCCTTCTCCGTTCGGTTGATCAAAATACCAGTATGCGTGATTGTCGACCGTCACCTTGACGAAACGTCCTGTTGGCGGGAAGTCGGCCGACCATTGCGCATCGAAAGTCCGCTGCTGCAACTCCGCAACCATCGTCCTGAACATGAGATCGATTTGCTTCATGTGAGGCGTCCTATAACATTTCCTCAAATCTAGTATAGTTCGTTGATTTTGGCAAATCGGATGAAATGTTATCGGTCTCAATTTTAAAACGAGGCACGGGGATGTTCTCTATTCAGGTCGGCTCATCTACCTTCCGCCATTTTTTGATATTTGGTGGTCAACCGTTTGCCGATGTCATGGATTGGCTTGCTCCGGCCAGCATCGGCATCTGCAACGCCTCGCGCAATTGCAATATCGAGCGCCGCAAGCCGTTTTTTCCCGTTCCTCAATCATACGAATTCCCTTGCGCGGAAATTCACTGCATGATTTGTAACAACCCGCTTTTATGAGGTTGGACACATATGCTTAAAGGTGTTGTCCGAGATTTGCGCTGCATGCCATGCCAATACCTCTCTATGGCTTTTTATCGCCTGGGTTGAGGGTAGTTAGCGACTATCGCTTATACGCGGCGGTAATTTGGCGAGGGAGCACCCAATTTCTGCATTTTTTGGAGCGGCAGCGCGATGTCTTCGAGCATTCTCAACCCTCACGATTTTGACTTCTTGAAATAAATTCCAACTCCCTCGTCATTGAAGAATTCAATCCCCACTGTTTGAAAAGCCGAAATTATGCTCGTCAGATTGTTGCTTATGGGCATGTGCGCCCCACGTTCGAAGTCAGCAATTGTCTGACGAGACACGTTAGCTGCCTTAGCAAGCTCCGCTTGACTCCAGCCCAGCATGGCCCGTGCACCACGGCATTGCTCAATTGTAATATTCTTGCTAGCCAAGACAAACTTTCTGATTGACTTCTATCATTATGTAGGGAACATTGCACTCATCGACCGAGTAAGTGCGGCAACACTTACTCGGCCTAACCACGCCCTAGCTGTATGGAGCTCGGATCATGGCTGATTCCGATAATAGCAGAACTTTGCCTTCGGTCACGCGGCAGCATTTTCAATCCTTGCATGGAACAACGTTTCCCACAGAACGCGTCGCCAAGGTGGCGATCATTGCGTCGTCAAATGATGAATGCCGGTTAATCCCCACGGTGTTTAAACAGTCTGTAGCGGTGCGACAGATTTGGCACCGGCCTGGAGGGCAGCAGACTTCTCAGGATCCCGCAGCAGTGGGCTGATTTCCCCACACACGATACAGCCGAGGTCAGTGCAGTGCGCAATCGCGCGGGACATTGCCTTTGACCATTCCTTGTATCGCGCCTCGAGTTTTGCTGGACATTGTCCAGAGCATTGAAACGTCGCCGGTAGTTTTCCAGCGCGATGCTGTCGGCTGCGTCAAAACCAAAAAAGGGAACATAATGATGAAATTGCAAAATCCGCTTCGCCGGGTTGTTCTAAAAGCTTCGTTGATCTCAGTTGCATCTTCGTGCTTGCCATGGCGACCCGCATGGGCACAGCAGCCTCTTCGGATCGCAACGTCCTATAAGCTGATGACGCTCGATCCGCATTACGCAAACCTCAACGAAAATACTGCATTGCTTTCCCATATCTATGACCGGCTGGTCTATCAGGACGAGCGTTTGGATTTGAAGCCAGGTCTTGCGGTCTCCTGGCGTGCCCCGACTGAGACGCAATGGGAATTCACGCTAAGGCCGAATGTCCGTTTTCATGATCACTCGCCCTTCACCGCAGATGATGTCGTCTATACGATTGAGCGGATAAGGGATTTTGTAAAATCACCCAGTGGAGGTTTTCGTTCCTATGTGAGCTGGATCAAGGCAGTTTCAGCATCTGACCCTCTCACTGTCGTCATTGATACGAATGGCAATATTCCCAATTTACCACTGTTGTTGTCTTCGATTTTTATAATGCATCGGGCGGGGCAGGGGTTCCAGACAACGGATGAACTCAACACAGCGCGCGCTTCAGTCGGGACGGGGCCTTACAGGTTTCAGAACTGGAGTTCCGGCGAGGCATTGCACCTTGCCAGAAATGACGATTACTGGGGTGACAAGCCAGTTTGGGCGGCTGTTTCCTTCCGGATCATTGAAAGCCCTGCCGCACGTGTTGCCGCTCTCTCGACGGGTGAGGTTGATGTGGCGGATGCGATCCCTGCGCGTGATGTCGCCTCCCTGAAACAGCGTGGTGCCAAAATTGCCAACATTGGTGCCGCCCGCGTCAATTTTTTGCAATTTGACGTGGCCCGCGAGACCTTACCCGGCGTCACGAGCAAATCAGGCGGGACAATCGCCAATCCTTTTCAAAATCCGTTGATACGGCGTGCTCTAGCATTGGCAACAGATCGCGGCATTCTGGTTGAGAAGATTCTCGCAGGCTACGGCACACCCGCATCGCAGATTTTCCCCAATGGTCTGCCCGGCACGTCGGCACATCTGCAACCAGAAGCGCCAAATTATGTTGAAGCCAAAGCGCTGCTCGCCAAGGCGGGCTTTCCAGATGGCTTTAATCTCGTTCTTGCAGGACCCGCTGGTCGCTATCCGGGAGATAGCGAGAGTCTGCAGGCAATTGCTCAAAGCTGGGCACGTATCGGCGTGTCGGCTCAGCCAGCGGTGTCGCCGTTCTCGGTCTTCAACACCAAGCGATCTGCAGGTGAATATGCCGTCTGGTATGGCGGAGCCTCTGGCGAGGCGGTCGACATCATTCTCGATGCGCTGCTTGCATCACCCGATCCTGAGCGGGGTACCGGAGCGTTGAACTTTGGACATTATCGGAACAAGACTTTTGATGAGATGCTTTTGAAGGCAGAGGGTCTACAGGAAGGCCCTGAGCGCAACAAAGCTCTGGCGGAGGCGACCGACTTTGTCATGGCTGACCAGCCGATCATTCCCCTCTATCACTTCCATCACATCATCGGTTACGGTCCGCGCGTCGCGTCTTATGTGGCCCATCCTCGCGGCTGGACCACCGCAATGCAAACACTTGCGGCGACGGAGTAGGGACCATGGCTTTGCTTTCCGTTGCATCCGCCAGGCTCTCTCAAGCCTGCCTTCTTCTGTTTGTCATGTCGTTGATTGGTTTCATTGGCGTTCATAGCATTGGCAATCCGGTCTTCAACATTGTCAACATCGAAACCGCCACGCCAGAGGATATCCGGCGTGCGACAATCGCACTGGGATTGGATCAACCTATCTGGCACCAGTATCTTGTCTTTATGAGCAACGTTCTGCGCGGAAATTACGGAACGTCGTATATTTATCATCTTCCCGCTTTTGATCTGGTCATGAGCAAGTTGCCGGCGACGCTGGAGCTGGCGTGCATGGCAATGTTTATCGCAGCCCCCGTCGGGATTGGCCTCGGACTGCTGGCTGGACGGCAAAAAGGCACAACTTTTGATCGGACAGTTTTGAAAGCCTGCATCTTTGCTCTCAGCCTCCCATCCTTCTGGCTGAGCATGATGTTGATCTTGGGCGGAGCCATCCTGACAGGTTGGTTTCCTGCCGGAGGACGCGGTGCGACGGTGAGTGCTTTGGGGAGTGATTGGAGTGTCCTGAGTTTTGACGGCCTTCGACATATGGTTCTGCCCGTACTTGCACTTGCAATCCCGAACATTGCCTTGATCGCGCGGCTTTCCCGATCCGGCACCATCGAAGTCGAGAACCAGGATTTTACGCGATTTTGCCGCGCCAAAGGGCTCTCGCCACAACGGGTCCTGATGCGGCACACGCTTCCAAACATCAGTGTTCCGATCGTCACGATCATTGGCCTGCAATTTGGTGGCATGCTGGCTTTTGCCGTGGTGGTTGAAACGATTTTCGCATGGCCGGGAGTTGGCAAGTTGTTGATCGACTCTATCCAGCTTCTCGACCGGCCTGTGGTTATGGCGACCCTGTCCTTCATCTCCGTGGCGTTCGTCGGACTGAATGCCATGGTCGATCTCTACCAAGCCGTGCTCGATCCGCGCGTGCGCCTCGCCTCTTAAAGGAAATCCGCCATGAAAACTGATATTCTCAGGGCACTCAAAAGGCCAATTAGCGGGCTTCCGTGGCGGCAGGTGATGACTGCATCCAAAATCCTGCTTGCAATTTATGTGCTGCTTGCGCTTGCCGCACCGCTGATCGCTCCGCAAAACCCCTATGATCCATTGCAGATTTTTGGATGGGAGGCTTCTTCTTCTCCCGGCACGCGGGGGAGTGGCGGTTATCTCTACATGCTTGGAACGGACGGGCTCGGGCGTGATATCGCCAGCACGATCCTATATGGCTTGCGCATCAGCTTGGTGGTGTCCGTCACAAGCGCTGCCATTGCTGCTGTGATCGGGCTGACGGCCGGTGTCAGTGCTGCCTATTTTGGCCGTTGGGTGGACGTGACCATCATGCGTCTCGTCGATCTTCAACTCAGCCTTCCTACAATCCTTGTTGCTCTCATCGCCATCGTCACGCTCGGACCTGGTGTGGACCGCATCATTCTGGCGTTGGTCATTGTGCAATGGGCGACGTATGCAAGGTTGGCGCGCGGCGTCGCACTCAGTGAGACACGCAAGCCTTATATGGATGCAGCCAGATTGATGCGCCTGCCAACGTTCCGGATTATCTTCCGCCATCTTCTGCCCAACAGCATAGCGCCTGCGGTGACATTGTTCCCCATTGAAGTAGGGCATGCCATCGCACTGGAAGCAACCTTATCCTTTTTGGGTTTGGGTGTTCCAATCGACAAACCCTCTCTCGGGTCCGCCGTCGCCAATGGCTTTCAATACCTCTTGACCGGCCAATACTGGATCAGCGTGTTTCCAGGTCTTGCCCTCTTTGGTCTGATCGCCAGCATTAATTTTGTCGGTGAAGATATTCGTCACCGTCTCGATCCAAGGAGCCTTTCCGTATGATACGTGATCTGGAAAAGCCACCTCTTCTTAAGGTGGAGAACCTGACTCTGTGCCGAGACTCTCATGCCAACTCCGCGACGATTCTCAGTGGTGTGAGTTTCGAGCTTGGTCGCGGTGAAATCCTCGGTATCATTGGGGAGTCAGGTGCCGGTAAGTCGACATTGGGATATGCTGTCCTTGGACTGCTGCCACCAGAATTGCGGCAGGTCTCAGGCAAAATCGAATTGGATGGCATATCGCTCTCATCAGTTGATGGGCAATGGAAGACCATTCGAGGACGGCGGATATCTGCGGTTTTCCAAGATCACACTGCATCACTCGACCCCCTTATGTCCGTTGGTACGCAGATCGAAGAAACGGTCATGGCCAACGACAGTTCAGCGACGAGATGGCAGGCGCGTGCCCGTGCTATCGAGCTTCTGGACCGCGTCGGGATTACAGATCCACGGCAGCGTTTTGGAAATTATCCGCATCAATTTTCGGGTGGGCAAAGACAACGTGTGGTTGTCGCCATCGCCCTTGCCGGATCGCCAGATATCATCGTGGCCGATGAACCAACCTCTGCTTTGGATGCGAGTGTCCAAAAGCAAATCCTCAAACTCCTTCGAACTCTTGTCGATGAGACGGGCGTGTCCATCCTCCTCGTTACCCATGATATGGGGGTCGTTTCCGAAATAACCGACAGGGTTCTGGTCATGAGAGCAGGGCAGGTGGTGGAACAGGGTCTGACGGCAGTCATTCTCGATGCGCCCCGAAAAGACTATACGCGCAGCCTGCTTGCTGCGGTTCCGCGGCTGCGGGTTTCCGCGCCTTCGCCAAATGTCGATGGGAATGGAGCAATATCCAGCGCTGAAGGGCATGGGGGCGACACGTCTCTCACGGTGCAGGGTGTCTCCAAATCATTCTCGCGGCACGGTTTCTCTCTTCGCCTTGGTCAACAGACGGCAAGGTTTGCCTTAAGCGACGTCAGCATACAACTTCCGTATGGCGTTATCACCGGCATTGTCGGCGAAAGCGGGAGCGGCAAGACCACTCTGGGCCGGATTGTCGCCGGGCTAGACATCGCGACAACAGGAACGGTGACAATCGGAAACAACAATTTCGACGTCTCAAAAAGTGGCTATCGAACCGGGCTCCTCGGGCGTGTGCAGATGGTCTTTCAGGACCCTGCCATGTCGCTAAACCCGAGAATGACCATCAATGAGATATTGCATGAGAGTCTTGGTTTTGGTGCGCAAATGCGTGCTGATCAGACTTCTGCCAATGTCCAAGGAATGATGGATCGGCTTGGTCTCGCGAGGAGCCTTCTCAGCCGCTATCCGCATCAACTGTCGGGCGGTCAGAAGCAGCGTATTTGTATCGCCCGGGCACTTTTGGCGCGACCGCAAGTCATCGTTGCCGATGAGCCGACGTCGGCGCTCGACGTATCCGTACAGGCGGAAATCATCAAGCTTCTTAAAGAGAGCATCACCGAGCATGAAATTACGATGCTCTTCATTTCTCATGACCTTGCGGTGGTGCAGCAGCTTTGCCGTGACGTCTACATCTTGAAAAACGGTCGAGTTGAAGATTACGGCGCTTGTGATTTTGTCTTCTCGAACTCGAGCAATCTTTACACACGCACTCTTATTGATGCCCGGCCGCGCCTGTTCGCGCACTGAGGGGCGTTTGACCACTCCAGGTCCGCCAGCCTGCCTACCATAACCACGTTCCAGAGATCAGCGGCGACTGCTGCTTCGATAGGTGACATATGACCGAAAGTTTCACATTGGCGATGACAGGCCAATCCCTCATAAAACACGATATCCGTAGCATTCGAAGCCAAGGATTTCAGCAGGTCTGCAATCTACTCATGAAAGCAGATTTGGCGTTTACCAATTTCGAGGGAACGATCCGAGGAGCTCATGGCGGGTGGCCTCTCAAAGGATCTTTTTTTGGCTGCAGTGAACCGATTGTTCTCGATGCACTCAAGGCCATCGGTTTCGGGGCCTTGTCTCTTTCCAACAACCACGCTTTCGATCTTGGTCCTTCTGGCGTTTTGTCGACGTTGGAAGAGGTCGAAAAGCGGAGCTTTCTTCACGCAGGCCTTGGACGTAACCATGCAGAGGCTTCGCTTGCCACAAAACGACTAATCGGTCAGAAACGCGTTGCACTCGTTGCGATGGACGGTGGCCCTGGTCCGGATTTTATGTACGCTTCAAACGCTGGCCAAGATCGTCCTGCTCGGCCCGGCGTGAACAGACTTCGATTGTCTCAGGTCATCGAAGTCGACGATACGGCATTCGAGCAGCTTTGCTCCCTCCGCCAGCAGGTAGGCTACACAGCTATCGATCTTACTAATGACAGTCAGCCGGATGATCCGCCCTCCGGTGATCCGAATGAAGTGAATCTGGCACGTGCGGCTTTCAGGCGATCCCACCGGTTCGGGAAGAGCGTGAAAATCGACGAAAAAGATATGACATGCAATCTAAATGCGATTGCATCTGCCGCAGCAGACGGTTGCCTTGTCATTGCGTATTTGCACCATCATCATTGGGCAACGAATTGGTATGAGGTACCTGATTGGGTTGGTGGGGTTGCAAGACGGTGCATTGATGCGGGTGCAGCTATGTTTGTCAGCCACGGAGCGCCCGTGCTTCAGCCGGTGGAGATCTATCGTCGCCGTCCGATCTTTTACAGTCTTGGTAATTTCATCTTCCATGTGAAGTCGGAAGCCTCGTCATGGCGTGCTCCAGAAGTTTGGGAAAGTGTTGTAGCTCTCTGCGATTTTGGACAAGATAATTGCCTTAACGACATTACTTTTCATCCGGTTATAATTGGCGGTGAGGATGCGTTGGGGCATAAAGTCCTCGAAGGCAGACTGGTTCCGCATCGCGCAAGTGGTGTAAGCGCTGAGAGGATTTTGGGGCGATTCAAGGCGCAGTCGGCAAAACTGGGCGCGCAAATTACTCTGGTTGATAATGCCGGTATCTTACGTGTGTAGATCTCATTTTGAGCCGTGAGATTAAGCATTGACACAATTGTAAAAGAAAATATTCCTACAATGCGCCACTCCCACAGGCATCGAGGTTTTTGAATGTATATTCCTGAATATGAGGAGATAGGCCTTCGAAGTGAACTTGTTGAACGGTTTTTCCGGTATGTTGGCATAGAAAGCCAGAGTGACGCTGCTTCAACGCAGTTGCCGTCTTCAAAGGGTCAGCGAGCACTCGCAGAGTTGCTGGCACAGGAGATGAGAGGCCTTGGTCTTGATAACGTTGTTATCGATAAAAATGCTATCGTCACGGGCGTCAAACGGGGCAGCGTTGTGGATGTACCGAGGATAGGATTCATCGCACATCTCGATACTGTAGATGTCGGTTTGTCATCGAGTATTCGGCCCCAGATCAAGTTTTTCGATGGCCATGATGTGTGCCTTAATACCCAAAGAGACATCTGGTTGCGGCTCAAAGAGCATCCCGAGATCCTTCCGTGGCAAGGAGAGGACATTATCTTTGGTGATGGAACCAGCGTGCTCGGAGCGGATAATAAAGCAGCGATATCGGTCATTATGACACTGCTTGCACGGATCGGCCGAGTACAGGCTCATGGCGATATTGTTGTCGCTTTCGTTCCAGATGAAGAGATCGGTTTGCGAGGCGCAAAGGCGCTCGACCTCAGCCGGTTTCCTTGTGACTTCGCTTACACTATCGATTGTTGCGAACTTGGCGAAGTCGTGATTGAGAATTTTAACGCAGCGTCGGCTGAAGTCATCTTTACTGGCGTCAGCGCACATCCGATGTCTGCAAAGGGCGTGCTGGTTAATCCCTTACGAATGGCGTTTGATTTCATCTCCCATTTTGATCGTAATGACTCGCCTGAAGGTAGCTGTGGTCGGGAAGGATATTTCTGGTTCAAGGAGCTGTCAGCCAACGAAAGCGAAGCGCACCTCAAAATTATGGTCCGCGATTTTGACAAGGCTCGATTTGACCAACGGAAACGGGATGTCCAAGAGGTTGCTGCCCATATCAGGTCACAATATCCCACGGGATCCCTCATATGCGACCTATCTGATACCTATCATAATATTGCTGACTATTTTTCCAAAGATAACCGATCAGTGGAATTGCTGTTTGGCGCTCTCGGAAAACTTGGCATCGAAAAAAAACTCATTGCTATGCGTGGGGGAACAGACGGATCAGTCCTGTCGGCTCGTGGTTTACCCACTCCGAATTTTTTCACAGGCGCGTACAATTTCCATTCGCGGTTTGAGTTCCTGCCGGTTGCAGCATTCGAAAAGTCTTACGAAACGGCCCTTACAATCTGCATTCTTGCGGCAGAGCAGGGCTGGACGACGCATCCGTGAATGAGTCACGCTGTAATCGGTACTGGCCCATGTGGCAAAACTGTTGCGAGCATGGTCTTTCGCTAGATACAGGAAATTCATGAAATGGAGAGCTGACTTGAATATGCTCACTATCCATCTACCTGACTGAGAAGGACGGCGCGTGTTCAGATGCTCTAGGTATGATTTATGGTGTACAACGTTCATTTGGGAGCTGGCACGGTCAGCCATCGAATAACTATTTCATCAACGCGACCTGTCGAAAAGGCTTCCTCGCTTTTCCGAACCCACTGGTGTCGCATTCGAATGTTTCACATAAGGAACACTTAATGGTATGACGGCATTTGAGAGCTAATGCTTTAGCTCATGGACCAACATCGGCTCGAATTGCATCGGTTTGTTATGATGCCGTGGAATAAATCTTTCCTACGGACAAAGCAAACACTTATATAGGTAAAGTGGAAACCTGATGGAACCGAAACAATTTAAATCGATTGAAGGCGTGGAGATTCGGTCTTTGCTAGGGCTGACACGGGGGTTATCCGACGCAGATTTAGAAGCCCTTACAGTCAAGGCCATTTTCAATCATCGGCGCTTGGTTGAAGATGCCGACAGACTGTACCACGATCTGCCTGAGGAATATAAAATTGGTAAGATCGCGGGTGGAGCACAGCATCTCAACTACATTGAAGCCAGCATTGAAATGCATGCCCAAATGAGCGTCGTGAACACGCTAATCAGTATTTTGGGGTACATACCTAAGGTCAATGCCAATTAAAAGTCAGATTAGATTTTTTCGAACCGCGATTGCGGTCAAGTGGGCTACGGTATGCACGTCGAAACGTTTCATAGCTTCGGCAATTTTAACGCGTACTGTATTATATTTAACGCCTTCAATG
Source organism: Agrobacterium vitis (assembly GCF_014926405.1). Classification (NCBI taxonomy): domain Bacteria; kingdom Pseudomonadati; phylum Pseudomonadota; class Alphaproteobacteria; order Hyphomicrobiales; family Rhizobiaceae; genus Gillisella; species Gillisella vitis. The sequence goes on from NZ_JACXXJ020000003.1 coordinate 1,559,416, forward strand.
ACCGCCACTTCCTCCATTGTTTTACCGACCGCTATCCATCGCAGATATGTTGCTTCTTTCGGATCCAGATAGGCAGGATCTTCGATTTGAGGTCTTGCGCGCAGAAAAGTAAATCGGGTGTGGAGCTGCCCGACTGCAGATGCAGCGGAAACAGCATCAATCTCGCGACGAAGATTGATTTCGCGCTTTTCCGAAGCGACGGTAAACATGGAAATCGAGCCGTTCGCTGTTTTTACAGGAATGGTAATGCCAGAACGGATTCCAAATTCGGCCGCGTGGGCATAGAATTTACGTTCGTCCTTTGAAATGCGCGTTCGTTCCAATTCTCCCGCCCATACGAAGACCCGTTTAATTGCTTTCGCACGCTTAACGACAGGATCAAGCGACGGATAATTTAGCTGAAAATATATGGATCGCCATTCTCGATTGTAGTTCGTGATTGCTAGCGTACGTCCAGGCTGAAGGTTAAGGTACGCATAGCTGTGAAAGCCCATCTGATTGGTAAGGTCGGCCAGCGCATCCTCAATCTTGTTTTGAGTACCTTCAATTGCGCTAATATCAATGAGTTTATCCAACCAGCGCTGCATTCGCTTGCTCCGTGTACTTATGAGTTTCCTTTGTCGCTCGACACTTGGAGAAAAATCTACACGCCAGAGTATAATCGCCGTTGAAGTTCGTCAAATCCATTGTGCGGCGCACCTTCGATGGCAGCATTTGTGAGATGAAATTTGCCCTTTTTTTCAGCCGCCTACTATCCGCTTTGCTGAAGAAGACGATGATAACGACTGCGGTCGTCGACAGTTTAAGGCTGCTGCTACCGGCGAAAGCTGGCCTTGGATCCAACTCGGCTGTGCGCCAATTTCAATCCATTGAAACGATGCCCACGTTTTGCTTGAAGACATTCTGGAAGCTAATGCGGTCTTGACCAAAGCTGATTAGCTCATCTCGATTGTGGTCCGTATGCCGATGACAAGCACATCGACATGGGCCGGATGCTGTGGGAGACGGCGACGTCAACCGTAACTGCGGGCGATTTAACAAGGCAGTCACTACGTGTGAGCCGAATTCGTCGGATCTTGCCGCTTCAAAGTTCATCAGAAAACCGTCCGTACCAGTTAAGATCAGGATTTTGCAGAACGGCTAGAAGTTTTTTATGTAAAAAGTTCCATAATTCTGATTATTAAATTTTTAACCGTCAGCGGGTGGGTTCAAGGATGAAGTGCGACTTGCAATAGATAACAAAGGTTTATCGTTTGCAAGGAAGCTGCAATGAAACGCACCTACTCCCATATCGACTTGGACGAACGCCGTAAGATCGCTCGCTGGCGTATGGCGGGCCAGAGTATTGAGATGATCGCCGAGACACTCGGTCGCCATCGCTCGACGATCTTTCGTGAAATCAAGCGGAATACGTTTATCGATGAGGTGGTCCCGGACCTCAATGGCTATTACTGCGTCACGGCGCATGACATGGCTTGCGAACGGCGGGCCAAGCTGCGGAAGCTGGCGCGCTTTGCGAATGTGAGGCAGTCTGTGATCGACCGGATCATGCATGGTTGGTCGCCCCAGCAGATCGCCGGTCGCATGCGGCTGGAACAGCATCCGATCTTTGTCAGTCACGAGACAATTTACAAGTTCGCATACTCGGCCGACGGTCATGCCATCAAGCTGTGGCGTCACCTGCCGGAGCATCGAGCTAAGCGACGACCACGACATGCAAGACGTAAGCATGGTCAAAGGTTTGGCCCGGAACTCAACATTCTGCATCGTCCGAATGTCGTTGCTGAACGCAAGCAGTTCGGACATTGGGAATGCGATCTGATTCAGTTCCGGAAGAAGTTCGGCAAGGCCAACGTGACATCGCTTGTTGAGCGGGTGAGCCGCTTTACGATCTTGTTGCGCAACAATGATCGCCAGTCCCGCCCGGTCATGGATGGCATCATCCAGGCGTTGAGGAGCCTCCCTCACCTCGCCCGCCGATCAATGACATTCGACCGAGTCACGGAATTCACTGATTGGCCGTACCTTCAGGCTGGTATAGGCACGCAAACATGGTTTTGTGACCCTCAGTCGCCCTGGCAAAAAGGAACGGTCGAAAACACCAACAGGCGAGCGCGGAAATGGCTTTCCAGGGACGTCGACCCCTTGTCCGTAGCCGATGCCGATCTGATCAAGATCTGCAATCAACTCAATCAGACGCCGCGTAAATGCCTCGGCTACCGAACACCGGCTGAGGTCTTCCGCAAGAAACTACTCGCGTAGACGCGACATGCCAGCTAGCTTGAAAGCCACGCAGGTCGCGCTTCAGCGTGAACTCACACGCATCGACGGCGAAGCCTTCGCCACCGACAAGGCCCTCTTCGATGCAACGCCTGACCGTCGTCTCAAACAGCTCGCGCAGCAAGTCACTATCGCGGAAGCGGCCATGCCGGTTCTTGGAGAAAGTTGAATGATCCGGGACATCGCCTTCAAGCCCGAGCCCGCAAAACCAGCGATAGGCGAGGTTCAGATGTACCTCCTCACATAGCCGACGCTCTGACCGAATGCCGAAGCAGTAACCAACGATCAGCATGCGGATCATCAGTTCTGGATCAATCGAGGGCCGCCCGATCTCGCTGTAGAAAGGGCGTAAGTGAGTCCGAAGGCCAGACAGATCGACGAAGCGGTCGATAGACCGAAGAAGATGGTTCGCCGGGACGTGCCGCTCGATGCTGAACCCGTAAAACAGCGCTTCCTGCGCTACCGTCCGCTCGCCCATCATCGGCACATCCTCCTAAATCCCTACAAGGAGTGAATCAGAACTTCGCACCGACAGCAACGCCGACTTTTTCAACAGTATCGGCGCAATCCGGCCATGAACTTTGCAGTTTCGAGACGACCTTTGGGGCTCTTGGTCAATGTAGGAAGACCTGCACAAGGTTCAGCTTTCCCGGACTAGGGCGTTACACGACGCGGGAATGTTGAACAGGATGCTGCATCAGCTCTATGGTGATACCATCCGGGCCAGAGATGTACGCGACCATTGTTCCGCGTCGGGGTCCGGCCGGTATTGGCTGCGGCGAACCCTTCACTGCCCACCCTGCCCTCTCAACCCGCGCAATCGCCGTGCGAATATCTGTAACCGTGAAGGCAATGTGCGCGGCGCCGATCGCACCAGCGCTATGGGGTGTCTGGCCCAGCGTACGGCCTGTCGAATATTCGAGCAGCTCGATAGGGTAGCCATTTGGAGCCGTCACCAGCGCCATTCGGCAGCGCGGATCGTCAACCCCCGTGGCGTCCCGTAGGAACTCCCCACCCATCTCTCCTCGGCGAGCAAGGTCGAAACCCATCGCCTCAGTCCAGAACTGGATCGCCTCCTCCAACGAGGCGACCGAGAATCCCGTGTGGTCCACAGCTATCACGCCGGCATCTTCGGCCATTTTTAATCCTCACATATCTACCAGTTACGTCTGCCCGATCTAACGACGGCTCAATAGCCTTACTATCTTACTTTCGTCTCTCGACATCGTTGCGAGCAAAACTTCACGTTGTCCCAGGTCTTTTCCCACTTTTTTCTCCATGAGAACGACCTGCTACAGACCGGACAGATCTTAGTAGGCAGGTCCGATTTCTCACGACGCTTCGGCATCCGTTACTCCAGACTGTTTCCATCGATGACGAGACTTTGCCGTAAAAAGCGAACTCAAGCCGACGGTAACGTCCGTGCGGTTAGCTTGTTTCCGTCTGGATCACGGAGATAGGCGACGAATGAGCCATTCGCGCGTTCTGACGGCGGTGTCTCGATCGACTTCCCTCCGTGGCTTGTCCCCGCGTCGTGCCATGCTTTCACATGGGCAGGGCTCGGAGCGACAAGACCGATCGTTCCACCGTTGGCGACCGTCGCGGGTTTTCCATCAATCGGCGTGGTCACCATTAGTCTGCTTGCGCCATATACGTAGACAATCCTCCCTCTGGCGTCGATTTCACCGGGTCCGCCGCCAAGGGCATGGAAGGTGGCGTCGTAGAAAGCTTTCGATCTCTCCAGATCATTGCTGCCGATCATCACGTGCGTAAACATCGTACGAATCCTATGCTGTTTGGGATATGCGAAGCCCGAATTTAACAGCAAACCAGCAGCGCGTCTCCTCGGATACGGGAAGAAGCCCGAGCCCTTGAAGCAGCGCGAAACTTCACCCTGATAACATAACCCAGCAATCTACTGGAAATTCCTGCTTTTGATCTTGAGACTGTCGATGTGAAGATCAGGAATGAAGATGTCGCGCACCTTGTTGGGCTTCGGACGATCCCTCGCATCTCCTCCTCCGGGAGACCCATGTCCGAACTCGTCTCCTCTGCCGCTGGGGTTCCGGAATTCGGCGTCGCGGTCCGACAAAGATGAGAGATCGCTAGATAGGTCATAGAGCTGCCGCGCAATGAGGTGAACCACCTCTCCTTCCCTCTGGATCTTGCCCTGGATCGCCATCATCGATGCACCGAGCATGACGCGTCGCCGCTTCTCAAATGGGCTAGGCCAGACGACGATGTTCGCAAGCCCGGTCTCGTCCTCGATGGTGATGAACATCACGCCCTTTGCGCTGCCAGGCTTCTGCCGAACAAGAACCAACCCGGCAAGCCGAGACGGAGCACGGGCAGCGTCATCTGCGGGTCGAATTTTCTTCTTATGCGCCGGCTGGGGCGTGTTCTGATCTACGACATCATCATCAGCACAGCTAATTTGGATTGTTTGTAAGGGATCTTATGCTTGCGAAAGTTCTCAACTCCCACGTTGAGCCATAAAGCTGGAAACCTCCTCTTCGAAGAACTTCGAGAAGGATGCAATTCGCGGCGGCAGCGCTTGATAGGGTGGATAGTAAAGCGTCAACCACAGGTCCGGTGGCGTCCAGCCCTGTAAAATATGGACGAGTTTTCCTGAATGCACATGTGCCGCAACATGAAACGTTGGAAGCAACGCCACGCCAGCGCCCTCTACCGCCATTCTCGCCAGCACCTCGCCACTATTGGCGCTGAACGCTCTGCCCGCTGAGATGATGGCGCTTCTGCTACCGTCAGAAAGCACCCAGTTTTCCCGCCTGCTCTGCCCGCTATAGGCAAGGCAATCATCCGGCGTCAATTCGCTTGGCTGCTGCATATCGGCAAATCGGCTGCCCGGAGCCGCAACGAGAATGCGCTTCACCACACTGATTTTTCGCCAGATCGTGAACTTGTCCGAGGGTGCTGCCGAGATACGGATCGCCAGATCGAAATCGTCATCGATGATGTTGACCAGACCATCACCGAGGGACACTTCGAAGCTAATCTTTGGGTAACGTTCGCGGAACCCGGACAGGATACGCGGCAGGACCTGCTGGCCGAACCATGTGGGCGCACTGATCCGCAGGCGGCCATGGTCGGTCTTGTGGGTGTCCATCACGTCTTTTCGGGCGTTCTCCAACGCCTCGAACGCGGGCTGTATCTGCGCCGCATAGATTGCCCCGTCGGTCGTCAGAGATACCTGCCGGGTCGTGCGGACAAAGAGCTGGACGCCGAGATCGTCCTCCAGCGCTGCAATCGCACGCGTCACGGCCGCTGGCGTCATATCCAGTTCCCGTGCGACCTGCGCGAAGTTGCGCTTTTCCGCAGCCATCAAAAAGATTCGCAGCGCCTTGTAGTCGTTCATCGATTATTTCATCCAGCGCAATTCATTGACGATTATTATTGCAATTCTGCCACGTGATCAACTGGCTTAGATTTCAAATCACACCAGACAACGAACTCATAAAAGGAAGGCCAGCAGCGCGATGTCACTTTCAGACAATCGGTCGGCATAACCTTCAAGACTTAACGCCTCCCCTCCTCCATTCCCTTAGTCAACACATCAAAGGAAAGACGACAATGTCCAACAAGCTTCAGGTTCTCACGCCCCAGAACAGCCAGATCATCTTCATCGACCAGCAGCCACAGATGGCCTTCGGCGTGCAATCCATAGACAGACAGGTTTTGAAGAACAATGTCGTTGGCCTTGCTAAGGCGGCCAAGATTTTCAACATTCCCACCACAGTCACCACCGTTGAGACAGACAGCTTCTCGGGCAACACGTTCCCGGAATTGCTTGCAGTCGTACCAGACAATGACATTCTCGAACGTACCTCGATGAATTCCTGGGACGACCAGAACGTTCGTGATGCGCTTGCCAAGAATGCTGCTGATGGTCGCAAGAAGATCGTCGTCGCCGGTCTGTGGACCGAAGTCTGCAACACGACCTTCGCGCTCTCCTGCATGAACGACACGGATTATGAAGTCTACATGGTTGCCGATGCCTCCGGCGGCACCTCTGCGGATGCGCATAAATATGCGATGGATCGCATGGTTCAGGCCGGTGTGGTTCCCGTCACCTGGCAGCAGGTTCTTCTGGAATGGCAGCGCGATTGGGCGCGCAAGGAAACCTACGATGCCGTCACAACCTTGGTCAAAGAGCATTCCGGCGCTTACGGCATGGGCATTGATTACGCTGTGACGCACGTCCACGGCGGTGCCGAGCGCGTCAGCCACGGCAAGCGCATCGGCCCCAACCCTGCCGCCATCTGATTTGAAGCTGCCCCGCCTGAATTGTCGGGCGGGGCGATCATTTTGGAAAAGGAACGTATCGATGAAAATCTACCTGCTCTCGCTTACCGTCGGCCTTCTCGTCGGAGTTATTTACGGCCTTCTCAATGTCCGCTCACCCGCGCCGCCGGTCATCGCTCTCATCGGTCTTCTTGGCATTCTCGTTGGCGAACAGATCGTGCCGCTGGCAAAGACAATCTGGAACAAGGAGCCTGCGGCGGTCTCGTGGCTCAACCACGTCAAGCCGCACATGTTCGGCCATATGCCCAAGGGCGGGCAGACCTCTGTCGATCTTGCCGCCTCCAGACAAGACGCTCCCGAAGGTAAAGGCTGATCACGACGCGCCGCACATTCCTTGGTGCCGCTTCCAGCCTCGCTTTGTCCAATCTCTTCTCCCCGGCCAAAGCCGCGGATCCTATCAAGACCGGAGCAGACACCATGCATCCCGATATTATCCTTCACAATGGCCGCGTTACGACACTCGACCGCGCCAACCCCAGCGCAACGGCCATTGCCATCAAAGACGGTCTGTTTAACGAAGTGGGCAGCGATGGCGATGTCATGGCGCTTGCCGGAATAGATACCGAGACCATCGATCTCAAGGGCAGACGCGTCCTTCCGGGTTTAATCGACAACCACACGCACGTCGTGCGCGGCGGGTTGAACTTCAACATGGAACTGCGCTGGGATGGCGTCCGCTCGCTGGCCGATGCCATGGATATGCTGAAGCGGCAGGTGGCAAACACCCCTGCCCCGCAATGGGTGCGCGTCGTTGGCGGTTTTACCGAACATCAGTTTGCGGAAAAGCGTCTGCCGACAATCGAGGAAATCAATGCGATTGCGCCGGATACGCCGGTGTTCCTGCTGCACCTTTATGACCGGGCGCTTCTCAATGGTGCCGCCCTTCGCGCCGTTGGTTACACGAGAGATACGCCCAACCCGCCGGGCGGTGAGATCACCCGCGACCTCAACGGAAATCCGACAGGGCTGCTGCTTGCCAAGCCAAATGCGGGCATTCTCTATTCCACGCTTGCCAAGGGTCCGAAGCTGCCGCTGGACTATCAGGTCAATTCCACGCGCCATTTCATGCGGGAGCTGAACCGGCTGGGCATTACTGGCGTCATCGACGCGGGCGGTGGTTTCCAGAATTATCCGGATGATTACGAAGTCATCCAGAAGCTTTCCGACGAAAACCAAATGACGGTTCGTTTGGCCTATAATCTCTTCACGCAAAAGCCGACGGAAGAGAAAGAGGATTTTCTCAAATGGACACGGTCGGTCAAATACAAGCAGGGCAACGATTACTTCCGCCACAATGGCGCAGGCGAAATGCTGGTCTTTTCCGCAGCCGATTTCGAGGACTTCCGTCAGCCGAGGCCTGAAATGGCCCCGGAAATGGAGGGCGAGCTGGAAGAGGTGGTGCGGGTTCTGGCCGAAAACCGCTGGCCATGGCGCCTGCACGCCACCTATGACGAAACCATCACGCGCGCGCTGGATGTCTTCGAAAAGGTCAATAAGGACATTCCGCTTGAGGGCCTGAACTGGTTCTTCGACCATGCGGAGACGATTTCGGATCGCTCCATCGACCGTATCGCAGCGCTTGGCGGCGGCATCGCCACCCAGCATCGCATGGCCTATCAAGGCGAATATTTCGTAGAGCGTTACGGACACGGCGTTGCCGAAGCAACGCCTCCCATTCGCAAAATGCTGGACAAGGGCGTTCATGTCTCCGCCGGTACAGATGCGACCCGTGTTGCCTCCTATAATCCGTGGGTGTCGCTGTCGTGGATGGTGACCGGCAAGACCGTTGGCGGCATGCAGCTTTATCCGCGTGCAAACTGCCTGGACCGTGAAACGGCGCTGCGCATGTGGACGGAAAAGGTCACATGGTTTTCCAATGAGGAAGGTAAGAAGGGACGCATTGAAAAGGGCCAGTTCGCTGACCTTGTCGTGCCGGACAAAGACTTCTTCTCCTGCGCCGAAGATGAAATCTCGCTCCTGACATCGGACCTCACCATGGTCGGAGGCAAGATCGTCTATGGTTCCGGTGATTTCAAGGCGCTGGATGTAAACGACGTTCCGCCCGCAATGCCGGACTGGTCTCCCGTTCGAAAGTTCGGTGGTTACGCCGCCTGGGGCGAGCCGGAAGGTGCCGGTCAGAGGTCGCTGCGCCGGACTGCCATAACCTCCTGCGGCTGCGCCAGTGATTGCGGTGTTCACGGCCATGACCATGCAGGTGCATGGACGTCGAAACTGCCGATTGCTGATCTCAAGGGCTTCTTCGGGGCGCTGGGTTGCTCGTGCTGGGCGGTGTGATCGTTCCTGCTTTGGCGAACGGGCCTTACCGCCCGTTCGCTCTCATAGTTGCGAAAAATGCAATTAAATCGAAACTATTGATGCAATTGTTGGCAGCAATGTTTCGGCGCAAGATCACTCCATCGCAAGACGACAGCCCGTCAAACCGGGCCAACCTGCAGGAGCAGCCATGACCCACCAAACACAGACCACCAACCAACTGAAAACAGGTTTGGCGGGCATCATCGCAACGCCAGCAGTCCGCACCGTTGCGCTGCTAGCGCTCTGCGCCGCCTATATTCAGGGTCCGCTGACCAAGATCTTCGATTTCAACGGCGCCATAGCCGAGATGGACCATTTTGGTCTGCATCCAGCCGCCGTCTTTGCAGTCGTCGTCATCATTTTCGAGCTGACAGCCTCTGCCATGGTGATCTCAGGCGTTCTGCGCTGGGCAGGAGCATTGGCACTTGCGGGCTTCACGCTGATGGCCACATTCATCGCGCTTCGGTTCTGGGAAATGGCTCCCGGCATGGACCGCATGATGGCCACCAACGCTTTCTTCGAACATCTTGGCCTTGCCGGTGCATTCGTCTTCGTCGCCGCCTTCGATCTCACCAAAGGAGCGAAGTGATGACCGCTCGCACATCCACGGGTGGGAGCTTTGCCCCACTTCGTCAGCCTGTCTTTGCGGTCCTTTGGGCGGCAACGGTTCTGGGTAACACCGGCAGCTTCATGCGCGATGTCGCCAGTTCCTGGTTGATGACCGATCTCTCCGCCGCGCCCGCAGCCGTCGCCCTTGTTCAGGCCGCTGGAACGCTGCCAATCTTCCTACTGGCAATCCCGGCAGGCGTGCTCTCGGATATTCTTGATCGCCGCAAGTTCCTGATCGCCATCCAGCTTCTGCTTGCCAGCGTCAGCATATCGCTAATGACACTATCCTATGTCGGCATGCTCTCAGTCAGCGCGTTGATCGGCCTGACATTTCTGGGCGGGATAGGCGCAGCACTGATGGGGCCGACATGGCAGGCCATCGTCCCGGAACTGGTGCCGCGTGAAGATGTGAAAGGCGCGGTTGCGCTGAACTCACTCGGCATCAACATTGCCCGGTCCATCGGACCTGCGGCGGGTGGTCTGCTGCTTGCGGCTTTCGGGGCTGCTGTCACCTATGGCGCCGATGTTGCCAGCTATATCCTCGTCATAGCAGCGCTAATCTGGTGGCCACGTGCCAAAAATGCGGACGACGCTTTGTCCGAAGGTTTCTTAGGCGCGTTCCGCTCGGGCCTGCGATATACCCGCGCCAGCAAACCGCTGCACGTCGTGCTATTGCGCGCCGCTATTTTCTTCGCCTTTGCCAGTGCAGTCTGGGCACTGCTGCCCCTCGTCGCCCGCCAGCTTCTCGGCGGCGATGCCAGCTTCTACGGCCTTCTGCTCGGCTCGGTCGGCGCGGGTGCCATTGGCGGCGCGCTGGTGATGCCGAAACTGCGCGAACGTTTTGACTCCAACGGCCTGCTTTTAGGTTCTGCCATCGTGACGGCCGTCGTCATGGGCATCCTCTCACTGGCCCCGCCGCAATGGCTGGCCATCGTCATCCTCCTGTTTCTCGGCGCATCCTGGATCACGGCGTTGACGACCCTGAACGGTGCTGCACAGGCCGTTCTGCCCAACTGGGTCAGAGGCCGGGGACTTGCGGTTTATCTTACCGTCTTCAACGGCGCGATGACGGCGGGCAGCCTTGGATGGGGTGCCGTCGGTGAAGCCGTGGGCGTCTCGTCAACGCTGCTTATCGGAGCGGCCGGACTGATGGTTGCGGGCTTCATCATGCACCGCGTCAAGCTTCCCGCAGGCGATGCGGATCTGGTTTCGTCCAATCACTGGCCTGAGCCGCTGGTGGCCGAGCCTGTCGCGCATGATCGCGGTCCCGTTCTGATCCTGATCGACTACCATGTCGAGAAGCACAACCGCACCAAGTTCCTGAATGCGCTCGATGAAATGTCATCCGAACGACGTCGCGATGGTGCCTATGGTTGGGGTGTTACCGAGGACTCCGCCGACCCCGAGAAGATAACCGAATGGTTCATGGTGGAATCCTGGGCAGAACATTTGCGCCAACACAAGCGCGTGTCCAATGCGGATGCGGATGTCCAGAGGAAGGTCATCGCATTCCATACCGGTCCGGAAAAGCCCGTGGTTCGGCACCTTCTGACAATTAACAAACCGGGCATAACAACGTGACGGCATTATTGCAATTATCGAAATTTATTCGAGACTTTTATTGCAATTGTTAGTCGTTCGTTTTCGGCGCATTTTCTCCACATAGACAAACGCACTGCACACGAGACCACTTCGAACCAAAAGGGAGCCATCATGGCTAACCACAATTTTACTCTGAGCCGCCGTGATGCACTTCTTGTCGGCGCGGCAATGACTGCGGGAGTGCTGCTTCCAACCCGCCCGGTCCATGCTGCACCGGCTGCCACAAACCCAAATCCAACCACAGGAGACACGACAATGGGCTTCGTTAAAACCACAGACGGCACCGACATATTCTACAAGGACTGGGGTTCGAAGGACGCACAGCCAATCGTATTCCATCACGGCTGGCCTTTGTCTTCCGATGACTGGGACGCACAGATGCTGTTCTTCCTCGCCAACGGTTACCGCGTGGTTGCCCACGACCGTCGCGGTCATGGTCGCTCGGCGCAGGTCTCCGATGGCCATGACATGGACCATTACGCCGCGGATGCGTTTGCCGTTGTCGAAGCACTGGATTTGAAGAACGCAGGTCACATAGGTCACTCGACAGGTGGCGGTGAAGTTGCACGCTATGTCGCGAAGCACGGCCAGCCTGCCGGTCGCGTTGCAAAGGCCGTATTGGTGTCCGCCGTGCCGCCGTTGATGCTAAAGACAGAAGCGAACCCAGAAGGCCTGCCGAGGGAAGTCTTCGACGGTTTCCGGTCAGCCACCGCTGCCAACCGCGCTCAGTTCTTCCGCGACGTTCCTGCCGGACCTTTCTACGGCTTCAACCGCGAAGGCGCGACCGTTCATGAAGGCGTGATCCAGAATTGGTGGCGTCAGGGCATGATGGGCAGCGCGAAGGCCCATTATGATGGCATCAAGGCCTTTTCGGAAACCGACCAGACGGAAGACCTGAAAGCGATCACCGTGCCAACCCTGGTTCTCCACGGCGAAGACGACCAGATCGTGCCAATCGCGGATGCGGCTCACAAAGCCATCAAGCTGCTGAAGAATGGTACGATCAAGACCTATCCCGGCTTCTCGCATGGCATGCTAACCGTCAACGCGGACATCTTGAACGCCGACCTGCTGGCCTTCATCAAGGCTTGATCCAACTCGACACGGTGCCGACGGTCAAGTGTCGTCGGCGTCAACCGCACCGCTTAGTGACGATCGCGCGAGCGCCACTCGTCCGGCGTAACGCCCACGGAATGCGTAAAACTTTCGACAAAGCTCGTCTGGTTCCTAAAGCCACAGGTTTCCGCAACCTGATCGATACTCTCGCCGGTCTTGGTTAGGTAGGCCTTCGCCCGGGCAATCCGGCTTGCCAATAGCCATTCGCCAATGGACTGTCCGGTCGTCTCTTCAAAGCCGGAGCAGAGCTCTTCTATCGAAAAGCCGCTGGCCACGGAAATATCCTCAAGGCCGATATTGCGGGAAAGATTGGTGTTAATATAGGTTTTGATTCGCTCTTCCTGCATGGAGTTGAGCTGCCCGGACGCCGAAAGGTGTTGGGAGGGAGACCGGCCATATTTATGGGCAAGATGCGCGATGAAGGCGAGACCGATGTGGGGAACGAGCGTGTCCCTTACCTCATCCGGCATGTCGAACAGGGGCATGAGGGCTGCGCCCATATTGCTGATCACCTGGTCATGCAGACCGCGACAGGTCAGAAAGTCATCGACCCGCGGCTCGCCTGCCTCCTCGGTGAGTTCGGCAAGATGCGCGACGGGAACGTGGAAGGCAAGCACATCCAGTCGGCCATTAATTGAAATCGCCGCCCCCTGTTTCAAACTGACAAGACAGATCGAGGCCTTGGGATAGATCTTGATCGGCTCCAAACGCTCTTCCGACACGATATCGGAATGCTCTGCATCTTCCAGATAGAGCATGACGAGAAATGCGTTGTCCGGCTCCAGAATTACACGGCTGTTTCCGTGTTCATAACACCGCTGAATATGCACGACAGTGAGCTGGGCATCCCGTAATGGCCGAATGACCAATGCCCTTGCCGCTTTGACACCAAAGCTCGCCGCAATTTTTTCACTGACCGCCAACCATTCACTCACATTCGTATCGCTCTTGCATAAACTGCGTTGCGGGCCTGATTGCGGATCATCTATCGAAGTTTCCTACACATTATTTGTCATGCTATCTTGTATAAAAGCATTCTTGTAGAGTGGTTATAGTTCGTAAACTGAATGCAATACGGAACCCATTAGAACCCTCCAACCAGAACCATTGTTGCAAAAAAGGAAGGTGGTTTTCATGAGTGCCGGTTCAGAATGTAAAGGCCTCCCCACCTCCGGAAAAACATCCGACAAGTTTGGCTGCACTCTGACGCAGTTGTCGATCAACCAAAGCTTTTCATCTTCGAACATCGATATTTTTCGCAAAGCGACACAGTCAACCGCGCTTGATCAGGTGAAGACACCGGCCAGCGATCAGGGGTTTGTGGTCGGGGTATCATTGCTCGCCGGTCACCAGCGGCGGATCTTTCACGGAAACCATGCAACCAGCCATGATTTTTCCGAGAATGCGATATATATCCGCGACCTCTCCAACAATTATAAAGCAGATCTCAGCACGCCTTTCGATTTTATGCTGTTTCAGATTTCGCCCTCTTCCCTTGCAAAGATAGCAGAAGATGCGGATGTGAGTGGCCTAACCCTGCTGACGACGGAAACTGCATCCAAAGACATCGTCCTTGCCAACCTAGCACGCGCTATCCTCCCCGCGCTGCAACGCCCTGAAGAAGCAAATGCCTTGTTCGTCGACCAGATGACGACGGCCATCGGCACCTATCTGGTTCAGCGGTACGGTGGAAAGACCGTTCCTGCCATCAGCAAGGCGCCGACATTGTCGCGCGCGCATCTGGAAATGGCAAAATCGATCCTTCTCGAACATCTCGAAGGTGAAGTGTCAATTGCCGACGTGGCAGAAGCCTGCAACCTGTCACGCGGCTATTTCATTCGCGCCTTCCGGGAAGCGACGGGCATGACACCTTATCAGTGGCTCCTGACCAAACGCATTGATCGCGCCCGGCACATGATCAGAACCTCAAATGCCCCTCTCGCCGAGATCGCGGTAGCTTGCGGATTCGCAGATCAGAGCCACTTCACACGCGTTTTTTCTGCCATTGTCGGGACCACTCCTGGGACATGGCGACGGAACGTATGACCTACTCCTCGACAACGTTTCGGCCGGTTAGTTCAACGGTGGCATTTTTTGTGTTTTTAGCTTGCACAGCCGAGGCAGTTCAGGCTCATGCATCGTCGATGCCGATCGATACGATGTGCTTGAAATCTGCAGCGGATATCGGACGCACTGCCGCCTGTACCCTGCCGGAAATGCGGCCCTCTTCATTCAGCACGCCTCTTTCTATGATACCGAACACCGGCTGAGGTCTTCCGCAAGAAACTACTCGCGCAGATGCGATATGCCAGATAGCTTGAAAGCCACACAAGTCGCACTTCGGCGTGAACTCACACTATCGGGTAGCAGGTTCGGGCTCATGCCGCTAAATATCGCGAAAATGTTAGAGCGATGCTATCCCCTGGGAAGTTGCAGAACAGTTTGCCTGGAGATGTAACCGAATACATAGGTGCCATATCAATAACTTACCTGACAAAATAGGGCGCCAGTGCGTTAGTCGTCAATTATCACTTTATCACGCGACTGTTACACTATAAAATTCATCGTGTATTCGGTTCGGGACACAGAAGCTTTCGCATTTTCCTTATATCCGGCCGATTAGAAGGAACTGGCTTAATCCACGAGAGGAGACAGACATGACGAATGCCTTGCCGCCACTTTACAACGGACATGCGCCGATCACCCTTCAGCAATTGTTCCGCGAAGCGCTTTATGCCTTTGAAGAATGGGACACAGGACTGACAGAACCGCTCGTCACTTTTGAGGGTCGGATCACCCCTATCAGTCTCGTTTTTGAAGCAATGCGCGAATGCGATGACATAGTGCCAATGAACATTTCCACGGCGATCATCGAACGACTAACCAAGCCGTGGGAAGGCGAAGGGCCGCTTGATCAGATGAGTTTCTCGACCGCCGCTCGCATCATGCGGGTCCTAGTGCGTAAACGCCTTCTGGCCGATGGTGCTGCTGAGATTGTCACCATTTCCAGGCTGACGGCCGAACGTACGCCGTCTGAATGATATCTGCGGGATCGCGTATGAACGGCGCGATCCCGCGCTCTAAGCTAAACGGGCGTTGGTGCAGGGATCAAATTCAACATTTTTCATCTATGCGACCGGGATCGAAAATAGCAAGATTGATCCCGGATGCCGCACAAACATAACGCTTCCCGCCGCCATCACATCGGTAAAATGAAGTTCGAAGTGATAAACTGGCAAGAGTATGAGGCGGCCTTCGCCGCCGTGGCAGTTTAACTCTTTGGATAACGCCAGAGGCGCTGGCAGGCTGGGCGGCCCCACGACGCAAGACGCGCGGTGGCCAGCCTCTCTATTCGGATCTGGCGATCGAAACGACGCTGATGCTTGGCATGGTGTTTGGGCTGCTGTTATGCCAGAGCGAAGGGCTTTTGAGTTCGGCGCTTGATATGATGGAATTGGATTTGCCTGTGCCCGATCACACCACGCTGAGCAGGAGGGCCAGAACCTGGAAGCCATCGGCAGAAGCAACGACCGTCAGCCTGTGGCAAGTGGCTCGCTTCATGTTCTGGTCGACAGCACCGGGCTCAATGTCTATGGCACGGGCCAATGGCTGGAAGAAAAGCATGGGGCAAAGTCCCGGCGCAGCTGGCGCAAACTCCACTTGGCTGTTGACGCGGACAGTGGCGAGATCATTGCTCATAGTCTGACAGATCAGGAGGTCGGCGATGCCTCGCAGCTTGAGCCATTGCTGGATCAGATCGATGATGGGATCGGCCAATTCACTGCCGATGGAGCCTATGATGGCTATCCAACTTACGACGCAATTCTGCGTCACAGCGCAGGCGCGAGGGTCATCATTCCACCGCGCTCAAACGCGGTTGAACGACCCAGCGCCCTGGCGTCCTGCCAGAGAGACGACCACATCGCATGCATCCAGATCGATGGCCGGTTGAAATGGCAGGCATCTACCGGCTATGGGAAACGGGCGCTGATCGAAACCGCGATGAGTCGATACAAGGGTGTGATCGGACCCCGTTTGCGCGCCCGTTCATTCCGTTCTCAGCAGACAGAGGCTGCGATCGGTGTCGCTATTCTTAACCGAATGCTCACCTGCGGACGCCCGAAATCCGCTCAACGCCAAGCCTCGACGGGAGCAACCAAATAAGCGGCCCATCAAAGACTGAATGATCACCTGTCGCTGAACGCTGCACCAACGCCATGCGAAGGGGCAAACAAAGAACGTTGGCGAGAGGGGTCAATTACGCAACGCCTGCTGTAAGGCAGGCAGCGATGGACGCCGCCGCGTTCGTTGCGTTATATTGTGCCTAGAGAGTATCGATCACCCCACCATCGACACGTACGGAGGCTCCTGTCGTGGCCGACGCAAGCGGCGACGCCAAATAGGTCACAAGATTCGCGACCTCTTCGACACTTGCCGCTCTCTGGATGATTGAAGTGCTGCGATGCTGTTTGACGAACGCCGCAGCCAGATCCTCAATCGGTAGGCCGGTCTTTTGCTGTTCACCCGCAAGCATGGCCTGGACGCCCTCGGACAGCGTAGGGCCTGGAAGGACCGAGTTGACGGTGACGCCAGTTCCGGCCATCCGCTTCGCCAGACCCCGGGCAACGGCGATGTCGGCGGTCTTGCTGACGCCATAGTGGATCATCTCGACCGGGATGTTGAAGCCGGACTCCGACGCGAGGAAGATCACGCGTCCCCAGTTCAGCTTTTGCATGCCGGGCAGATATGCCCGAGACATTCTGACGGCGGACATGACGTTGACCTGCCAGTGCCGGTCCCAAACCTCGTCGTCCGCGTCAAAGAAGTCGATAGGCTGGAAGATGCCGGCATTGTTGATCAGGATGTCCGCATGGGGAACCTTGGCGACGAGTGCCTTGCATCCCTCTGCTGTTGACAGGTCGGCGGCCACCCCAGTCATACTTCCGGTGATCCCCTCGCCTTTGAGCCGTTCTACGGCCCTTGCGGTCTTGTCTTCGGACCGGCCGTTGATGATCGTGTCCGCGCCGGCCTTCGCAAGTTGTCGGGCGATTGCGTAGCCAATGCCCTCGGTCGATCCCGTCACCAAGGCCGTCTTTCCGGTAAGATCAATCTGCATTTTATCTGCTCCCTGAATTCAATGGCCTTCAATTGTGAAAAGTATATCTGCGAAACCGGGGACGGTCTCCTCCCGGTTCCCTGACGGCTCTTGCGTCCGAACTGGACCTGACAGCTCGGCAGTTCGCACAGGCCTTTCGAAACACAACGGGCAGCGCACCTGACAGATGGATGCGCCATCAACGGGTTGAAAAGGCGAAGATGCTGCTCCGCACGACTGCCCTTCCGATTTCGCAGATCGCGACAGCATGCGGATTCGTCAGTTCAGAACATTTCTCGCGCATTTTCGCATCAACCGTGGGCGTCGCTCCGGCCATCTCGCGAAAACATATTCTGAATTGAAGCTAGCGCCGAACAGCGATGGGCCAAGTCCTACCGATCAACTCTGCCGGGAATTCTGACCGGGGTATTCTGGGTCTTGAACCTTCGGCCCGGGAGTGTTAGGCTGAAGAATTTTGCTGAGCCGATTATCCCCTTGGCGGTTGATGCCAATAGCCAATTGTTTAAGGGCACCGTCGCATTACGCATCCGTCAGCAGCGCGATGGCCTCATAGGGCCTTAGAACCAGCTCAGCCTCGATTTCATCGACGGGGTCATAGTTCCAGATGAGGCGCTTACCCCTGGCGACAAGCTCCGTTGGCATGGTGAGGCGGACCTCGCTGGGCCTGAAACTGGCGACGACGATAAGTCGGACCTGCGCAAGCCTGCGGGTATAGACGAAGACATCCGGGTGCTGGTCGAGCCAGGACTGGTAATCCCCATAGACGATGACCGGATGTGCTTTGCGAAGTGCGATGAGCTTGCGGTAATGGTTCCATATCGAAGCATCGTCGGTCATCGCCGTCTCGGCGTTGACGGTGGCGTAATTGGGGTTTACTTCGATCCACGGCGTTCCGGAGGAAAAACCACCATGCGGTGCGGCGCTCCACTGCATCGGCGTGCGCGCGTTGTCGCGCCCGCTTTCGTTGGCACCTCGGATGAACTCTTCAGGTGACAATCCGGCCTCCATTTGCAGCCGATGCATGTTCAATGTCTCGATGTCGCGATACTGGTCGATCGACGTGAAAGGCATGTTCGTCATGCCGATCTCCTCGCCCTGATAGACGAAGGGCGTTCCCTTCAACAGGTGCAGCACCGTCGCCAGCATCTTTGCGGATTGGCTGTGGTGGCCGGTCGCATCGCCGTAACGGGAAACAGCGCGGGGAAGGTCGTGATTGCCCCAGAACAGCGCGTTCCAGCCGTCCCTTGCCAGCGCCAGCTGCCACTTGCCAAACACCCTCTTCAGGCCCGCGAGGTCGAACGGCTTCGGGCGCCATTTGCCGTAGACCGCATCCCATTGCTGGGTCACATGTTCGAACTGAAAGACCATGGACAGTTCCTTGCGGTCGCGCCCGGAATAAAGAAGGGCAGATCCCGGCGTGGCGCTCCACGTCTCGCCCACCGTCAGGACGTCACGGCCGCCGAGGGTGCTGGCATTCATTTCCTGGAGATAGTCGTGCAGGTGTGGTCCGTCCGTGATCACCTGCCGGTCGACCTGCTTGCCGATATAATCGATAACGTCCATGCGGAAACCGGCAATTCCTCGATCCAGCCACCAGTTCATCATCTCGTAAATTTCGGCGCGGACCTTCGGGTTCTCCCAGTTGAGATCGGGCTGCCGACGCGAGAACAGGTGCAGATAATATTCGCCGGTCGTCGGGTCCAGCGTCCAGGCCGGCCCGCCGAATGAGGATTGCAGATCATTGGGCGGCCCGCCGTCATCGGCCGGCTTGCGCCAGATGTAGAAATCGCGGAACGAGTTGTCGGTAGCCTGGCGCGACTGCTGAAACCACGGATGTTCATCCGATGTGTGATTGACCACAAAATCGAGAATGATGCCGATCCCCCGCGCTCTTGCTTCGGACACTAGCCGATCGAAATCGTCAAGCGTGCCGAATTCCGGCGCGACCGCGCGATAGTCCGAAATATCGTAGCCGTTGTCGTCCATCGGCGACTGGTAGATGGGAGAGAGCCAGATGATGTCTATGCCCAGCCGCTGCAGGTAATCCAGCCGGGAAGTGATGCCGGGGATGTCTCCCATGCCGTCGCCATCCGAGTCGCAAAAGCTGCGCGGGTAGACCTGGTACACGGTCGCGGTGTGCCACCACTTGATATCGGGAACCGGATTGTCGGGAGCAACTACAGGCATTGCGGATCTCGCTGATTTGAGTCGGCTGGCGGAATGACGGACGGCAAGAGACGCCGCTTCGCCTATCGGGCAACGGGTGGAGCAAAGCCGAGGTTCCGGTGCGGGATCAGATGTCGCTTCTCTTGAGCAGGTAATCGAGCCCGCCGGCGCGGTACCAGCGATAACCGAATGGCTCGATCACCATGTTATGCCGGCCTTTCTCGTCCGCGCTGCTGTCGCTGCCGTCGGCGATGTCGATCAGGACGCGTCCACTCTCACCTACGCCGGGATCGAACGAGATATCGACTGGCTTGTCGTGGAGATTGTGGATGATGACGACGGCATTGTTGCGCCAATCGTAGCGCATCGCCAGGACACCGGTATCGCCGCAGTCCAGAACGCTGAAACTTCCCCATCCGATTTCAGGGGCTTCCTTTCGCATGCGGATCATCCGCTCGGTCCAGTTCAGCATCGATTCCGCGTCCCGCCGCTGTGCCGCGACATTGACATGTTCGAACCCATAGGGACCTCCTTCGATAACGGGCAAGACGGGTTTTTCCGCCTTGGTGAAGCCGCCATGCGGCTCGGTCGACCATTGCATAGGCGTGCGGGCGCAGTTGCGCTCCTCCAATGCTAGGTCGTCTCCCATGCCGATCTCGTCACCATATCGCAGGACCGGGGTGCCCGGCAGCGAATACATCAGGCTATAAGCAAGCTTGAGACGCCTGGTATCGCCGCCCAGCATCGGCGCTAGGCGACGCCGTATCCCCCGATCATAGAGCTGCATGTCCTTGTCTGGACCGAAGGCGGAAAACACGGCTTGCCGCTGTTTTTCCGTCAGCCGGCCAAGATCAAGTTCGTCGTGGTTGCGCAGGAATATTCCCCATTGCCCCGTTTGCGGTCGCTCCCGGGTCTCGTTCATCGCCTTGGCAAGGGGCCGGGTATCGGCGCTAGCGAGCGCGTAGAACAGAGCCTGGTTGACGTGGAAATTGAACATCATCTGCATACGATCGCCGTCGTCGCCGAAATACTGCAGGTTCTCCTTGGGCACGACATTGGCCTCCGCAAGGATGATGCTGTCACCCTTGCGCCACTGCAGGAACTCGCGGAAACTGCGCAACAGATCGAACTGCGGCTTCGATTCCTTCACATCTGCACCCTTTTCGGCGATCACGAAGGGAACGGCGTCCATGCGAAAACCCGATACGCCGAGCTGTATCCAGAAACCCATGATCTTGAGGATTTCCGCCTGGACATGTGGATTGCCGGTGTTGAGATCCGGCTGGAATTTGAAGAAACGGTGAAAATAGTATTCGCCGGACTTTTCGTCCCGTGTCCATGTGGTCTTTTGTACACCAGGAAAGACCATGCCCTCGTCGGCATTTTCCGGCTTCTTCTCAGACCATACGTACCAGTCCCTGTATCGGGAGTTCTTGTCGGCGCAGGCCTGTTTGAACCAGGGATGCTGATCGGACGTATGATTGACGACGAGGTCGATCAGCACCCGTATACCGCGTTGCTTTGCGCTATGGGTGAATTCGACGAAGTCGCCGAGGGTGCCGTATCTGGGATCGATGTTGTAATAGTCGGAGACATCGTAGCCGTCATCGACACCCGGAGAGGCCTGAAACGGCATCAGCCAGATGGCATTGACGCCCAGACCGGCCAGATAATCCAACCGCCGTTGCAGCCCCTGAAAATCGCCCACTCCATCGCCGTTGGCATCCATGAAGGTCTCGACGGACAGGCAGTAGACGACAGCGTTCTTGTACCAGAGGTCGTTGATCAAGCTGCTTTCCTTTCCGGTAATAAAGCCCAGGCGCTCAGCGCGACGATAATTCGTGCATGTCAGGTTTCGGATACGCGCAGTGCGGGGAGGACCTGACGTTTCATGAAATTGATAAAACCTATCTGGTCACGAGAGACGTTATGGATGAACACCTCCTCAAATCCGCAGTCTTTTGCCACGAAGATCAGCTCGAATAGCCTATCCGGACCCGTGACAAGCGGAATGACCTCATCGATGTCCTCGGGCTTGACGTGCCGCGTTGCCCTCTCGAAATCCTTGGGCATCGGAAGATCCGCCAAGGCAGCGGGCGGCAAAGTTGCGTTCCGCCATTCTTCAAAAGCTGCTGCTCTCGCCTGGGCCTCGGTTTGCGCCCAGGAAACTTGTACCTGCAATGCAAGCGGCTTGCCCTGCCCGCCACCATGGCGGTAAACGTCCCTCATCTCGTCAAGCTTCTGCTTCGGTTTGTTGACCGTAACCAGTCCGTCGGACCATCCGCCCGCCCATTGTGCTGTCTCGTTGGACAATGCCGCGGCAAACAGGGCTGGTGGCGTAGCTGGCAGTGACCAGAGCCGCGCCTTGTCGACCGTAAACCAGCGATCACGCCGGTCCACCTCTTCGCCGCGCAGAAGGGCGCGGATAATCTCGGTGCCTGCGAGTAGGCGCGCATTGCGTTCTGCCTTTGCAGGCCATTTGCCGCCGACGACATGTTCGTTGAGAGCCTCCCCGCTCCCCATCGCGATCCAGCGCAATCGGCCGGGAAACATTTCGCTGATCGTTCCGACAAGATGTGCAAGGACCGTCGGGTGATAGCGCAAGCCGCCTGGGATCGCTAGACTGCCGAACGGGAGCGACGTTTTGGCCATGGCTGCACCAAGCCACGCCCAGTTGTTCCCGGAATTACCCTGACGGCTCAACCATGGGGCGATGTGATCAGAAGTCATGATGGCTTGAAAACCAGCATCCTCCGCAGCTTGCACGTATGATAATAGATCGCTGGGCGCAAACTGCTCATGAGATGCATGGTATCCGATGATCATGCGCAGCTTCCTGTCATTCTCGCTCGACGTGGGTTTGGCCGATTCCATGGGGATTACGAGCACCCGCGAGGCATCCACCAAAAACGAGAACGCGCTGCGTAGTTCGATGGTTCCCTGTCAACGGGATGAGTGTGGCCTTGGGCCTGCTGAGCGAGATGTTTTTTTGCTGCCCAACCGCGATCCCACCGGGGGCCGCGGGCTTAATCGGTAGTTACCCAATCGTGAGCCGAATAACCGTATCGGCACCGTAACGTTAACCGGGCGTCGAGCAAAATGTGGGATCTGGCGGTATGACCAGACTTGCCCGTGATCCTCTTTATCGTCGCCACCGATTTCCAGCTGACGTGATTGCCCACGCCGTTTGGCTCTATTTCCGGTTTCCGCTCAGTCTGCGAATGGTCGAGGATATGCTGGCCGCGCGTGGCGTCATCGTTTCTCACCAGACGGTGCGGCTCTGGGCTGAGAAATTCGGCAGGCACTTTGCAAATGATATCCGGAAGCGATCGACCGGCAGGTTCGGCGACAAATGGCACCTCGATGAAGTTGTCATCACGATCGCCGGCAAGAAACATTGGCTTTGGCGCGCCGTCGATCAGGGCGGCTTCGTACTTGACGTGTTGGTCCAGAGCCGCCGAAATACCAAGGCTGCAAAGCGTTTGATGCGAAAGCTTCTGAAAGGGCAAGGTCGTTTACCCCGTGTGATGATCACCGACAAACTTCGGTCCTATGCCGCCGCAAAGCGCAATATCATGCCCGGCGTCGAACATCGCTCGCACAAGGGCCTAAACAACCGGGCAGAAAACTCCCATCAATCGATCCGAATGCGAGAGCGGATCATGAAGCGTTTCAAGTCAGCGAGGCACCTGCAACGCTTCGTTTCAATCCACGACCCGATCGCCAATCTCTTTCATATTCCCCGCCACGACATCCCATCCAGCCATTATCGCGAGCTTCGAGCAATAGCCATGGAAAAATGGCACCAGATCGCACGCCTGCGCGTCGCCTGAACCAAAGACATAATCCAAAACCCTGCCTTCGAAGCGTTAAGTTTACAGTGCCGTCTGGGGGGTTCACCAGCCGTCGCCGGGTTGGTGTCGCGCTGCCGGAGGGCGAAAGAGGCTTCAAGCACGGTTGGGTTCCCGGGCAGCGAGGAACGGCATGAATGACAGCCGGTTGTCCTGGATGACGGACTCGGCCTGATCCTCGGAGACGAATATACATTGCCTGCGGCACCAAGTTCTTGAACATCAAACACGACGGGAAGACAGGTCGGCCGCCCTTCGGCTCCTCAGACCGCTTCAGCGTCTTCGCCAATGGCTTCTCAAACACAAGCCAGGGGATGATCGCGTTGAGTTTCTCAAGCGGATCACGCATCCTTGCGCGCTTTGAGACCCCCTCGTCTCCGTGTCGAGAACGAGACTTTTGAGGGGGATACTCCGGGCGCGGGTTTGGCGCAACCGCGCGCGGCACCAGTTTCGTAAGGATGCGGTAGCGGCCCGTCTGCGAGAGATGCCGGGCCATGTCCTCTTCACTCATCGGGATGGCATGTTTGTCGGGTTTGGCGGATTTGGATGCGACACGGGTGAAAATCGGATCGTCCGCAGCCTGCTCCGAAAACGTGTCAAACTGTTCTGCTGTTCCTTGTCATAGCCCCGCCGCCAATTTTCTTACTTCAAAACACGGCGCGATCGGCAGCTCAACCTTGTTGCCGGGGGGACGCTTTCAGCCAATCTGGTGAGCAAGGTTCACAACCGCGCAGTTTCGCGGAGCGACAGATCTTGGGTCGTTGCGCAGACGTCCAAAACAAAGGGCATACCAGATGCAGCAGAAACTGCGAAATCCGTTCGCCTCCCGCAAGACCGGTTAAAAGGGTTGCCGTAGGAGGTTTAGCATAGCGACGGCGACGCCGGAAACCGGGACCGACGGCCCCCGGCGCACGGGTCTGCTCTAAATGGATGTCCACCACATTGATGTTCGCAATTACTCCATTTCGCCTTGAAGGGATGTGAACCGACGTACGAGAACAAACAACTTAGTTAAGGAAGCGATTTGATTTTGAGAGCTGCAGATTGGCTTGGGCTATTCAGCTAGGCAATTGCATTGGTCGACATTCGGCACACGCAGATTTCGATACCAGTTATGTTGGACTGGCGGACCGAAAAAGCGACTAACCCAAATTGGTCCAGCAATTCAAAACTCGCCATTGAAGAGCGCGGTTAAGGTGTGATCACTTCTTTCAGCGCTGTGAGAAACATATCGTTCTCAACATCTGTGCCGATCGATACCCTAAGCCAGTTGTCAAAACCGGCTTCTTTCCAGGGCTTGACGACGACCCCGTTCATCAAAAGAGCCTGTGCCACCTCGTAACCCGGCTTCGGCGTTCTTACGAAGATGAAATTTGCCGACGACGGCGCGGCAAACAGCCCAAGATCGGTGACTTGCAGCGCGACGCGCTGACGTTCCGCCGTTATTTTTGCAACAGAGGCTTCCATCCATTCCTGATCGCCGAGCGCGATCGTCGCTGCCATTTGCGCAGCGGAGTTGACGTCGAAAGGCGGCTTGGCGCGCTTCAGCATATCGGCAATCCCGGCGTTTGAGCACAGGCCGTAACCGACCCGCAGGCCTGCCAGACCATAGGCTTTTGAAAACGTCCGCAGAACGACGCAGTTGAGACCGCTGCGACCCAAGAACCGCGTCCCGTCGACTTCATTCTGGAACTCGAAGTAGGCCTCGTCGATGACGAAGAGGGTCTCCGGACTTGTGGCTGCCGCAAGACGCTCAAGCTGAAGCATGCCCAGCGTACAACCGACAGGGTTGGAGGGCGTCGGCAGGAAGAAGACGGCAGGCTTCGCGGCGAGCGCCACCTCAAGCGCGGCAATATCGAACTCCATATCTTGCGTCATCGGGATCTTCGTGACCGTTGCACCGGCCGCGATCGGATCGATCTCATGCAGGCCGAAACTCGGCGTGACGGTCAGCGCTCTACTTCCAGTGACCAAATAAGCGCGGGAAATGGCTGCCACGATTTCCTCGGATCCGTTGCCCACCACGATATTCTCGAGGGCAACATTGGTTCTGGCTGAAATCGCCTCCCGCAATGCCGTGCAACCAGGGTCCGGATAACGCGACGGATCAAACAGATCCGACGCGAACATCGCTCGGACTTTAGGCGAGCAGCCATATGGATTCTCATTGCTGGCGAGCGCAGCAATCTGCGATCTACCACTGACCTTCCGTGCAAACTCGATATTCATGCCGGCATTGTAGAGCGGAAGGTCGGCAATTGCCGGATTTGGGACGAGCTTCACGTCGGACTCCAACTGTTTGATGCCTACTCTGAGTGGCGGGGTTTCACCTGACGGCGTTTCGCGACAAAGCGTCGGTTCGTTCCCTGTCACTCCACCTGTGTGATCGGCGCAGCGAACGTGCTGGAGCGGGCGACTTCGGACGTGTGCTCGCCGATATGCGGCGCTCGCGGCCGCGTTCCGCCGAGACGCTTTCCGCCGAGCGTCAGCGGCAGCGCTGGAAGCTTGGAGGCCATTCCGTTGCTCAGCACCACGTCGATCATGCCATGGTTCGCGTTGAGATGCGGATCGTCCAGCAACTCGATGGGTGTGCAGACCGGAGCAAACGGCAGGCCAAGCTGCTCGACAGTGGCTTTCACCTCGGGTGCGTCGAGCGACAGGAACAGACTGCGGATTTCGGGAATAAGCCAAGAGCGAGCCTGCTGGCGCAAAGCATTGCTTGCTAGTCGGGGATCGGCCAGCCAGCCGGACCTTTCGAAGGCCACGCAGAAGTCATGCCACTGCTGGTCACCGACAATACCGACGAACAGTTTGTTGCCATCGGCGAGATCGAAAAGATCGTAGGCCGGCCAAGGACGTTCGGTGACCGAGAAGGGTGTCGAGGCCTGGCCCGTTATGACCTCCGCCAGCATGGCGGGAGCCATCAGGAAGGCAGCGTTCTCGTAGAGTGAAGCTTGCACTTCCTGGCCGAGACCGGTGGTTTGTCTTTCGCGCAATGCCGCCTGGATACCGATCACGCCGAACATGGCGCCCATGATATCGTTGACGGACGCACCGGTTCGTAACGGCCGATCTGGCAATCCCGTCATGAATGCGAGACCGCTCATCATCTGGACGACCTCGTCCAGCGCGGTACGATGTTGATAGGGGCCCGCGAGAAACCCCTTGAGCGAACAATATATTAGCTCTGGATGTTGGCTCTTCAGGCTCTCATAGTCCAGCCCTGTTGCTTTCATCATGCCAGGCCGAAAATTCTCGATCAGAATATCCGTTTCGGCAATCAGGTCATCGAGAACGGCACGGTCCTCATTGAGCGTCAGATCGAGCGCCACACTTTTCTTGTTGCGACCGAACGTGTCGAAAAAACCGGCGGCAAGACCCGTCAGATTGCGGGTGCGATCACCTTTGATCGGTTCGATCTTGATCACGTCAGCGCCGAGATCGGCGAGGATCAGACCACAGCATGGCCCCATGATCATCTGGGAAAATTCCAGAACTTTGATGCCGCTTAAGGGAAGGGTCTTGGTCATGTGCGCATTCCGTATGCTTTGGGAATCCCCGACGTGAAAATATGGCTCGGCATGGGATCGTTCGGAAGAAACGTGTGAAGGGCATGGGTGGCGATCAGAAGCGTTTCGAGGTCGATCCCCGTGCGCTGACCTGACGTCTCCATCATGTAGACAAGGTCTTCGGTCGAAATGTTGCCGGATGCACCCGGCGCGAACGGGCAGCCGCCAAGACCGCCGAGCGCCGCATCGAAACGGGTGATCCCGACCTCCAAAGCGGCGTAGGCGCAGGCCATGCCGGTTCCGGTCGTGTCGTGCAGGTGAATGCGCAACGGAATGTCCGCACCTGCCGCAGATCGGACGCCCGCGACGATGTCTTTCACCTGCCGAGGGCTGGCATACCCAACTGTGTCAGAAATGCAGATCTCGTCGGCACCGATGTCGCGCGCCTGCTCGGCAAGCCTGAAGACGCTTTCAGGATCGACAGCCCCCTCAATCGAGCAGCCAAATGCCGAGGCAATCGCCAGGACGAGCTGGGCCGGGCGCTCGGCGGAGGCCATGGAGATCTTGACCGCCTTCGCCGCCTCCATCTGCTCGGTCGGCGTGTTGCGGACATTGGCGAGGTTGTGGCTGACGCTTGCCGACACCACGAAGCTCACGGAGTCAACGCCTGCGGCAACCGCTCGCTCGGCCCCTTTGGGATTGGGCGCAAACGCAGAGAGGAAAACATCTGGTTTGCTGCGGCCATGGGCGACCAACTCGACAGCATCTGCATATTGTGGAAATCGCGCCGGCGGCACGAAGCTTGTGACGTCGAATGACCTGACGCCGGCTGCGTAAAGCATGTCGAAAATCTGCATCTTCGTCTCCGGCATCAACACCGTGTCGACGAGCTGCAGCCCGTCGCGCAGCACGACGTCCGATATGGAAATATCGCGGGTTGGCATGGCCGCCCCTCCTAAAATTGATTGCGTTCGTGATAGGTCTGGAGAAACTGCTTGAGGCGCGGCTCCTCTGGAGAATAGAGAACATCCCGTGGAGGGCCGCAGCGAACGATCCGGCCTCCGTCAAGAAAGGCAACTTTGTCGGCGACCTGCGCTGCAAAGCCGATCTCATGCGTGACAACGATCATCGTCATCCCCTCTTTCGCCAGATCGCGCATGACTTGAAGCACCTCGCCGACAAGTTCTGGATCCAATGCAGAGGTCGGCTCGTCAAACAGCATCAGATGAGGGTCCATGGCAAGCGACCGCGCGATTGCTACGCGCTGCTGCTGTCCGCCCGAAAGGGCCGCGGGATAACCGTCAGCCTTGGCCGCCAGTCCCACCTTCTCCAAAGTCTCCATCGCCTTGCGATGAGCATCGGCCTTGGACATTCCCTTTACCTGCCGCAACGGATCGGCGACATTGTCGAGGGCGGTCATGTGAGGCCACAGATTGAAGTGCTGAAAGACCATGCCGATGCTGCGTCGCATGGCGCGCAACTGCCCCCCGCGCATCAGTTTGCGCGCGCCCGAGGACATGTCGTAGCCCATCAGCTTGCCCTCCACCAGAATTTCGCCTTCGTCATAGGACTCAAGGAAATTGACACAGCGCAGGAGCGTACTCTTGCCAGACCCGCTCGGCCCAATGAGGCAAAGGACCTCGGATTTCTCGGCGACGAGATTGACGTCGTGCAACACCTTCAACGGACCGAATGACTTCGAAACGCTGGCGATACGGACCATTTCTTCCGCCATTATTCGCTCCTGACAGTGTGCCGCATGACGCGGCGTTCGATATAGTGGCCGGCCCTGGCGATGGAACTGACGACGATCCAGTAACCGAGGGCCAGCGCGAACAGGGATTCGAAAGCTGCAAATGTTTCGATGGACATTTTCTGAACCTCGTAAGTCAGCTCGGGGACCGAGATAATGGAAAGGACAGAGGTCTCCTTGCTGACGACGATCAATGCGTTCACAAGTGACGGCGTGATTGCGACCAAAGCTTCGGGTGCCTGAATCCGACGGAAGATTGCAAGGCGTGGAAGTCCCAAGCTGATGCCGGCTTCGACATGACCGCGGGGAACGGCGTTGAAGCCGACCCGGTAGATTTCTGCCATATAGGCGCTGCCGTGAAGCGAAAGCGCGAGAATGCCGGCCGGCAGGGGCTCTAGAACCAGACCAAAGGAAGGGCCTGCTCCATAGATGAAGAAGGCGACCAGAAGCGGCGGCGTCCCGCGAATGATCTCAGTGTAAAACAGGGCCGCGGCGGACAGAATGCGGCTCGGCGAGATACGGCACAGCACCACGACAAAACCGATCGCCATGGCGCCCGCGCTGCCGGCGACCCAGCACAGCAGGGTCGTGCCCAATCCACTCAGCAGTGCCGGACCATAGGGGACGATTGCAGAGAGATCGAAGTTCATCGGCCTGCTCGCCTCATTCTGTGCTCGAAAATCCGACCGGCAAGAAGCAGGATCTGCGTGATGACGATATAGATGGCGCAGGTGGCGGTGTAGATCTCGATTGGACGAAATGTTGTCGACACGATATTCTGGCTCGTGCGCGCCAGTTCCGCGATACCGACGACCGAGATCAGCGAAGAGGATTTCATCATCAGCGTCAGTTCGTTCATGAGCGCCGGCAATGCCAGGCGAAACACCTGAGGAAGCAGGATGGTGCGCCATATGCTGACAGGGTCGTAGCCAAGCGTTCGGGCAGCTTCTATCTGGCCTTGCGAAATGCTGCCATGGACGCCGCGCAGGATCTCAGCCACATAGGCGCCACTGATCAAGCCAAGCGCGAGGACAGACGCCATCGTCGCCGACATGTCGATTCCGGCAAGCGGCAGGAAATTATAAAAGAGCAGCAACTGGACCAGAAGCGGCACCGAGCGGAAGTAGCTGACATAGGTGCGGGCAAAGAACTCCGCGACAGCAATTCCGGAACGGCGCAGAATGAGAACCAACGTTCCGATCGGAATGCCGACGATCGTTCCAAGCACCGATATGTAGATTGTGACCAAGGCGCCCTCCAGAAGGAAGGGAAGCGTATGTAATATCGTTTGCATGGGTTCTCGCCAGCATTCTTTGCTCAGTTAGATCTGCGGTTCGGGCATGACTGCCGGCAGATCATAGGCTTCGCCGAACCATTTTTTCTGGATGGCGGCCATGCGTCCGTCTGCAATGACCTTGGCGAGGGCCACGTTGATGGCGGCAATCAGGCTCTTGCTGTCTTCGTCATTGCGGGCGATCCAGCCGTAATAGGTCGGGATGCCGAATGTCGGCTTAACGACTTCGAACGTATCGGGACGCTGCTGCGCGGCATAGGAGACGTTTGCCAAAGAGCTGGCGGCAGCCGTGACGCGGCCGATTGCGAGATCGGCATAGAGCTGGTTGTTGTCCGAATACTCGCGAATGGTAACGGGGGTGGTTTCGTTGAACCGTTGTACCTGGCGCAGGATGGCGCTGGACTTCACCACCCCGACGGTCTGCCCTTTGAGGTCTTCAGGCTTGGTAACCGCTGCATCGCCCTTACGCTTCATGAATGCGCTGCCGGAGAAGGCGAAAGGATTGGTAAAGGCGTAACGGGTGACGCGTTCTTTCGTGGCATTGATGGGCGCGCCGACGAAATCGAATTTCCCCGATTCCAAGCCAGGCAGGACGCTTGTCCACGGCAGGTCGACGTAGTCCATCGCAAGACCAAGTTCCTTGCCGATCTCGTCGAAGAGATCCCTGTTGACGCCGACATATTTGCCATCGACCTTCATGTCGAAGGGCGCGAACTGCATCTCGGTTACGACCACCAGCTTGCCCGCAGATTTCGCTTTCTGGAGTGCATCGGCAGCGGCAATGTTTGGCGCCAGAACGCTCACAGCAAGGACGATGCTCGCAAGGTGTGCACCCGCGGATCTCTTGAAAGCAGTCCGGATAGTTGAGACGAAACTTCCCATTGTAACCTCATCTTTTTTGCCCGGACCGACGGCCCGCAGCGTTCCCCTTTTGATTGGCTTTCATAGCCAATATCGAACAATTTATCATTTAATGCCTATTGAAGAAGCATGCTTTTAATATAGACTGCTTTAGCTAAATTAAACTTGGGTGCCCCGGACTTGTCCCTAAAAAACCTTCCGCCGATGAAATCCCTGATGGCGTTTGAAGAGTTCGGCCGCCTCGGAACAATGACGGCTGCCGCGGAAGCCCTTGGCATCACGGTTGGAGCTGTCAGCCAGCATATAAAGAGCCTCGAGAGGTCTGTCGGTATCAGTCTGGTGACGAGAGCGGGTAATAGCGTCAAGCTGACCAGTGCGGGGCAATCCTATCGAAACTTCCTGGCTCGGGGCTTTCAGGAATTTCAGGATGCCCAAGATGCCGTGAGAAAAATCCGATCCACCAGCTCGATCACGGTGAGCAGCTTGCGCTCCCTTGCGGCAAAGTGGCTGGCCCCAAGGATGGTGGAATGGCAGAAGATCAGCAATGGCGCAAAAGCGCGTCTGCAAGGCGACTTGACTGAGCCGAACCTGGAGAATGGTGACGCCGATTTCCGCATTACCTATGGCCGGCATATAGAACCGCATCGACAATATGCGCGCCTGTTTACAGATATTGTGCTGCCCGTCTATGCACCCGGCTTCAAAGGCCGAGAGTTGGTAACGCGGCCGGAGCATCTCTTGCAATTGCCGCTCATCGAGATTGAATGGGCAGACAGTGAAGGACAGTCTCCAGGGTGGTCACAATGGGCAGCAGTACACTGTAAAAGCTCCCCATTTATCGAGCCTACATTGGTGTTTTCATTCACCAATGCGGCGCTCGATGCAGCGCTTTACGGTGAAGGCGTGGTTCTCGCGCAGTTGTCCATGGTTTGGGACGACATTGTAGCGGGCCGCCTGATCGTGCCATTCGACCTCCGGCTTCCCATGCCACAGCCCTACTATGTCGCGTGGTCTTCAGCCGCCTTCGACAAGCCTGCTGGCCGGGAATTTCATCGATGGATATTGAGCAAGGGGCGGCAGCAGGGAGATCTCGTCATCGATCCGTCCAAATGCATGAAAACAGGACGGGCCCATGAGGACAGCCGTCAGGCTTTTAAATGACGATAAGCACCACGCCAGTAAAGCAGGGGTTCGTTTGCATCGAAAGTTGCAATCGTCCGGACCAGCCCAATGACGATGGCATGAGAGCGATGAATGATCGCCTCTTCCAATTCACAGTCGAAGCTCGCCAAGGCTCCCTCCAAAGCCAGTCCTCCAGTCTCCATCTGCCACCATCGGGCGCCTTCATAGCGGTCGGCACCCTGAGCGCCCCCGAATCCCGAGAAGGATTGTGCCACCGCTTGATGTTCAGCCGATAATATATTGATGCAAAAGTGTCGGCCACGTTCAAGTGCTCGCCAGGAAGAAGACCCGCGGTTCAGTGCGGTCATGATGGTTGGTCCATCTGCAGAGAGCGCCGTGACCGACGTTGCCGTGAAGCCGGTACGTTGATCCCCCTCACCAGTCGTCACGACACACACGGCGCCGGCCAGATGCCGCATGGACGTTTTGAACTGATCCGCACTTGGTTTTGGAAGCGAGGGGCCGGAGTGCTCGTCCTCAGCCATGTTCCGCTCCGGCGATCCTTGCAGCAGCGTATCGGTTCGGCGGCATCGAAAGGCCAAGATTGTCTCGAAGGGTCGCGCCCTCATATTCCTCTCGGAATAACCCGCGACGACGCAGTTCCGGCAGAACAAGCTTGACGAAGTCGTCGAGACTGGAAGGCAGCGTGGGGAACATCAAGATGAACCCGTCGGCGGCACGTGTCTCGAACCATTCTTCCATATAGTCGGCGATCTGCGTTGGCGTGCCGGTAATGCCATTGCCGGTATGTCGTTCGGCATAGTGGCGGATGAGCTGGCCCACCGTCTGACCCTGCTTCACAAACTCCACTAGCTGATCGAACATCTTGCGCGATCCTTTCGGCTCGGCCGGCAAACGGTCCATTGGAAATGGTTGGTCGAACGGAACGCCGCGAAGATCGGCTTCCAGGAACTCCGAAAGCATCAGGCGTCCGACGTCCGGATGCAGGTTGTCGATCAGGAAATCAACCTTAGCCTTGGCTTCGGTCTCGGTCTCGCCGACATTGATAACAATGCCCGGCATGATCTTCATGTCGTTGGGATTGCGCCCAAAGGCCGGCATGCGCCCCTTGACGTTCTGGTAAAAGGCGCGATTGCTGTCGATATTGGAGGCAAGGCTGAACACGATTTCGGACGTGCGGGCGGCAAGTGCCATGCCGGCTTCCGATCCGCCGGCTTGGGCAATCACCGGCCGGCCCTGGGCGGACGGCGCAATGTTCAGCGGTCCGCGAACCTGGAAATTCTTGCCGACATGGTTGAGGATATGGAGCTTGTCCTTGTCGTAATAGACGCCCTCTCCGCGATCGAGCAGAAGCGCATCTCGTTCGAAACTGTCCCAGAGCCCGAACACGACATCGATAAATTCCTGGGCGCGCTCATAACGGACGGCATGCGGATCGAGGCCCAGGCGGTTGAAGTTGTACCCAGTTTCGTCGTGGTCCGAAGTAACGACGTTCCAACAGGCGCGGCCGTTGCTGAGCTGATCGATCGACGCGAAGATGCGGGCGACGTTGAACGGCTCGTAATAGCTCGTTGATAGGGTTGAGACCAAGCCCAGCTTGTCGGTCATCACCGACAGCGCCGATATGAGCGAGAGGGGTTCGAAACGGTTCGCCTTTGTCGGGCTGCGCGACAAAGCATCTGGATCCCCGACACCGGCAGCGGCGGAGTCGGCCAAAAACATGAAATCGAACT